>CAZVEF010000170.1:0-5223 GCA_964625715.1 uncultured Spirochaetaceae bacterium | reverse complement strand
CCAGGAAGGAGAACTTCTTGGTCTCGGAGGATGGGTTGGGCGATTCCGAGCTGTTAGAATCTCGCCGTCAGTCAGTTAGGGATAAAACTTTCAGAGTCAGAAGCAACCAGAAACAGAATGGTGAAAGCCTCCGCCGCTTGGTCCACGCGTGCGAGCTCACGGGCCTCGGTGTGCGTTCTGACGATCGACGCGGAGCGGAGCGCTGCTTCGGTACGGGACACTCGGGCGTTATTTGCATAGAGTTCTAAATATTATGATACAAGGAGTCACGATTGATAAAACACATGAGTAACAGAATCGCGCTGGTCTTGATGCTCTTTGCCCTTGTCACTGGATTCGCAGTGGCGGCAGGACAGACCGAGGGCGGCGAAGAGGTACGGGAAATGGTCTTTGCGGATGCATCCTGGGACAGTATTCTCGTACACAACCGAATTGTGGCGTTCATACTGGAGAACGGATACGGCGGCTATGGCGCCGACTTCATCCCCGGCGACACGATCCCGCTGTTCAACGGGCTCGTACCGGGCGATATCGACGTCATGATGGAGTCGTGGCACTCGAACTACCCCGAGGCGTACGAGGAACAGGAACAGGCCGGTACGGTGGTGAACGTCGGCGAGAACATGCCCGACGGTCCTCAGGGCTGGTGGGTGCCTCGGTATATGATCGAGGGTGATCCGGACCGCGGGATCGAACCCGTTGCGCCGAATCTCGAATCGATCGAGGATCTGCCCGAGTACTCCGATCTCTTCCCCGACCCCGAAAACCCCGGCAAGGGACGGATCCTCGTAGGACTTCCCGGATGGTCGGCCACCGAGATCAGCGAGAACCTGATGGAAGAGTATGACCTGTACGAAGACTACACCGCGTTCCTGCCCGGTTCCGATGCGTCGCTGGCCGCGTCCATGAAGAGTGCCTACGACCGTCGTGAACCGTGGGTTGGCTACTACTGGGAGCCGACTGCGATCATGTACCAGCTGGACATGGTTCGGCTCGAGGGCACCGAGTTCCCCGCCGCGGACGTCGACATTCTGATGAACGCCGAGAGCTATGAGGCGATGCCCGAGGTCGCAGAGTTCCTCGCGAACTACAACACGAGTGTCGAGGTGAACAACGAGTTCCTCAACGTTCTCGACGAGCAGGTCGACGACGCCGAAGAGGCGGCGATCTGGTTCCTTCAGAACAAAGAGGACGTCTGGACTGAATGGGTGTCCAATGAGATAGCCGACAAGGTTCGAGCGGCTCTACCCTGATGCCGGTATGTCAGAAACAACACCGAACGGCGAACGACGGCCGAACTCCGACGTCGCCGTTCGAGTCGAAGGCTTGTGGAAGGCCTTCGGCAAGAACCCCTCGCAGGTGCTGACCAAGGACCTGCGCGATCTTCCCAAGTCTGAGTTGCAGGCGCGAACCGGCAGCGTCATCGCGCTTCGCAACGTCAGCTTCGAAGTGAAATCGGGCGAGCTCTTTGTCTTGATGGGGCTCTCCGGAGGCGGCAAGTCGACGCTGATTCGGACCCTGATTCGCCTCATCGAGCCGACGAGTGGAACGCTATGGGTGGATGGAGTCGATGTTTCGGCGATGACGTCGCCCGAACTGCTCGAGTTCAGGCGGAATGCGATCAGCATGGTCTTCCAGAACTATGGCCTCCTGCCGCACTATACGGTGCTTCAAAACGCCGCGTACGGACTGAAGCTTCGCGGCGAGGAACGCGAGAAGCGCGAAGAACCCGCCCGAAAGGCGCTCGACACGGTCGGGTTGTCCGGCTGGGAAGAGTACCACCCCTCTTCGTTGAGCGGCGGTATGCAGCAGCGGGTGGGCCTCGCGCGCGCGCGACAGACCCGGACATTCTCCTCTTGGACGAGCCGTTCAGCGGTCTCGATCCGCTCATTCGTCGCGAGCTCCAGGACGAGTTCATCGACCTGCAGGATCAGCTCGGTAAGACGATAGTCTTTGTCACGCACGATCTGCACGAGGCGCTCAAGCTCGGTGATCGGATTGCGATCATGCGCGACGGCGAGATCGTCCAGGTAGCCGACCCCGAGGAGATTCTCAGCAACCCCTATGATGATTACGTACGCGCATTCACGCGGGACGCCTCGACCGCGAGGGTCTTCAGCGCCGCGACGGTCATGGGCGACTCGGAGATGTTACTCTACAGTTGGCAGGGTCCAAGGGCAGCGCGTGTCGAGCTCGAACACGCCAAGCGCGATTGGGGCTTCATGGTGGACAAGAAGCAGCATTACCTCGGCATCTGCACGCGCGAACTCATCGATCGGCTGATCACGCAGGAGGTCAGGAGAATCGACGTTGCCGATCTCGCTCGACCGGAGCCGGTGTCGCCGGATGTCCTGATCGAGGACCTGTTTGGTCTCGTGAGCGCGGAGAGCTACCCGCTTCCCGTTACCGACAGCGACGGAAAGCTGCTCGGCGTCGTCCGACCGCGAGCAATCCTCGAAGCGCTCCATACGCCCGAAGAGGAAGAGACCGATGTTTGAGTTTCCCGAAGGGCTCCGCATCCCCCTGGCCGGCTGGGTGGACAGCGCAATGGACTGGATACTCTCCAATCTGGGAGGGGTGTTCGACTGGATCGGGGGCTGGTCTTCTTCGCGTGGTTCGTCCTCGTCGCTGCGGTCGGACTACTCGCGTGGCGGATGATCGGAACATGGCAATATGGAGTATCGATGGCGGTCATGCTGACGCTCGTGGGCACATTCCGCTACTGGAACGAAGCAATGACGACGCTCTCGGTCGTCATCGTCTCTGTCGCGATCGCCATTGCGATCGGTATACCGACCGGCATCGCGATGGCGTGGAACAACACGCTCAAGCGGATCCTCACGCCGATCCTCGATGCGATGCAGACAATGCCGTCGTTTGTCTACCTCATACCCGCGCTGATGCTTTGTGGTCTCGGACGGGTACCGGCAACCTTCGCGACCCTCATCTACGCAGTCCCTCCGGTGATTCGGCTGACCGACGTGGACATTCGCGAGGTCCCCGGCGACACGATCGAAGCTGCAAGGGCGTTCGGCGCGAACCGATGGAACCTGCTTTTTGACGTCCAACTGCCGCTCGCCCGTCCTTCGATCATGGTCGGTATCAATCAGACCACCATGGTGGCGCTCGCGATGGTCGTCATCGGCTCGATGATCGGAAACCGTGGGCTCGGGATGGAAGTCCTGCTCGCGATCAACCGCGTGGACGTCGGCAAGGGATTCGAAGCGGGACTCTCGATCGTGTTCCTGGCCATCGTCATAGACCGGATCACGAACGGCTTCGCGCGCAAGCGACCGGCGCCCATGGCGCCGGCGGGTCGCGAACAGCCCGAGGATCCGGACAAAAAAACTGCGGTCGAAGCGAGCTGACTCCGTCAGCACTGAATCCATCCTGCTTCCGACCCGGGGGATCAAAGTGCACGAGCGTGTATATTGTACCCGGCACGTTATGTAGCGGGCCATGTTCTGGTCGCCGAACTCCTGGTTCTCAGGAAGGTACGGTGTGCCCTCCGATATCTCGAGAACTCCTCTGAACTCATGTCTGCTCCTGCCCAAGGGCTATCATAGCAGGGATCGCCGGGCAACGGTCGGTGCGTTCGCGCTGCAGACAAAGATCAGCGATCACGCGCTTCCTCTCCGACGCCCGTCCGCGCTACCATAGTCCATGGGCGAATCGGAAGAACAACGGCTGGATGAACAGAGGTGGGAGACACTCAGGCAGCTCGAGGAGTGGCTCGAAGGCCCGGTGCTTCTGCTGAGCGCTCTCTGGATCGTCCTCCTCGTCGTGGAGCTCACTCGCGGGTTGACTCCGTTCCTGGAGGTGCTGGGTCTTCTGATCTGGGCAATCTTCATCGTCGATTTTGCCGTCCGATTGCTGCTCGCTCCGCAGAAACTCCGCTTTCTCAGGCATAACATTCTCACCGCGCTTTCTCTTGTTCTTCCGGCGCTCAGGCTCTTTCGAATCCTCCGAATGGCCCGCCTTTTGCGCCTGGCTCAGGGCGCCCGCGGCGGAGTGCGGCTGATGAACGTGGTCGGTTCGCTGAACAGGGGAATGCGCGCGCTGCGCGGATCGATGCGGCGACGGGGATTTCCGTATGTCCTGCTCCTCACCACCGTCGTCACGCTCGTGGGAGCAGCCGGCATGTTCGCCCTGGAACAGGAAGCAACGGCCGAAATGGGGTTCGAGACCTATGGAGATGCCCTTTGGTGGACCGGGATGATCATGACTACGCTGGGATCGGCCGCGTGGCCTGTGACCGGCGAAGGGCGCATTCTCGCATTCCTGCTCTCCCTGTATGCGGCCGGGGTATTCGGTTACCTCACCGCATTCATCGCTTCCTTTCTCATCGATCGGGAGGCCGGCAGCAGAGAATCGGCGATCGCCGGCGTCGAGTCGCTCGAAGAGCTCCGGCGGGAGATCGAGCGGCTCCGGAAGGAGGTCGAGCGTATCTCGAACGGCAACGAGCAGGAGTGAAGCCGGTGTCCTCCGCTTCCGCACTTGGGGCGCACCAGCGGATCGATCTCGTACACTTAATTCTGGTCGAGTCGCAATGGTATGTTGCTCCAGAATCGCGAACCGCGAAGCAACTCAGCAACTTCGTCGGAGTCTTGCGCAAAGGCAGCAAGGTAACCCCATCGGGTGGAGATGTTCCTACGCCTGGCTGACCGCGTGAAACGCAACCAGCTCGCCTTTGCCTTTCGCGGCGATGCTGTCGCGCTGCTCGACTGATATCCCGTGGGCGCCGGTGATCGCATCGGCCACACAGCCGGATATCGTGACCTCATCGGCGACTCCACCGGCCTCGAAGCTGGGCGAACCCAATGCCTCGAACTCCGCGTTCCTTCCAGCAAGGAATCGCCGTATTTCGAGCGTCGCTCTGACCATTGACACCCCAACCGATTCGCCACGGTCGGAACCGTGTTGATCGTCGCTTCCCGCCATGCCGGCGACCGCAAGGTAGGCGTCACCGATGGTCTCGACCCGCTCGCACCCATCGAACAGCTCACCGAGGATCTCCACGAGTTGTCGTGGCGGCATACCTGAGGCGATCTCCGTGAAGTCGGCGAAGTCCAAGTAGAATATCGCTACGTTCTCGTGGAAACGCGCCTCGGCCTCTCCGGTTTTCGCGAACTCCCGGTACGCGCTCGGCGGGAGAATCGCCTCGAGGAGCGCCCGGCGGGCACCGTATGGATCAGAAAACTGAATCTGAGTACGACCGAGCCA
>CAZVEF010000169.1:0-5281 GCA_964625715.1 uncultured Spirochaetaceae bacterium | reverse complement strand
GGGCCGAGGTGAGAGAATGCCCCGTGTAGTCGATCTCTTCGCCGGGGCCGGAGGCGAGTCAACCGGCATCATCCAGGCGCTCGCGGGTGAGCGCTACGACCTGGCGGCGGTGAACCACTGGGACGTGGCTATCCAGACTCACACACGCAACCACCCGCAGGCGCGCCACTACTGCGCGGACCTCAGCCACCTGAATCCGCACGAGGTATTCGGGCCGCGCGACACGATCGATCTCCTCTGGGCGAGCCCGGAGTGCACGCATCACAGCGTTGCTCGTGGTGGGCGGCCGCGATCAGAGCAGAGCCGCGCGTCGGCGTTCCTCGTGCTCAAGTGGCTGAGCGAGTTCTACGTGCGCCGCGTCTACCTCGAGAACGTTCCGGAGTTCGTGAGCTGGGGACCGCTGGGATCGAACGGAACACCGCTCAAGAGCAAGCGCGGAGCGACCTTCAACGCGTTCGTCGACGCCCTTCGATCGCTCGGCTACACGGTCGACTGGCAGATCCTGAACGCGGCGAACTACGGCGATCCGACTACGCGCCGGCGCTTCTTCCTGCAGGCGGTGCGTGGGCGCGAGAAGATCAGGTGGCCGGAGCCGACGCACGCGCAGACACCCGGCCTGTTCGGTGAGCGTCCATGGGTTCCGGCGCGAGACATCATCGACTGGTCGATTCGCGGGGAGTCCATTTTCTCCCGGAAGCGCGCGCTCGCTCCGGCGGGATGCTGGGGGGAGGACGCTGGAACCGCGCTCGGATCCGTGTCGGTGGATCGATCGGCGGGACGGACGGCGACGGCATGGGGAGAAACGAATGGGAGCGGGAGTACTACAGAGACGTGCTCGCAAGGATTCGGGCAACGACAGCATGACACCCCGCCGAGGGAGGGCGGCAGAGTATGGCACAAGGACGGATGGTTGTCACGACACTTTGGAGGAAGAGCCGCAAGTTCCGGCCGCTGAGTAAGGACGCAAAGCTGCTCTACCTCTACCTCATCACGAACGAGGACACTGAGCTCTGCGGAGCCTACGAGCAGCACTGGGACGATCTCCACCGATGGGCTGACCTGTCGTCGCAGGAGGCCGAGAAGGCGTTCGCCGAGCTCGAGCAAGCCGGCCTCGCCGCCTACCGTGATGGATGGGTGCTCGTTCCGCACTACAAGGTTCTTGGCTCCAATCCGTCGGTTGAGAAGGGCATCGAATCCGGGCTGGCCGCGTTGCCGGAGTGGGTGAAGGGCGAGTTGGAGAGGCTGAAACAGTCTGTGGACAGCGTGGGTCAGGCTGTACCCACGCTGGCGCAGACTGGTACCGACTTAGACTTAGACTCCGAATTCGACAACGACTCCGAAGAAGAGGGGGGGAGCGAGCGGTCGGACCACGACGCCGACCTCGAGAACGGTCCGTCAACGGCTCCGCAGGAGAGTCCGCCTGACGGCGGCGGTGCTACCGCACCGCTCTCTCCGCTCAAGGATCCTTTGGCAAATCACTACCAGCAGCGATTCGTCGAGGTCCAGCCGTCAACCTCCTGGGGGAACGTGGCGAAGGAGCGCGGTCAGATCGCGACCCTCGCCAAGAAGACCCGGGCGCTCAGGCCTGACACGCCGTTCGAGAACGACGTAGGACTCGCCAATGCGATACTCGGGCAGTTCATGGCCCTTCGGAGACGGGAGCGCTCTGAGTTCTGGCGGAACGCGCCGTTCAGTCCGAGCGGTCTCGCCACGCGGTGGGACCAGGTGGTTACGGCGTTGGCACATACGCACGCGCGAGCAGAGCGAGATCGCGAAGGCGAGGAGGTACTGTCATGGCTGAACAGCGGGTAACGCTCCCGATACACGGGCTCCTGCGTGGATTCGAGACCCACTACTCGACCAACCAGCTCATGCTTGAGTACACGCAGCCACAGCGGAATGAGCTGGTCAAACGGTTTCGATGGGTCAGCGGTGCTTATGCACGGGTGCTCTACGAGGCGGTTGTCACGGTTCACCCGATGAGTCTCCGTAGTCTGCCGGACATGGCAGTCATCGCGCAGGCGATGAAGGGGCTCGACCGGCCCGAGGTTTACGAGCAGCCGACGAACGCTCGGCAGATCACCGACGACGCCGGGTGGACGGACGAGGATCGAGAGGCGGCGCTCGAGCAGTTTCGAACAATCGCCGGACGCCTGACCGATGCGAAGCGGTTCGAGCACGACGAGGAGGCTGTGTGATACTCGCGGCGATACTCCGCGCACTCATCGCCACGCGGCGCAGACGCATCACCGAACACCGGCGGACACTCTGGCATGCGGCACTCGTGCGCGTCTGGATCAGGCGTGGTTACTGGGTGCCGTTCTCGCGGAACTGATGCGATCAATGGGAGGGGCGATGACCGAGGACCGGACGACAATCACCGAGCTGATTTGCGACTTCATCGGATACGAGAAGCTGGAGCAGATCTGCGGCGAGCTCGGTGGAACGAGATGGAGCATCCCCTTGCGACCGCCGAAGCACCTGCGAGACGAGCGGATCAAGCAGGAGTTTGACCGCGTGATGGTCCTCAAGGACACCACAACGACTCTTGGAGTCTACAACGCGCTCGGGATCAAGTACGGCATACACCCGCGTCAGGTCCGACGAATAGTGTCCTCGAGCGAAGAAAGTGACATTCAGGGGCCCTGAATGTCACAAACGGTACCGTATGCTTGTACCGAACCATGTGCTGCGCCGCAAGGTGCGTCGGCCGGAACGCCCGCAAGGGCAACCTTCCAGGAGTATCGGTGCCGAAGCGACCGCCACGACCGTGCAAGCACCCTGGGTGCTCCAACCTCTCCTACACCGGCTACTGCGAGCGCCATGCGCCCGCAGTGCCGGTTCTCTCTGTCTCCAGCCGATCCCGCCCGTCTGCATCGCGCCGCGGCTATGGCCGCGGATGGCAACGCATCCGCGCGCGCGTACTCACCGCCTCCGGTATTCCCCAATCTGACTGGCCCCTCTACGACGTCGACCACAGGCCGCCATATGATCCGGATGTAGAGCCCGACCACAGCAAGTACGAACTCGTGCCGATGCTCCGGAGCGAGCACAGCCGGAAGACCGCGAGGCAGGACGGAGGCTTCGGCAACCGACGGGGGGAGAGGGGGGTCGAATCTTCACCGGCTGAGGGCGTAGACCGCGGCGGGAAGGCTACAAACCACACTGTCAGCAAAGGACGCGAGGGGTCGTAGGTGCCGAAGGGTGGACACAACCGAAAGCCGAAGGCGCTCAAAGTCATCCACGGCACGGCACGGAAGGACCGCAACCCGGAGAACGAGCCGGAGGTCCGACCGCTCACCGAGGTACCGAAGCCACCGACCGGACTCAACCGCTGGGCGCGGAAGATCTGGAAGGAGCTCGCACCCGAGCTCGTGGACAACGGCGTGCTCTCGCACGTCGATGTGTTTGCCTTCGAGATGTGCTGCACCCAGTACGGCATCGCGAAGGAACTCGAGTATCGGATCACGCACTGGCCGGTGATCGATCGCGAGACCGGCGAGGTGATCAGGGTCCGCAAGCAGTCGATTGCAGACTACCTCAGAGGCAGAAACTCGCAAACGATGCCGGAGTACGCAGCGATGAGGCAAGCAGTCGCGCAGTTCAAGGCGCTCGTCGAGCAGTTCGGGCTCACGCCGGCGAGCCGGAACCGCATCGATCTACCGAAGGGAGGCGAGAACCAGGAAGACCCGATGGAGGCTCTCATCAATGGCGCGTAGACTCCTTCCGGTCGTCCTGCTCATTGTCGGGATGGCGACAGTAACCGCGGCGCAGTACACGGCCGAGAAGTACATCAAGGACGTTCTCAACGACAGGATCCCTGTCTGCCGGTACGTGCATCTCGCGGTAGAGCGACACGTCGGCGACCTCGATCGCGTCGGGTCGGAAGACTTTCCCTACCACTTCGACGAGTATCAGGCCACGCGCGCGATCGACTTCAAGCAACAGCTGCGCCACACGCAGGGCGAGTACGCGAACCCGCGGCTGCACGACACGCGGATCAGGCTCGAGCCCTGGCAGCAGTTCATCGACTGGTGCGTGTTCGGGTGGCGCCGCGCCGACGGCATGCGCAGATTCACCCGCGTCTACGTCGAGGTCGCCCGGAAGAACGGCAAGACGACGAACGCAGCGGCGACCGCGAACTACTGCTACTTCGCCGACCGGCCCCACGAGGAAGGCCCGGAGGTCTACGCGGTCGCGACCGCGCGGGACCAGGCAAAGAAGTCCTGGGACGAAGCTGATCGCCAGATCCAGCGTCAGCCGGTACTACGCAAGCTCGTCCGCACGTACCGGAGTTCGAACACGATCACGGTGCCAGGGACTGCGTCCGTCTTCCGTCCGCTGAGTCGAGACTCGAAGAGCCTGGACGGGCTGAACGCGCACTTCATCCTCGTCGACGAGTACCACGCTCACCCCACGGACGCGATGCTGCAGGTCCTCGTCGACTCCACCGTCGCGCGATCGCAGCCGTTGACGTACATCATCACGACGGCCGGCTTCGACTTGAACGGTCCGTGTTTCCGCGAGCGCGATCGCGTCATCACGACGCTCGAGCGCGCGGTCAAGCGCTCCGACGATGATCCGGTCGACGAAAGCACGTTCGGCATCATCTTCACCCTCGATGAGGGCGACGACTGGACCGACGAGGCGGTCTGGCCCAAGGCCAATCCGAACCTCGGCGTCTCGGTGCGGCCGGAGCGCCTGCGTGAGCAGGTCCAGATCGCGCTGTCCTCTCCGCACAAGCAGAACGACGTCAAGACGAAACACTTCAACGTCTGGACGCAAGCGGAAACGCGGTGGATCACCGACGAGAAGTGGATGCGCTGCGAGTTCGCGGTGCGGCCGCAGGACCTCGTCCATCGTCCGGCATGGATCGGTCTCGACCTGTCGGCGTCCGTCGATCTGTCCTCCTACGTGATCTGCGTGCCGCCGGAGGGCGAGCTCGAGAAGTACTCCCTGATTCCCCGGTTCTTCATCCCCGGCGACAACATCATTGACCGCGAGCGCCGCGACAAGGTGCCGTACCAGTACTGGGTGGAGAAGGGGCTCATCCATGCGACACCTGGAGACGTTATTGACTACGACTTCATCGAGCAGTGTCTTCTCGAAGACGCTGAGCGGTTCGAGCTCCGCGAGATTGCGTTCGACCCGTGGAAGGCTCAGGAGATCGTGAACCACTTCACGGACGCGGGTTTCACCATGGTGCCCATCTACCAGCGCTACAGCGGGATGGCGGCGCCCAGCGACACGTTCGAGAAGATGGTGTTGGCGCAGCAGATCG
>CAZVEF010000168.1:0-5301 GCA_964625715.1 uncultured Spirochaetaceae bacterium | reverse complement strand
CACCGCGATAGCCGAACCCGTATTGTAGGTTGCCGGAGCTTCGTGTCAAGCGTCCGCGTGCGTATTATGCCGTCGTCTCTAAGGACAGGCGATATGCCCGCGCTGTGCCAAGAAAGTTGTCACCTGATCTGAATCAGGCAGGAGGCAATAGTCCACTGTTCATTCCCCGAGCCACAACGCCCGCCCACACACCCAGCCCGAGCCGATTGCCTTCGATCTCTGCAAGGTCCCGTCCGAACTGGTAGGAATACCCGAGGGTGAGTCCGGGCCACGCGGCATCCAGGGTGGCTCCCGCGTCGCTACCGAGCACGACGGCGCCTACCTCAAGAAAGGAACCGCTCGCGGCCGGCGGCGGCGGTTCAGCGGAGGATTCGAGGTTCTCCTGCGTCCGCTCTGCGATGCGGGCGTCGGAGCCCGCAGCAGCCGCAGAGAAAGCGAGTACCGATCTCCAAGGGTGCCAATGGCGCCTGTGACAATGAAGTCCGCCGCGAGCATTCGACCGGCTTCGACTTGCTGTTGCCGGTCTACCATCCCCGAAAGGCTGAACTCGAGCTCTTCGGCGACCGAGTCACGCACGGACGGATCGACCACACGATAGGACTCCGAGGCGGTCACGTCACTTCGATCCAAGCCGAGAATCGCCAAAACCGGTTGAGGACTCTCCTGCGCGATGACCGCAACTGGTGGACTCAGGAGCGCGGTGACGAGTCCGGCCAGAAGCACGTGTCTCCACCGTCGAATGCTGCTCATTCGCGATTGCCCGGGAGCAAGTCTACCCCAGAGCGCACGCATCTACAAGGAAGGGCTTCCTCACACGCCGCCGATTCCGGCTGGTCAAGGCACCGGTCCGGACAATCGGGCGGAATTGCTGCGCCGCCCCTCTACAATAAGCTCATGATCAGTTCGGCGACAGTGTTCGCGCGCCTA
Organism: uncultured Spirochaetaceae bacterium; assembly: GCA_964625715.1. GTDB lineage: Bacteria > Spirochaetota > Spirochaetia > DSM-27196 > SLST01 > SLST01. The sequence goes on along the minus strand of CAZVEF010000168.1, from coordinate 4,374 downwards.
AAGCACGTCGCACCGCAGCTCCGAGACCGATGTGTGACGCACCTCGCGGTATTCGGCTCAGTTGCGCGAGGTGACGGTACCGACGCCGGCGACCTGGACATCCTCGTCAAGGTCGACCTGGTGCTCGAAGATGCGCTAAAGCCGACCCATTCGGGGATCCTGTCGAGTTTGGTGGATGGGCAACCCATCGGAACACCGATCCTAAGCGGCCGGTATTTCTGAGACCAGCTCGCCGTCTTTGGAGACACGTCCCTGTTGGACGAGTTCCAGCGGCTGCCGGAGCGTGATCTTGCGCCGGCTTTTCTCGGCCTCCTTGATCAGCTTGAAGGCCATCGCGAGCGAGCAACTACGACGCCACCGATGTGCGGGATCTGACCGAAGCGGAAATGCGCGGCCGACGGGAGTGCATGATCGCCCTCGACGCCCTGCGAAGCACCGTGCCGGGCTTCGAGGACTCCATCGGAATCTTTCCGGAGTTTCTCGACGGCTATAACGTCCTCGTCCTTCCAGGCACCGGGAGGTACTTCCAGATACCCTACCGCGCCCTCGTCCCCCGGGGCGACGACAACCTGCTCGTGGCCGGCCGCGCGGTGGCCGGCGACAGGATCTCCCACACGGCGATGCGCAACATGATGGCCTGCACCGTCACCGGTCAGGGCGCCGACGAGCTCCATCGCTTCAGGATTTCGGTGATCCCATCAGCATCAAACCTCTTTGCTGAAGCCGGGCGATTCAAGCGCAAGGCTCCGAAGTCGGGATCTCCATTGCGACCCGCATTCCACGATTGCCCTCTACCCGAATCGTTCCCCCGATCTGACTGATCATCTCGCGAATGAGCTTCATTCCGAACCCGTCCGACTCGCCCGAGGTTGCCGCGTCCGGCGCTCCGGGGCCGTTATCGCGATAGACGATCACAATACCCGAGTCATTCTGGGTCGCGGTAACCTCTATGCGACCCGCGTCCAATCCCGCAAAGGCGTATTTCGCGGAGTTCGTCATCAGCTCGTTGATCACGATACCGATTGTCTGGAGTGTTTTCGGATCGAGTCTTACGTCGTCCGCGGCGACATCCACGGCTACCGTCCCGCCAAGGCCGAGCACCCCGGCGATCTCGTCGACGAGCGGTGGAAGAAAGTCTCGAATGCTCACCGGGCCGTCGGTGTCGCGGCGGTAGAGGCGGTTGTAGAGACCGACCATGGAATGAACTCGTGCGGCGGCGTCACGGAGCACGCGGCTTGAAGCGTGATCGCCGACCGCGCTCGCGTGGAGGGAGAGCAGGCTTGAGACGATGCTCATGTTGTTGATGACACGGTGGTGCGATTCGGCGAGCGCGCGCTCCTTTTCCGCCACCAGCGCCTCCACCCGCCGCTCGGCTCGCCGGCGCTCGGTGATATCCTCGATCGTGGCGACCATGCCGCGGAACTCGCCGTCCTCATCGAAGATGGGGCTTCCGTTGATGGACAGATCGACCCGCGCGCCGTCCGGTCTTACGATGCCATGCTGGATGTCGTGCACCGCTCGCCCGGTGGACTTGACCAGGTAGAACGGATACCCCGCGTCCGGCAGCGGCATCCCTTCCAGATCGGTGCTTTTCCACGCCGGCTCGTGGTAGGTCCGCGATGTTATCTTGTCACGCGTCAACCCGAGTGTGCGCTCGGCGGTCGAGTTGGCGTACGTGATTCTCCCCGTCTCGTCGAGAGTCGTGATCCCGACCGGGCTCGTCTCCGCGATCATCGCGAACCTCGCACGTTCCCTGCGAGCTGCTTCCTCGGCGTTCTTCAGTTCGGTAATATCCAGACAGTGCCCGATGTAGCCCAGGAACTCGCCATGGATGCTGTAGCGCGGAGTCCCATCGTCCTGGATCCAGCGGTACTCGCCGTCTGCGCGTCTGAGCCGGTAACTCATGCTGAACGGCTCACGCCGGTCGAAGGCGGCGACGTAGGTGTCGATACAACGGTTCCGATCGTCCGTATGCACGCCTTCGAGCCACCCATCCCCGATCTCATGTTCATAGGTTTGGCCGGTGAACTCCAACCATGGCTGGTTGAAATAGTCGCACGCTTTGTCCACGCCGGAGGTCCATATGAGCGCGTGTCCGGAATCCGCAAGCGTACGGAAGTGGTGCTCACTCTCGCGCAGCGCCTCTTCCATCCGTTTGCGCTCGGTGATGTCGTGGAGTGTCCCAACGATCCTCTGGTGCGCCGCGTCATATTCGGCGATCGAATGGATGCATCGGACCGCGTTGTCCGACGGCCGGCGTATCCAGAACTCGACGTCGTACGGCGTTCCCTCCTCGACGAGCGCCTTGAGCGCGGCGTCGAGCTTCGGCCGGTACTCAGAGAGGGGGAACGACTGTACGTATTCCAATGACAACTCGCCCTCGCCCACCCCGTAAATCTTCCGGGCTTCTTCCGAAGCGGTCACGATGCCGGAATGCAGCTCGATCCGCCACGAGCCGAGCCGCGCCATCGTCTGCGCCCGCGCCATATCGCGCTCGCTGTCGGCAAGCGCCTGCGCTACGCGATACTCCTCGGTGACATCCCGGAAGACGAGCACCACGCCCAGAATCGAACCGTCGGCGTCCTTTATGGGGGCGGCTGAATCAGCAATCTGATACTCGGTTCCGTCGGCTGAGACGAGCACCGTGTGATTGGCAAGACCCACGACCTCACCGTCGCGGAGCACGCGCTCCACCGGGTCCTCGCACGCGCCGCGCGTGAGCGCGTTCACGATGCACAGGACGTCCGAAAGCGGCCGCCCCTGCGCCTCATCAGCCTTCCATCCGGTGAGCTGCTCAGCCACCGCGTTCATTACGGCGACGTTGCCGTCCACATCCGTCGCAATCACCGCGTCGCCCACGCTCTGAAGCGTTACGTTCAGCCACTCTTTCTCGGCGGCGATGATCTGCTCGCTGTGCTTCCTCGCCGTGACGTTCTGAATAACGACCGTGAACTCGTTATGCCGGGTGGGGAATACGCTGAGCTCGAACCATTGGTCCGTCGGCGAAAAACAGAGCTCACGCCGAACCGGTTTGCCGGAGGAGAGGACTCCGGCGTAGAGGTCGATCAACTCACGAGCCTCTCGCTGCGGGTAGAGCGCCCGGACCGTACGACCGACAACCATCTGCGCCGGTAGCCCCGTGTGCCGCTCGAAGGCATCATTCACCTTCAAGTACTCACAATCGGAAGGCTCACCGGCCGAGTCGTAAAGCATCCGATGCACGCACATGCCGTTCATGGAGTGGGTGAACGTATCGTCGGCGAGCTTCCTGGAGTCGAAGAGGCGAAACGCCATCTTTACGGAAGTCGTAAGGACGGTCTCCCCGGAGTTCTTGACGATGTACCCGTAGGAGGTGATCCTCTCAGTTTTCTCCACGACTCGGGGTTCGGTATGCGAGGAGAGAAAGACGATCGGCAGCTCGCGTGTGGCGAGAATTTGCTCCGCGGCCTGCGTGCCGTCGATCCCCGCCCCCAGATTGATGTCCATCAGCACGAGGTCGATCTCGGGGTCGCTCGACACCAACTCGACGGCGCGCTCACCCGTAGTTGCCGTGACGACGCGGTAGCCTTGGCCCTCGAGCACCATCTTCTCGTTCAGGGCGATGATTACCTCGTCCTCCACGAGAAGGATCGTCCGGGTGCGCTTGCCCACGTCCTCGTTCTTCCTCATTCCAACACTCCCCTAATCCCGGTGCCGTATACTCCCGGCGATCACGGCCGGTACGGCACATGAAGGACGAAGTCGAGGCGTGTGTATGAGATGTCCTCCACGTCAATTACCTCGAAATTTAAACCCGAATATCGCCGGCTTCAAGCTCTTTCGGCAGGAAGTGTCTCGGGTTTTCGTTCGCCCGCGTTAGTAACGCGGATGTACTTGATGCCCGGATCCCCCTTGCCTGCCGTGCCGACACCTTCGAGTCCAGTGGCGCCTGAAGGCCCGGTTCCGTCTCAGTCACGTTCTCCGAGCCACAACGCCCGCCCACACACCCAGCCCGAGCCGATTGCCTTCGATCTCTGCAAGGTCCCGTCCGAACTGGTAGGAATACCCGAGGGTGAGTCCGGGCCACGCGGCATCCAGGGTGGCTCCCGCGTCGCTACCGAGCACGACGGCGCCTACCTCAAGAAAGGAACCGCTCGCGGCCGGCGGCGGCGGTTCAGCGGAGGATTCGAGGTTCTCCTGCGTCCGCTCTGCGATGCGGGCGTCGGAGCCCGCTGGCGGCAGGTCAAGAAGCTCTTCGGTCGCGGGTATGACGTCATCCACTAGCTCGTCGAAGGACTGATAGAGCCGAGATAGCTCGCGCACGGTTTCCCCGGTCTCCACCCGCAGCAGCCGCAGAGAAAGCGAGTACCGATCTCCAAGGGTGCCAATGGCGCC
>CAZVEF010000167.1:0-5333 GCA_964625715.1 uncultured Spirochaetaceae bacterium | reverse complement strand
TGAGCCTTGAAAGTGGGATGCAGGTCGCCGCGGTTCGATCAACGATGTGTTTGAGGAGCGCCGCGATGTGTGGTAGCCTTGGAGCAATCATCAGCAGAGAATGCGCCGACCGGAGAGGAGTGTATGACCGACCGACCTAACATCGTGGTATTGTTCACCGACGACCAGCGTTTCGATACGATCGGCGCGCTCGGCCATCCGGTCGTTCGAACGCCGAATATCGACGCGCTGGTCGAGCGCGGCACGAGCTTCACCAACGCGCACATCCCGTCGGGGCAGGTCGGCGCTATCTGCATGCCGAGCCGTGCGATGCTTCATACCGGTCGCACGCTCTTTCACCTCGACGGCGCCGGTGCATCGATCCCCGACGAACACACCCTGCTCGGAGAGACACTCAAGGATGCGGGATACGCTGCATTCGGTACCGGAAAGTGGCATAACGGTTCTGCCTCGTACGCGCGGAGCTTCACCGCAGGCGGCGAAGTGATGTTCGGCGGCATGGCCGATCACTGGAACGTCCCGATGTGCGACTGGGACCCGACCGGGCGCTACGACGTCGAGCAGCCGTTCATCCAGGATCCGATGACCTCCAACCGCGTTCAGCGTCGCCGGGTCGATCACATCCACTTCGGCCGCCACTCTACCGACATCGTCGCCGATCACACGGTGAGTTTCCTCCGCGATCATCCGCGAGGCGCGCCGTTCTTCACGTACACGGCGTTCCTCGCCCCGCACGACCCGAGGACGATGCCCGAGCGCTACCTGGCAATGTACGACCCCGATTCGATCGAGCTCCCTGCGTCGTTCTGCGCCGAACACCCGTTCGATTTCGGCATTCGAGGCATCCGCGACGAAGTGCTTGCGCCGTACCCGAGGACCGAGGGCGAGGTACGCACGCACATCGCCGAGTACTACGCGATGATTACCCACCTCGACGATGCAGTCGGCCGGATCGTCGACGCGGTTCGCGCGCGCGGCGAGCTCGACACTACGGTGTTCGTCTTCGCCGGCGACAACGGACTCGCCTGCGGACACCATGGGCTCCTCGGCAAGCAGAATCACTACGAGCACAGTATCCGCGTGCCGCTCGTGTTCGCCGGTCCCGGCGTGCCCTCCGGCGAGCAGCGGGATGGCTATGCGTATCTTCTCGACGTGTACCCGACACTCTGCGACCTGCTCGGCATCGATGCGCCGCCTTCGGTGGAGGGGCGCTCGCTCGTGCCCATGTTCTCCGACTCCGGCGGGAGCGTGCGGGACGAGCTCTACTTCGCGTACGGCGACCGGATTCGAAGTATCAAGGACGATCGGTACAAGCTCTCGCTCTACGCGCACGGCGAAGCGAACTACGCTCAGCTCTTCGATCTGCGGGATGATCCTCACGAGCTCACAAGCCTGGTAGCCGACGCCGCGCGCCGAGCGGTCGTGGACCGGCTGTACGGGCGCGTCGGCGAGCTTGCCGAGGAATGGGACGATCGACCGAGTCGGTGGGGCACCGAATTCTGGAGCCGATTCGACGCCAACGGAGGGCTGCAGGCCGCGATCAGCCGGATGGCGGGCTGACCGGTTCCGCGCCGAGCAGTCAGAACTGCACTTGGCGTCGACCTCCACGCCCTTCCTGAGGATGATGCTCCGATAGAGCGCCGATTCGCCGGTCGCGATGATCTGTCGGTAGCGGTCCCAGACGACCGGTATTGTTTGTCTCCGGGAACCACCTCCATGAGCGCGATCGGTCGTTCGACGTACGAATCAAGCGGGAAGACGCGCAGAATCGCGTCCAGGAGTTCGGGTACGCGGTGTCCGTCTCAACGGACGAGCCGCCGAGCCATTGACGCGGCGGGGAAGTTCCCATCACCGATTGTGATCGCCGAGCCCGGAGGCCAGACACGCCCGGGCCGGAGCGCAGAGTGGACTCGGGCAGAACGCGTTCGTGAACCTCGTGCCGCGCTCGGCGAGGCGCGCGATGTTGGGAGTCTGGATGCCGACCCCGTCGGGAAGGCCGGTCCAGTCGCGTCGCCACTGGTCAGGCAGCAAAGGAGGATATTCGGTCGCAGTCTTTCGATGGTACTCACGAGCGTACTCCATTCAGTGCCGGGATGCAGGGCCTGCCGGTTCGACGCCGGCGGCGCGAAGCGTTTGACGGAAGAGGGCTTCGAGCTCAGGGTAACGCTCGTCGGTATCGCCGTTGCGGTGTTTGGTCGCGATCAGCTCGTCGACCAGCCGCTGCCTGCTGTCGGCGTACGCCGGGTCCGACCAGACGTTACATAGCTCGTACGGGTCGTTGACAAGGTCGTAGAGCTCCCAGCCGGGCGGCGTCGTGTAGGCTTTGGCGCCCGATGCGTCGAGCGGGAGCCCGTAGAAGAAGATCAGCTTGTGCTCTCTCGTCCGGATACCGTAGTCCGCCGGAACGTCGTGATGCGTCATGTGCATCCAGTACCGGTTGTAGACGACGTTTCGCCAATCCGGCGGGGTCGTTCCGGAGAGCGTGGGGCGGAAGCTCCGCCCGTCGTAGTTGTCGGTCTCGGGCACGCTCGCGTAATCCAAGAGGGTTCGCGCGAAGTCGAGGTTCGACACGAGGGTACCGCTTCGGCTGCCGGCGAAGATCTCTCGCGGGTATCGTACCAGAACCCGGGAGAATCGAGAAGGCGTCGAAACCTCGCGGCCGCGCGTGCAGGTGCCACTTGCCGAACAGCGCGGTCGCGTACCCGGCGGCCTGGAAGTCCTCGACGAAGGTGTGCGCGCCTTCGGGCAGCGGGTCATCGAGCGTGCGCACGCCGGTGACGTGCGAGTGCCGGCCGGTGAGGATCGTCGCTCTGCTCGGCGTGCAGATCGCGTTCGTGCAGTGGCAGTTGTCCAGCCGCATCCCCTCGTCCGCGATGCGGTCGATGTGCGGCGTCCGAAACACCGACGCCAGGCGAGATCCGTACGCGCTGATCGCGTTTGCCGCGTGGTCGTCGGACATGATGAACAGAATGTTCGGCCGGCTACTCACAGGATTCTCCTCCCGCGATCACTCCGTCGACGTCCCACAGCGCCTCCCACCCCGGGCTCCCCGGCCACAGGAAGACCTGACCCTTGATGAGCCGACAGTTGCGATCGATGCTGCCGATGGCGTCCATTTCGGCATCGCTGAGCGGGTCTTCCACGAGCGCGGCGAGGTTCGCACGGATGTTGCGTCGCTTCGTCGACATCGGGATCGGAACCTGACCGCGCTGCGCGGCCCACTTCAGCGCGACGAGCGCCGGGTGGACGCCGTGCGACTGCGCGATCTCTACGATCACCGGATCCTCGAGGTCGATCGTATCGTTCGGCGTCGTATCGCGCGGGGGCCGGTTGGGCGAACCGAGCGGTGAGTATCCGACCGGGATGATCCCAAAGCGGTTGCAGTAGTCGAAAAGCTCGGGTTGCTGAAAGTGCGGGTGAAGCTCCATCTCGTTCACAGCGGGCTTCACGCGGCAATCGCGGAGGAGCAGATCGAGCTTCGGGATCGTCATGTTGCTCGTCCCGATGTGCTTCACGAGCCCCGCGTCGGCCGCTCGCTCCATCTGACGCCATACCGCCATGTACTCCTCGTGGATGTACGGCCGCGAGTCGGGATGGCGCGCGTCCGCGTCGACGCCCGGGTCGTGATGGTTCGGGAAGGGCCAATGGATGAGAAAGAGGTCGAGGTAGTCGAGCCTGAGATCCTTCAGCGTCGCGGCGAGCGAGACGAGCACGTCCCCACGACCGTGCATATCGTTCCACAGCTTGCTCGTGATCCACAGTTCATCGCGCCGCACGGTACCGGACTGCAGTACCTCGTCGAGCACCTCGCCGATCTCGGCCTCGTTGCCGTACACCCGGGCGCAGTCGATGTGGCGATACCCGACCGCGATCGCCTCTCGCACGGCGGCGGCGACTTCGGCTGCAGAGGTGTGGTCCGAGCCGAAGGTGCCCAGCCCGATTGCGGGCATGTCGGCGCCACGGTGCGTGGTTCGAGCAGGTACACGAGCGGGGTCGATAGCATCGTCGGCCAATGCGAACGAGGCGGTACTCATCTACTCGATCTCCTCGTCGAACACGACCGCAACCTTGCCGCACTTGCCTTCCGCCATGAGCGCGTACGCCTCGTCGGCGCGGTCGAGCTCGAACCGGTGGGTCACGAGATCCGCGGGGTGGAGGCCCCAGCGAACCAGCCGTTCGACGAGCTCCTCCATACGCCAGATATTCGTCACCCACGAGCCGTAGATCGTCTTCTGATCGTGGATGATGTCGGGGCTCGGGTTGAAACGGACGGTGCCGCCTTCACCGATGAAGACGATCCGGCCCCACTTTCGGGTCGCTCGGATCGCAGCCTGACGCGCCGGATCGGCACCCGAGCAGTCTACCGCGCGCTCGACGCCGTTGCCGCCGGTCAGCTCGAGCACGCGTTCGACCGTGTGCTCATCGGCGGGCAGGGCGTGATCGAGCAGGCCGAGCGATCGTGCGAGCTCGAGCCGGTCGGGCACGGTATCGGTTGCGATCAGCGTCGACGCGCCCATCGCCCGGCTCAGCATCAACGCCGCGAGCCCTACCGGACCGAGTCCGGTCACGAGCACCGCGTCGTTTCCGCAGACACCGATCTTCTCGAGTCCCTCGTAGACGGTCCCGAAGCCGCAGGCGACCTGCGCGCCGTCGGTGTAGGTGAGCTCGTCGGGCAGGAGCACGAGGTCCTTCTCCTCGGCGAGGATGTACGGCGCCATTCCGCCGTCGCGCTGCCAGCCGTAGGCGCGGCGGTAGGTCTCGCTCGTGCAGCTGATCATGTAGCCGCGGCGGCAGTCGTTGCACACGCCGCAGCCGGAGATGTGGTAGACGACAACGCGGTCCCCGACCCCGAAGCGGCGGCACCCGGGTCCCACCGCCTCGATTTGCCCGCACGGCTCGTGTCCGGCGATGACGTTCTGGTACCCCTCGGGTCCCGTTCCGACGTGCTCGCGGTAGATAGCACGAATGTCGCTCCCGCAGATCGTCGACGATTTGGTGCGGACCAGGACCTCGCCGTGGCCCGGCTTCGGGATTTCGTACTCGCGTAGCTCCACCGTGCTGTTGCCGGGGAGTACTGCGCCTTTCATGGTTGCCATGCATCCAGCGTAGACTGTCGATCCGCAGGCGTCAATTCGCGTTTCACGCCAACCGAGTTCCGTATTGCGCATCGAGAATCGGAGACCCCCGAGTTCGGGTTCGGCGAGACAGCCTCGCACGCCACCGGCTCATGAGCTCCTCCGAGCACTCGCTGAAGTGCCTGCCGAATCGACGAACCAGATCACGATGCTCGATGCGCGGCAGGCGATCAAGAGGATCGAAGCTTGCGATCGCCG
>CAZVEF010000166.1:0-5398 GCA_964625715.1 uncultured Spirochaetaceae bacterium | reverse complement strand
GAAGCGGGATGAGGATGCGAAGCTGGCGGGCGACCGGTGGTTCGGGGGTCGGGGGGTAGCCGGCCTCGACGGTCGCCTCGGGGCCGTCGACCCGGGGATCGCCGGGGTCCAGCCAGGGCGGAAGGCGGACCGCGACGGGGCCGGGCTCGCTGGCCGTGAGCAGCATCACGCCGTCGTTCTCGTACGGCGAACGGACCCGCACGCCGTGCGCCTCGTGACTGAAGTGGAGCTCGACGCGGCGCGTCGCGCCGTCGCTGCGGATGACGTTCTCGTACGCCTTGCAGAGCGAGGAGACCACGCCGCCCACGACGTCCATGTGGAACATGATCGGCTCGAGGCCGATGGGGGCGTGGCCGTAGGGCGCGGGGAAGCCCCACGCGCCGAGGATCCGATCGGGAATGTCGCGAAGACCGTCGACGCCGTCCGGGTTGGGCGGCTCTTCGACCCACGACGTGTCGCGCAGCTGCGACGGCAACAGGTGCGCCCTCAAAATCCGCTCGGCGTCGGCGAACGCGTCGGCCCTGCCCCAGCGTCCGAGTGCGAGCGCGGTATCGACGATGTCGCCGCTGTTGTTTCCCTCACCGGTGTCGGGGTTCCCACCGCCGGTCTGCCGCAGCCCCTCGATCGACCAGCCGATCGCGTCGCGCATCGCCAACAACCCGCGCGTGTAGAAGGCCAGTACGCGCTCCATGAGCGCGTCGTCGCCGACGAGCTCGGCGTACTCGGCCAGCCCGGAGAGCGAGCAGGTGATCGAGTGGACGTGCGTGGTCGACCGCTCGACCGCGAAGGCGCCGTCGGCGGGGAAGCTCTCGGCTACCGTCTGCTCGACGACCCTCCCCGCGAGATCGAGCGCCGACTCCATTCCGGTCGCGCGGTAGAGGCTCACGAGCGCGCCGATCGCGCGCCCGATCCCCCAGACCGCCGATCGCGAGTCCTCCTGGAAGTCGACGCCGTGCTCGCGCGCGAGCCGCCCGGCGGCCCAGCCACCGGCGGGCGTCCAGTAGTCGTTGATCGCGGCGATGAAGCGCTCGGCGTGCTCGACCGCCTCCTTTGAGTCGCGGTAGGCGGCGAGTGCGAAGAGGGCGTGGAAGGTCTCGCGGCAGTTGTGCGGGAGGAAGTGGCTCGGTTTCGAGCCGATCTCCCACCTGCTCTGCGGCAGCGCGACCGACTGCGAGAGCGTGCGAAAGGCCACCCGCGCGTGTTTCTCGATGCACGACTCCTCGACCTCGACGCCGAGCGCAGCCTCGGCGCGCAGCAGGCCGTTGAGATGGCGCCCCGGCACGTGCGGCTCTGCGAACATGCCGTCGTAGGCGAGGTGCGGCTCCGGGCGCGCGTAGGTGAGAAAGAACGGCGTGTCGTCGTCGTCCGCGTTGAAGATGCGGTGCATCGTCCGGCAGCCGAGGGTGACGGCTTCAGCAATGCTTCGAGTATTGACGTCTCGGACTCGTGCCATGGGTTTCTCCTCCGTCCGCCACTCGCCCGGTACGACCGCTACGACGACCGGCCGACGGCGCACAAGCGGGGTTCGTTGCGTCAACGTTCACAGGCTGCCCTCGAGGCCTGATTCTGCGGCGAGCTCGCGCGGCGGTCAACGACGAAAACCGGGCCGTCCTTGGCGAATTCTAGTGGCGGTTTGCCTCGCGTCCCGGCGCCATTTCGTCGGGCCGGCGAAAACTTAGAAAGCGTCAAGAACCAGCGGAAAGCTGTCGTTGCTATCGCGGAGGGGCGCCTCCACAATTACGGTGGCATTTGAGTCGTGTACGGGTCGGCCCCATGTCGGCCAAAACTCGTGCTACGGCACCCACGACTCGAAGGAGGCAAAAGATGACACGTTTGGTACAAGGGATCATCGCGGCTCTGCTGCTGCTCGTTCCGGTGATCGCATTCGCCGGCGGCGGAAGCGAGGAATCGCCGGAAAGCGACACGGGATCCGGCACGCAGACGAGCGAGATGGAGATGATGACCGCGGAGGAGTTCGAGCGGCAGATCATGGATCCCAACATCCCGCAGAGCTGGAACTCGGAACCGAAGAAGGCATCCGAGCTCGGGATCACGTCGTTCACGGGATCCCCGTACCTCGATGCACGCGTGGACAGCGGCGATCTTCCTCCGGTGGAGGATCGACTCCCGGACGATCCTCCGGTGATCGAGCCGTACGGCGGAATCGGCGAGTACGGCGGAACCATGCGGATGTACGGGTACGATCTCGCGTCCGAGTTCGTCTACTACGCGGGCGGCGGTTCCGGTCGCGAGGGGCTCGTCGCGGGAAGACCCGACGGGACGGGCTTCTACCCGTGGATGGCGGAAGACGTAGAGCTCGCCGACGACTTCCGGAGCGTCACCATCACGATGCGTGAGGGACTGAAGTGGTCGGACGGAACCCCGTTCGTCGCGGCGGACGAGTACGACTTCTACTACAACCACACCCTGCCGGCGGCCCAGGTGGATCCCAGCGTCTACGAGCCGTCGGTAACCGGCGTGGTGATCCTGGACGACAATACCGTGAGGATCGAGTTCGGCGAGCCGTTCCCGTCGTTCCTGATGCACCTGCAGATGACCTGGTTCCACGACTGGGTTTCGCAGAACATCCCGCTTGGTCCCGCGCACGTCATGCGCCAGTACATCCCCGAGTTCGTGGGCGAGGAAGAGGCCCTCGCGAAGGCAGAGGAGCTTGGATTCAACGACGTCCCCGAGCTCCTGCTCGAGCTCGGCGTCCAGGTGCGTGTCCAGGAAGACGAGCGGTTTGAGATGCCGACCACGGACGCCTACGTCGTCGTGGAGTCGAGCGAAACGGAAGTGGTGATGGAGCGAAACCCCTACTATCCCTTCGTGGATACGGAGGGGAATCAGCTGCCGTACATCGACCGCGTGATCATCCGTTTTGCGGCGCAGAACGAGAACGTGGAGCTCCAGGCGATCGCTGGTGACTCCGACGTGCTCGTTGATTCCGCTCAGGTCTCGAACATTCCGACCTACATCGAAAACGAGGAGCAGGGCGAATACAACACGTACGTCAATCTCAGCGCGGCGCTGAACAAGCCCTTCTACTCCTTCAACTTCACGCCTCCCGAGGAGTCCGAAGAGTACGGTCCGATCTTTCGCGATGCGCGCTTCCGCAAGGCAATGTCGCTCGCGATCAATCGCGACCAGGTCAACGATCGATTCTACTTCGACCGGGCGATACCCATGCAGGTTACCGCTTCGCCGACGCACCCGGCGTTCAGGTCGGAGTTCGCGAACGCATACATCGACTACGACCCCGAACGGGCGAAGGAGTTGCTCGACGAAGTGGGGCTCGTTGACCGGAACGGAGACGGGTTTCGCGAATTCCCCAACGGCGATCGTTTTACCGTGAAGATGATGTACTACCCGGCACTCTTCCTCAGCGAGATCGAGCTCCACGAGTACGTGATCACCAACTGGGCCGACGTCGGAATCCAGGTTGACGTCGAGACCGTCGACAGTGGCTCGTTCTGGGATCGCTCGAGCAGCGGGGAGTGGGACATGAAGCCCCATCTGATGGACTTCTCGATGCCCTATCCGCTCGGCGTCGTCTACTTCACCACCCCCAACTCTCCGCCGGAGGTGCATCCCTTCGGGGAGTACGCGGTTTGGTTCCGATCGGACGGGGAGGACGGCATGGAGCCGCCTTCCGAGATGATCGAAGAGCTGACACAGCTCTTCGAAGACGCCGATGAGTTCATCGCGACCCTCGACGACGACGCGATGGAGCGAATCCTGGAGAGTCAGGCGGAGAACCTTTGGCTCGTCGGAACGGTCGGATTCCCGCCGAACCCCTCATTGGTGGCGAAGCGGATCAAGAATGTCCCCGAGAAGATCCTCTGGGAGCCGATCATCGGTGGCGAGATGCTGTGGCGGCCGCAGCAGTGGTGGATCGACGAGTAGTCGATCCGACGAGTAGTCGATCCGACGACTGACGTCGTGAATCCGACGACGAAGGTCGTCGATGAGGGCGCGCGTTCCCATTGGGGCGTGCGCCCTTCTTGTTCCTCGTCTAGAGAAGTAGCATTTCGCACTCGCTGTGATTTTTGATATAATTGTGGTCGTATGGCACACGAACAGGGTCGGACGTGAAGCACGAATTGCAACTCTACCGCGCCGAGTCGTGGAGCGACGTCCCTGAGGCGAACCCGACGACGCGCGCCTTCCAGCAGATCATCGCGGACTCTGCGAAGCTCGAGATCATCGACTTCAACATCCACGAACGGACCCGGCTCGACACCTACGACCGGATCGTTCCCTACTACGTCATGTCGTACATGAAGGAGGGAAGCTCCACGATCCGCTACCGGAACCGTGAGTACGTGGCGCACGAGGGCGAAGTGATCATCGTTCCGCGGCACATCCTCCACGACCACTACATGGGTTCCTCGCGTCACACCGTCTTCCTCTGGTGGCACTTCAACCTCACGATCGGCGACCACCTCGACGTGCTGCGCTTCATCAAGGAGCCGACGATCTTCACGGTAGAGCACCGCCGCGACTTCGAGGAGCAGTTCCTCGAGTACGTCAACCTGCAGCGCCGCGAGCACCACACCCTCTCCTCACACCTGCTTCGCCGGGCGAAGGCGATCGAGATCATGGCGTACCTCCTCGAGAGCGTGTCGCTGGTGAACTACATCAACGACAGCTTCGCCGACGTGCCCGACGACTTCGTCTCCATGCTCTACGACATCGTCAACGAGCCGGAAAGCTGGCGGCACGTGAACGACCTCGCCGGGCGCTACTCGTATCACCCGGCCTATCTATCGAGCCGATTCCGTCACTTCTTCGGCACGACGCCGAGCAAGCTCGGTCGGCATGTCCTCTACGAGAAGGCGCTCGTGCTGATCCGCTCGCGCGACATCAGCATGGCGGACGTCGCCTACGAGCTCGGCTTCAGCGAGACATCGAGCTTCACGCGATTCTTCAAGTCGGTGGAGGGCATCTCGCCGAGCGCGCTGCGCAAGCACCATGCCGACGGCGGGCAGGCGGGCGAGCTCGACCCGTGATACGATGGCGGGCATGGAAGAGAGGCCACAGGGCAGCATCCTGCGGATCCGGGGGCTCTACCCGTCGCTGAAGACCGCCGAGCGCCGGCTCGCCGACTACATCCTCGAGAACCCGAACGAGATCGCCAACATCACCATGGAGGAGCTCGAGCGGCGAAGCGAGTCGAGCTACGCGACGATCTATCGATTCTGCCGCAAACTCGGTTTCACCGGGTTCAAGCAGCTCAAGCAATCGATCGTCTCGGACATCCTCGGCTCGAGCTCGGGCCCGGCTACGATCGACGACATGCTCATCCATCCGTCCATGTCGATGAGCGACGTGGCCGGCCGCATCTTCGCCTTCTCGCGGCAGATTCTCGATGACTGCGAGTCGATGCTCGACCTCG
>CAZVEF010000165.1:3245-5439 GCA_964625715.1 uncultured Spirochaetaceae bacterium | reverse complement strand
CGCGGCCGCAGACCATATCGAGCTTCTCCTCGTCGGTCATCGTGCCGACGATCTCCTCCGCCCGGGCGTCGGCCTCGTCGTACGGGACGAGCGGTTCGAAGGGCGTGAGCCCGGCGCGGGAGAGGGCGATTCGCCTGTGGGTCGTGCTGAACATGGGAACTCCTTGACCATATTCTACCGGCGCCGGGCCACGGTCGCAACGTCGCAACCTCGCGACCGGCGAGGCCGCCTTGACGATGAACACCTCCGGGCATACAATTAAGATATTGCTTAACCGTTTTCAGGAGGTCCGATGAGCAACCGGACGACGTCAACGAAGAGCCCGAAACACACCCCACCCGACATGTGCACCGAGCTCGGCATCACGTGCCAGGCGACGGCGCACGCCCTGCGCGAGACGCTGATCGACGTCGCCGGGCTCTCCGAGCTCTTCCGCGCGCTCGCCGACGAGACTCGCACGAAGATCCTCTACCTGCTCTCGCAGCAGGAGCTCTGCGTCTGCGACCTCGCCTACCTCCTCGACATGACGCTCCCGGCGGTCTCGCACCACCTGCGCCTCCTCAGGACGATGCGCCTCGTCCGCTCAAGGCGCGACGGCAAGCAGGTCTTCTACGCGCTCGACGACGACCACGTTCTTTCGCTGATCGAGGTCGCGCGCGAGCACTACATCGATCGGAGGTGAGGCATGGGCCAATCGAGCGAGCTCACGAAGTACCGCATCGAGGGTCTCGACTGCGCGAACTGCGCCAACGAGATCGAAGGCGAGCTCCGCAGGATCGACGGCTTCGACGGCGCGACGGTCAGCTTCGCGACCGGCACCGTTCTGATCCCCGCCGACCGACGCGAGCTCGCCGAGCAGACGATCTCCCGGATCGAGCCGGAGGCCAGGATCATCGAGAAGGTCGATGGCGGAGCAGCGGGGCATGAGCGCAACGGCAGTCGGGCCCCCGGCACGAACGGGCGTCGCGGCGCAGCAGGCGACCTCGCCTCCGGTCGTGCGCCCGCCGGCCGGACGGGATTCTCAGCGACGGCGGCACGCATAACGCGAATTGCGGTCGCGCTCGCACTGACCATCCTCGGCGTCGTCTTCCACGACGCGCTTCAGGCGACCCCGCTACGGCTGGCCGAGTACGCGGTCTTCCTCACCGCCTACCTCCTCGTCGGATGGCCGGTCGTCGCAGCCGCGGTGCGCAACATCGTGCGCGGGCGGGTCTTCGACGAGATGTTCCTGATGACCGTCGCGACGCTCGGCGCGATCGCGATCCATGAGCTCACCGAGGCGGTGGCGGTCATGCTCTTCTACTCGGTCGGCGAGTACGTCCAGGATCGGGCGGTCGGCAGGTCGCGGCGCTCCATCTCATCGCTGCTGGACCTGCGACCCGACTCTGCGCGCCTCGTCGCGGAAGGAACGACCAGCGAGGTGAAGCCTGAACGCGTGGTGGTGGGCGCGACGATCGAGGTGAGGCCGGGCGAACGCGTGCCGCTCGACGGCGAGGTCATCCGTGGAGAGTCGGCGGTGGATACGTCGGCACTGACCGGCGAATCGGTCCCCCGGTCGGTCAGCGACAGCGACATCGTCCTCGCCGGCTTCGTCAACGGCTCCGGCACGATCCGGGTGCGCGTCACGAAACCGTTCGGCGAGTCGTCGGTTTCCCGGATCCTCGAGCTCGTCGAGGACGCCGCGGCGCGGAAAGCGCCGACGGAGAAGCTCATCTCCAGGCTCGCGGCGGTCTACACGCCCATCGTCGTCGGGATCGCCGCTGCGATCGCCTTCATCCCACCGCTTCTCGTTCCGGGCGCAACGCTCGGCGAGTGGGTCTACCGAGCCCTGGTGATGCTCGTCATCTCCTGTCCCTGCGCGCTCGTCGTCAGCATCCCGCTCGGCTACTTCGGCGGGATCGGCGGCGCCTCGCGCAACGGCATCCTCGTGAAGGGCGCGAACTACCTCGACGCGCTCACCAGCCTCCACACGGTCGTCGTCGACAAGACGGGCACGCTCACGCGCGGCACCTTCAACGTGGTCCGCACGGTTTCGCGTAACGGCTTCGGCGAGCGCGAGATCCTCCGGCTCGCCGCGCTCGCCGAGTCGCACTCGACCCACCCGATCGCGCGTTCGATCCGCGCGGCGTACGGCGGGGAGGTCGACGCCGACTCGGTGACCGAAGTCCGCGAGGAGAAGGGGTTCGGCATCGTC
>CAZVEF010000165.1:1315-3145 GCA_964625715.1 uncultured Spirochaetaceae bacterium | reverse complement strand
GGTCGACGCCGACTCGGTGACCGAAGTCCGCGAGGAGAAGGGGTTCGGCATCGTCTCCCGCGCGGGTGGGCGCACGATCCTCGCCGGAAGCGATCGGCTCCTCCACCGAGAGGGCATCGAGCACACCGACTGCGGGGCCGAGGGCACGGTCGTTTACGTGGCGGTGGACGACACCTACGCCGGCTACATAGTGATCGCCGACGAGCTCAAGCCCGACGCGGCGGAGGCGGTGGCGGAGATGAAGGCGCTCGGCGTCGAGCGGGTCGTCATGCTCACCGGCGACAACGAGACGATCGCGAAGAGCATCGCAGAGAAATGCGGCATCGACGACTACTACGCCGAGCTCCTTCCCGAGGAGAAGGTCGCGCGGGTCGAAGAGATGGCCCACTCCCTCCCGGAGGGCAAGCGTCTCGCCTTCGTGGGCGACGGGATCAACGACGCGCCGGTGCTCATGCGATCGGACATCGGCATCGCGATGGGCGCGCTCGGGTCGGACGCGGCAATCGAGGCGGCGGACATCGTCCTCATGGACGACCGGATGACCGGCGCCGGCGACGCGGTCGCCGTCGCGCGCCACACCCGCTCGGTGGTGATTCAGAACATCGCGCTCGCGCTCGTGGTGAAGGCCGTCTTCCTGACGATGGGCGCCTTCGGCATCGCGACGATGTGGGAAGCCGTTATCGCGGACATGGGGACCTCGCTGCTCGCGGTGCTGAACGCGACGCGCACGCTGCGTTACTCGCGCACCGATCGCGCGGTATCGGATCGGCGCGCGGTCCCTACCAGCGGAGCAGGTTTCCGCCGTACGTGAGCCCCGCGCCGAAGCCGACGGTGAGCACGCGCTGCCCCGGCTCGAGCAGCCCTGTAGCGATCATCTCGTCCATCGCGATGGGGATCGAGGCGGCCGAGGTGTTCGCGTAGCGGTCGAGGTTCATGAAGAAGCGCTCGGCGGGAAGCCCGAGTCGCTTCGCCGCCGCGTCGATGATCCGGGCGTTCGCCTGGTGCGGCACGATCCAGTCGAGCGCCTCCGGTTCCACATCGGCGCGCTCGCAGAGCGCGCGGATCGTCTTCACGATCGCGTCGACCGCGAAGAGATAGACGCGCTTGCCGTCCATCGTCAGGAAGAACTCCTCCGGGCCGTGGGCGCCGGGGTCGAACGGCACGCGCGAGCCGCCTATCCGCCGCATGAGCGCCGTCTCGCCAGCCCCGTCGGATCGCAGCCACGAGTCGACGATGATGCCCGGCCCGTCGTCGGCAACAGCCTCGACGATCGCGGCGCCCGCCCCGTCTCCGAAGAGGACGCACGTGTTGCGGTCGCTCCAGTTCGTTATCGCCGAGAGGACCTCGCTCCCGATGACGAGCACCCGCTTCACGCTGCCGACAGCGACGAAGCCGCGCGCCGCCTCGAGCCCGTAGGCGAAGCCCGTGCACCCGGCCTGAAGGTCGAGGGCGCCGGCGCTCGCGCACCCGAGCCGCTCCTGCACGACGCAGGCGGTCGAGGGGAAGGGGTTGTAGTCGGGTGTCGAGGTCGCGACGAGGACCAGATCGATCTCATCGGCCTCTCTCCCCGCTCGTTCGAGCACGCGCTTCGCGGCCTCGAGCGCGAGGTCGGACGCCGCGATTCCCGGCTCGGCGAGGTGCCGCTCGCGGATCCCGGTGTGCGAGACGATCCACTCGTCGGAGGTGTCGACCGTCTTCGAGAGCTCGTCGTTCGTCACGACGCGCTCGGGGACGCAGGAGGCAAGGGCCGTGATTCCGATCGCCATGCGACGAGTGTAGGTACGGGCGGGCCCTCGGTCAACGACCGGGTTTCGGTGTCTCGCGGCCCGC
>CAZVEF010000165.1:0-1215 GCA_964625715.1 uncultured Spirochaetaceae bacterium | reverse complement strand
GTACAATGCCCGCATGCGCACGATCCTCATTCTCATGGACTCGCTCAACAGGCACTACCTCAGCTCGTACGGCGACTCGCGGATCCGCACGCCGAACCTCGACCGCTTCGCGGCAAAGGGCGTCGTCTTCGACAATCACTGGTCGGGCAGCCTGCCCTGCATGCCGGCGCGGCGGGAGATCATGACCGGACGGACGAACTTCCTCGAGACGCCGTGGGGGCCGATCGAGGCGTGGGACCGCTGCGTTCCGACGATGCTCCGCGAGCAGTCGGAGATCTACTCGCACATGGTCACCGACCACTACCACTACTTCCACCGCGGCGGCGACGGATACCACGACCTCTTCGACTCGTGGGAGTTCGAGCGCGGGCAGGAGGGCGACAAGTGGAAGCCGTACGTCGATGCGCCCGGCGCGCCGGAGGGCACGCGCGGCAAGGGCGTGGGACGGGGCGCGTACTGGCGGAATCGGGCGATGATCGACCCTGAGGACGATCTCTCGTACCCGACCCCGCGCTGCTTCGCCGGCGCGATCGACTTCGTCGAGCTCAACAAGGATGCGGACAACTGGCACCTCCATCTGGAGGTCTTCGACCCGCACGAGCCGTTCGACTCGCCGCAGAAGTATCGCGATCTCTACGGAGACGACTGGGATCGCTACCTCTACAACTGGCCCGCCTACGATCGGCTCGACCCGGAGCTCGACGACGGCGAGGCGGTCGCGCACATCCGCCGTCGCTACGCGGCGACGCTCACGATGGCGGACGTCTGGCTCGGGAAGCTGCTGGACCGGATCGATGCGCTCGACATGTGGAAGGACACGACGATCATCCTCACGACCGACCACGGCCACCTGCTCGGCGAGCACGGCTACTGGGCGAAGAACTACATGTTCGACTATGCCGAGCTCGCGCACATACCGATGTTCGTCTGGGCGCCGCACGTGAAGCCGGGCCGCCGATCGGCGCTCACGACGACGATCGATCTCGCACCGACGATCCTCGACCTCCACGACGCGAGCCCGGCGCACGGAACGCACGGGCGGTCGCTCCTCCACCTCCTCGGCGGCGACGGAGAGCACCACGACTGGATCCTCTACGGCTACTTCGGCAAGGACGTGAACATGACCGACGGACGGGTGACCTACACGCGTCAGCCGCTGCCGGGCTCGACGACGTACTGCCACACCGGCGACCTGCGCAACATCACCGCCGGCCG
>CAZVEF010000164.1:0-5513 GCA_964625715.1 uncultured Spirochaetaceae bacterium | reverse complement strand
CGGGGATTTTGCGATCAGCGCGCGGACCGACGTTCCCCTCAGCGTCTTCGGCCCGGCGACCCCCGCGATCGGCGAGTACATGCCGGTCCCGCGGCTCGGCCGCGCCGACGAGCTCGCCGACCGGCTCTCAATGGTGGAGGGGATCGACGCGGTCACGCCGCTCGTGATAGGCGGCGCGGTCGTTGACGCGGGCGGCACGAGGTCGACCGTCCCCATCTTCGGCGTCGACCCATCGACCTACTTCACCGTGGTGGACGCGCTTCCGGTCGTGCGCGGTTCGCGGCTCGCCGCGGGCGAGCGCGGCATCATGCTGACCGAGCAGTTCGTGCGCGGATTGAACCGCGGCGCGGACTCCAACGTTCAGGTGGGCGAGGAGATCGTGCTCACCGCCGCACGAGGCACGCGCTTCAGGGTAGCCTCGGTGCCGCTCGTGGGCGTCGTCCGCTACCCGCGCTCGCTCGCCGCCGTGGAGCAGCTCGCGATCGTTGACGCCGCCACCGCCAGGGAGCTCGCCGAGATCGCCCCCCGAACCCGAACGGGCGATAGCGACACGGCCGGGCCGCGCGGCGCGGCGGACGTGGACGAGCTCTTCTCCTCGTCGTCCGCGCCGGGAGAAGCGCAGGCCGATTCGACCGAAAGCACCGACGGCGATGGCGACGGAATCACCGTGGACGACGTCCTCGCCCGGGTCAACGCCCCCGACTCGGGTGGGGCAGAGGTCGGCGGCGGCGCCTCGCACCTCCTCCTCGTGCGCGGCGAGCTGTCGCAGGCGGTACGAGACGCCGTTGCCGAGTCCGGCGCTCAAACGCTCTCCTGGCGCGAGGCCGCGGGCCAGGCGGCGCTCGTGGCCCGGCTGCTCCTCGTGCTGTTCAACGCCGGCTTCGCGCTGCTTCTGCTCGCGGTGGGCTTCGCCTCGGCGAACATCGTCGTGGCCTCCACCTACCGGCGCACGCGTGAGATCGGGACGCTGCGGGCGCTGGGAAGCGGAAACGGCACCGTTACCCTCCTGTTCCTCGTAGAGCACGCGATCGTCGCTGCCTTCGGGTGGCTCGCCGGGCTTCTCCTCGCGGCAACCGCGGTTGCCGGCGTGTCGCGCGCGGCGGTGGACGTTGGCAACCCGCTGCTGCAGGCGGTGTTCGGGGGCGAGGCGCTCGCCTTTCCGCTTCACGCCACGACCGTGGTTGTCTCGCTGCCGCTCGTGATGGTTCTCGTAGCGGCCGCAGCGTTCCTTCCCGTGTGGCGAGGCTTGCGGCTGCCCATCGTCACCGCGATCCGGGGGGCGTGATGGAGCGTCCGCTGCGCTTCATCCTGCGGTCGCTGCGCGTGCACGCGACGCGCTACGCCTTCGTCGTCGCCGTCGTCGCGCTGGGCTTCGCGTTCATCACCGTCGCTTCGTCGGTGTCCGACGGCATGCGACGGGGCGTGACGACGTCTGCGCTTCGTCACTACGCAGGACATCTCTTCGTTATGGGACGCGACAAGGGCGCCGGGTCCATGATGGTGGTCGACGACCCTGAGGCCGTGTCCGCTGCGATCCGCGACGCGGGCGTTCCGGCGGAACGGACCATCCGCCGTGTCCACGAGTTCGACGGGGCGACCGTCTTCTTCCAGGGCGACGGCGTGCGGCTCAAGGACCTCTTCGGGGTCGACTTCGCCGCAGAGGCCGACCTCTTTCGCAGCTTCGACTACGTTTCGGGCGAGTACGGCCGCGACTGGACGTCGAACACGATCGTCCTCTCGCAGCCTACGGCCGACCGGCTGAGCGTTGCGGTCGGCGATCGGGTCGTCGTACGCGCGGAGAACCGTGACGGGCAGATCGACACCCGCACGCTCGTCGTTCGGGCGATCACCGCCGACGCCGACCTCTACGGCTACGCGCGCGCCTACGTGGACAGGGAGACGCTCGCGTCGCTGCTCGCGCTCGACCCTGCGGAGTACTCCGTCCTGGGTATCATCCTGCCCGACCTGGCCGACGCGCCGTTGTGGGCCGATCGGCTCTACGACGCCCTCGCGTCCCGCCTTCCCACCGGGGACCCCATCGACTCGCGCTCGGACATGACCGCTGAGTTCCGCTCCTCGTGGGAGGGCGTGCGCTATTTCACCTTCGCGCTGCCGGTCTACGTAGGCGAGGTGACCAACCTGCTCGACGCGATGGAGGCGAGCTCCTACGTCCTGCTCGCGGCGATCAATCTGGTCGTCCTCGCCGCCGTCGCGGTGAGCTTTCGCATTCTGCTCCACGATCGGACCCGCGAGCTGGGTACGATGTGCGCGATCGGATACACCCGGCCCGTGCTGCTGGGGCTCCTCGTGGGCGAAGCCGCGCTCGCGCTCGCCGTCGGCGTGGGAGCAGGATTCCTCCTCGCGCTGGGGGTGACGAGACTCCTCGGCCTGGCCGGCTTCGACTGGATCCCCGGCTTCGAGATCTTCTTCTCCGGCGGCAGGCTGACCGCACACTACGAGCTCGCGACCGTCGCGTTCAACGTCGCCGTCGTCGTCGGGGTCGTGCTCGTGCTCGTCGCGATCATGTCCGCGGTCCATCTGCGCAGATCTATCCCTGCTCTCCTGAAAGGACAAACAACATGATACACCGGCCCGCCGCCGCATCCGCACTCGCCATAGCGATCGTCCTCATACTCACCGCGCCGCTTCCGGCGCAGTCGTCGTCGGAGGCGCTCGATCGGCTGCGTCGTGCGGATGCGAACTGGAGCTACCTGGAGACCGACTTCTCCGCCGAGTACACGATCGTGCAGGAGACTCCTGGCGAGGGGAGCACCACGACCGTCGCCGCGGTGTTCCGGCGCGACCGCGAGGACATCTACACGATCATCATCCTCGAACCTCCGGTGGACCGAGGGCAGGGGTACATCAAGCAGGGCGATACCCTCTGGCTCTACGACGCGGCAAGCGGTCGCTTCAGCCGAACCAGTTCCCGTGAGCGCTTTCAGAACTCGAACGCCCGCAACTCCGACTTCACCCGCTCTACCCTCGCGGAGGATTACGACATCCTCTCGGTCACGCCCACGACGCTCGGCCGCTTCGACGCCTACCTCTACGAGCTCGAGTCCGACCTGGACGGGGTAACCTATCCGTACATGAAGGTCTGGATCACCGACGACGGGCGCATCCTCAAGACCGAGGACTACAGCCTCTCGCGCCGGTTGCTCCGCGTTACGGCGGTTCCCTCGTACCGGACGGTCAACGACAAGGCGATTCCCGAGCAGGTGTACATGATCGACATGCTCGAAGGCGCAGAGGTTGACGGCGAGTTCCGCAACGAACGCACGATCGTCACCGTCTCGCGCCCCAGCTTCGACCCGGTCGCCGACAGCGTGTTTACGCGCGCGTTCCTGGAGAGGATGAGCCGATGAGGTGTGTCCTGTTGGTGACGGCGCTCGCGATCGCGCTCGTGATCGTGCCCGGCCCGCGGATCGCGGCGCAGGAGGACGCCCGCGGCGACGACCCTGCCGGCGTGGACGGCCTCTTCGACGCGCCGGCTGAGTCCGGCGAGGATTCCTCGGACTCCGCCGACGGCAGCGACGACGCCGGCGACGAGCCCGGCGAGGGCGACGAACCCACTCCGTCCGGGACGGTGCTGGACGAGCTCCTCGAGTCGGATCCGCTCGGCGTGCGCGCCGACGTGCGCGTCGCCGTCGGGTACAGCGGCGGCTGGACGGCAGACCACGACGGCCCCGGCGGGTACGACCAGCTTCCGCTCATCGGGCTCGCCTCCGGGCTCGATCTGTCGGTCACCTTCTCGTCCATTCTGAGTCTGTCGCAGAGCATGCGCGTCACCTGGCCGGCGTACGAGCTCGCGGTGGACGAGCTCGTGATCGACTACACGGTGGCCGACGTCGCCTTCGTGACCGCGGGTCTGACCAACGTCGTCTGGGGCCGTTCGCCCACCTACCCGCACACGAACCTGCCCGGCCGCCGCGCCGCGAACCCGCTCAGCGCGCCGGCGACTACCGGCGCGATGGTCGTCCGCACGCGCATCCCGATCGGCGTTGGTGGCGTGGACCTGCTGCTGCAGAACCGGGCCGAGTATCAGCCCGAGCCGTCCACGCCCGGCGTGGAGTACATGGGCGCGGGCGTCGCGTACAACCTCGCGCTCGAGAGCTTCGACCTCGACACCGGCGTGTACTACCAGCGCGGCATGCCCGGGCGGGCGTTCGTCGCCGCCGCCACGACGCTCACCGATTGGATCGAGCTCTACGCCGAAGGAAGCGTTTCCGACGACCGACTGCGCGCGGACGACACCGGGCCAATACTCAACGTGCCTGCAAACAACCCGGACTTCGGAGCGAGCCTGGGCGGTGTTCTCAGCCTTTTCGGCGGCAGCGCCGACCTCAACCTCGAGTACTTCTACAACGGCGAAGAAGGCGCGGCCACGGTCATAGGCAGCCGGTTTCCGCTGTTCTGGGGTCACAACGTGGCGCTGAACCTCGACACCGACTTCGGCGGATCCCTGCTTCGCCTGAGAGCCGGGGTTCGTTACAATCCGAGTCTGGAGTCGGGCGTGGTCGCGCCCGTGCTCACCTGGCGCCCCGGCTCCCACCTCGCCGTTGACCTCACCGGCGCCTGGATCTGGGGTGACCCCGACCGCGGCTACGCGGCCGCGAACCCCGACCCCCTCGATCGTTTGCTCGTGCTCGCAGGCACGGTTACCGTGAGCGGTCGGATGTAGATGATCTCGTTTGACAAGGAACGGAGGATAACGATGAGCGGAGAGACCTCTCACGAACGGATCGGCGAGTTCCTGGTGAAGATTGGCGCGATGACCGCCGAGCAGCGCGAGGACGTGATCGCACGACAAGCGAAGGAGTCCGATCGGCTCTTTGGCGAGATCGCGATCGAGTTGGGCTTCATCGACGACGCGGCGGTAGACAGGTACCTCGACCAGAAGTGACGCCGACGCCGGTGCGTCGGGTGCCCGCCGGCTGATCCAATCGGCTTCTCGCCGTACCCACGAAAGGACCTCCATGACACCTCACGACGAACTCACGAAGGCCCGCGACGAGACGACCGCGCTCATCGACTGGTACACGAGGAACGGCTTCGTAACGCGGCAGCTCGACCAGCACGAGGACGCGAAGGCGTCGGTCAAGCTGATTCGATCGTTCCTGGACCAGGACGTTCCGTCGGGAATCGATCCCGGATACGTGGACGGCGGCTACGACGCGGTGCGAGCCCTCCTGCGGGTCCACCGCATTGTCGACAACGTCGTCGCGCCGGAGCTCGAACGCGCGCACCGCGACGGCACCTACGACCGCACGACTGTCCAGATGACCCGATCGGTCCTCGAGTCGAACAACGACCGTCTGCTCGACTGCACCGCCGACCTCTACGTCGCGCTCTCGCGGTGGCTCGGCCTGGACATCGCCTACGAGCGCATCCGCAGCCGTTTCACCGAGCTCGCCGAGCGCGAGCAGTGGTCGGCGCCGGAGGACCTTCCGCCCGGCTGACCGCCCGCCCGACATCACGAATCTGCACACCCGAAGGGGCTGTCTCACGAG
>CAZVEF010000163.1:0-5517 GCA_964625715.1 uncultured Spirochaetaceae bacterium | reverse complement strand
CTATGGGCAGCTCGTGGCGCCGACCGCAGACGCAGTCGAACGCGCTGTGCTCGAGGCGACCGTCGCGAAAGGTGTAGTTGTCCATCGATGCTCCTCGTACCGAATCGCCGCGTCACCGGCCGCGCGGTTGCGCCGTCGTGAGCCGCGTGCTATCGCAAATCGATGCCATCGTAGTGGAGCGCAGAGCGTATGTCGAGATACGCGATGGGAATCGATGTCGGCACCGAGAGCCTGCGCGCCGGAGGCTCGGGCGTCGGCGAGGATCAGCCCCGCTCGCCCCGCTCCGGGTTCGCCACGAGCAGCACGACGAGCGTCACCGCCATCGCCGCCCCGGCGAGTACGAAGGGCAATCCCTTTGCCTGCGCGCTGAGCACGCCGGCGATCCACCCGAACGGCGAAGCGACGGCGAGTACGACGGTGTTCGCGACGGCGAGGATCCGCGCCCGATGATGCGGGTCGACGATCGCGGTCACGAATCCCTCGATGTACGGCGCGAGCAACGCGGCTCCGAACGCCTCCACGACCGTCGACACCGACACCACGAAGATCCCGCGGACCGGCGCGAGCACGAGCATGACGAGCGAGGCGATCGTCGAAAGGATTCCCGCCGCGAGATAACCCACGTGGCGCTCCTGCCGCAGTCGGGGAATGACGGCGAAGAAGACGAGGAGGATGATCACCGAGCGCAGGGCGGGGAAGAAGCCGATCTCGCGCGGCGTCATCGCGAGGCCCTCGGCGAGCAGGACGGAGAAGAAGGTTCCGCGGATGGTCACGTAGATCGCGTGCATCGCGAGCAGCGCAACCGCGAGCAGCGTCCCGGGCGATCGGAAGATGCGCGGGATGTCGCGCACCGACTCGACCACGAGCGCGGCCAGTGAGGTATCGCGCGTTTCGCGCAGGCGAACCTCGCCCTGCTTCGTCTCCCTTGCGATCGCGTTGAGGATGACGAACTTCGCCGTCATGGAGACGAAGGCGAACAGATAGATCGCGCGCATCGTGGGGATGAGTTCGAACTGCTCGATGAGCAGGCCCGCGAGCGGCGTGACGAAGCCGGCTACGATCCCGGCGATATGCACCCACGTCCAGAAGTGTACGACCTTGCCCGCCGGCGCGTCCTCGATGAACAGGCACGTCCACGACGTCATCGTGATGCGCAGCATCGAGTTCACGATCGCCGCGAGGTAGAACCACGTTGCGTTCTGCGCGAGCGCCCAGAGCAGCGTGGGAATGCTCCACGAGATCGTGTCGAAGATGAAGGTCGCACGCTTGCGGCCCATCTTGTCGGTAATGGGCCCGCCGAGGATGGAAGTGATCATCTGCAGCACGAGCCCGATCGTCGCGATCAGGCCGATGGTCTGCTCGGTCACGCCGAGCGCGAGCATGTACACCGAGGCGAACGGCGCGTAGAGGTTGAAGGGGATGCCCCACAGCGGCTCGGTATACATGCCGGCGCGGGGGTTGCCCGTGGCTCGGACCAGTGATGCGACGAGTGGATGGCGAGCGATCGCGTTCATGGCAATAACCTCGCACTATAGCGTATCCTGGACGCATGAGACAGATCTGGATAGCAGAGAAGGGCGGATACGAGGCACTCGATGTACGCGAGGCCCCCGACCCCACGCCGGGCCCGGGCGAGATCGTTATCGACGTGCGGGCATCCGGGGTCAACTTCGCCGACATCCTCGCGCGGATGGGCATGTATCCCGACGCACCTCCCATTCCCTGCGTCGTCGGCTACGAAGTGGCCGGCGTCGTGGAGGCGATCGGTCCCGAGCCGCCGCCCGACGCCGCCGGCCCCGGCACCACCGGCGCTCAAACGACCGCCGACTCCGCGGCCGCCTCGGGCGCCGACGAACACTTCGAGGTCGGCGACAGGGTGGCGGCGCTCACCCGGTTCGGCGGCTATGCAACGAAGGTCAGCGTCCCGCGCAATCACGTCTTCCGCATGCCGGCACAGATGGAGTTCACCACCGCCGCGGCGATCCCGGTGAACTACTTCACCGCCTACCTCGCGGTCGCGCGGTTCGGGAACCTCCAGCGCGGTGAACGGATCCTCATCCACAACGCCGGCGGCGGCGTAGGCATCGCGGCGATCCAGCTCGCGCGTGCCGTCGGGGCGACGGTGTACGCAACCGCATCCTCCTGGAAGCACGAGCGGCTGCGCGGGCTGGGCGCGGACAAGCTCATCGACTACCGGACCGTCGACTGGGAAGAACAGATCGTCAAGGCGACCTCGGGCGGTGGCGTGCACGTCGTGATCGACCCGATCGGCGGAAAGAACCTCGCGCGCGACCTCCGCGTGCTCGCTCCGCTGGGGCGACTCGTGGCGTTCGGGTTCAGCGAGCCGGTTCGAAACGGCAAGCGCTCGCTCCTGCGGACCCTACGATCGTTCCTGTCCATGCCGCGGCCGCATTTCCTGTCGCTCCTGAACAACAATCACGCCGTCGCCGGCCTCAATCTGGGACACCTGTGGAGCGAGATCGACCGGCTGCGCGACGTGGGAACGACGATCCTCGAGGCGTGGCGCGACGGTAGGATCGCCCCGGTCATCGCCGCCGAGGTGCCGTTCGACGAGCCCGCCGAAGCGCATCGGCTGCTCGAAGAGCGCCGGAACCTGGGGAAGGTCGTGCTCGTCACGTAAGGCGCCGGGCGTCGGCACAGCGAACACCGCTACGCCGTCGTCGCCTGCGGGTGGTCGTCGCGGACGAGGTCCGAAAGGCCGGCGGCGCGCGCGTTGCTGCGCACCTGGTCGACGTTCTTGCAGCCCGGGATGACCGTCGTCACCGCAGGGTGCTTCAGCCACCAGGCGAGCGCTTACGCCCGACGCCTTGGCGGTGTGGTAGTCGTTCGTGTTCGCGCCGATCGAGATGCCGATGTGCCGGACCTTGCCCTGCTCCTTGAGCTTCGCAATGCGCCCGAAGAGTCTTCCCCGCCAGCGAGACTTTCCGTGAGATCAGAAACCTGCCGATGATTGATACCGTGGGCTGACCAGGAGGTTTTCCTCCCTCGCCGATCAAGGAAAAAGGCGCCGCGTTGGTGAAACAACGCAAGCGTCGGTGCTGCCTGTATCCCACGGAAGTGCCGCAGCCGTCCATAGCGCGCCGAACAGGAGACTTATCCTGCTGCACGCGTAGCACTGCGATGCGGTTGTGGCAAAGACGAATACTCTGTCGGGGAGATTGGCGAAACCCGGGCGTCGAGAAATGGCCGACCTTCTCTCGCCCGCCGACCGATTGCGCCGGCGGCGGTCGGTTTCAGCCCGCGTTCCAGTCGAGAAACGGCACCATGATCGTCGGATCCCAGTCGATGATCCGCGAATAGACCGATTCGTACCGGCTGTACGGCACCGGCTTCTCCATCATCGGGCTCAGGTCGAGGCGGCCGGTCGCGACCAGCCGGAGATAGGCCGATGCGTCGTCCTGCCAGGTCCAGTACCCCGGTCGCGACTCGACCATCGGTACCGACATCACGTGCGCGCCGATCACCGTCAGCCCCGGCCGGTGGATCTCCTGGTAGGGGTTGAAGCTCGCCTGCGCGCGCGTGCTGCCGAGCAGGACGACGCGTCCGAACTTCGCCGCGATCGCGAACGAGAGCGAGACCGGCTCCGGGAAGCCGGTCGACTCGATCACGACCGCCGGTCCGTCGCCCCCGCTCTCGGCGACGAGGCGCTCCTGCCAGCCTTCATCGGAGGTGTTCACGACCGCGTCCGCGCCCATGCGCTTCGCGAGCTCGAGCCGGTTCGCCGCCCGGTCGATCCCGATCACCGGGCACGCCCCTGCGAGCCGGGCGTACGAGAGGGCCGTGAGCCCGATCGGCCCGAGGCCGAAAACCGCCACCGCCTCGCCGAGCTCGATCCGCGCCTTGCGCACCGCCTGGAGCGCGATCTGGCCGATCGCGGTGAGCGCCGCGTGCCGGTCGTCGACCTCCGCGGGGGCGGGGATCGAGTAGGCGGCGGCGACGGTACCGACCTGCCGGTGAGCGAGGGTGAAGCACGCCACCCGGGTTCCGGGTGCAAATCGGTCTGCATCGACCCCCTCACCGACCGCCTCGACCGTCCCGACCGCCGCGTAGCCGAGCCCGCCCTTGCCCATCGTCCCCGTGTTCTCGAGCGCGAGGACGATCGCCCGCTCGGTACCCGGGCTCACCGCACTCATCGCGAGGCGCACCGTGAGCTGGCCCGCCTCCGGCGCGCCCTGGTCGACCCGCTCGAGCGCGACGCGTCCCTTCTCCGGAATTCTGATCGCGTCGACTTTCATGCCTCTCCTCCCCTCACCCGAGAAGCCCGCGCAGGTACGAGATCAGGCCGGCGAGCTTCTCCTCGGTCGGCTGCTCGTTCGAGAAGTCCTCGATCGAGAGCCATCCGTCGTAGCCGATCGCCCGAAGCGACGCGATCACGTCGGCGAAGTTCGCCATGCCCTTCTCGACGGTCGCCCACTCCCACTTCCACGGGTGGCCGTCGGCGTCGGCGTGGTGCGCCCACAACGTGTTCTTCACGTGAACGTAGGCGAGGTAGTCGCCGAGGATCTCGAGGCCCATACGGTAGTCCTCGAATCCTTCGATCACGAGGTTTCCCGGGTCGTAGATGACGCCCACCTGGTCGGTCGGAAGCCCGTCGAGAAGGCGCCGCGCGGCGCTCGCGCTCGGGATGATCGTGTTCATGTGCATCTCGAAGCAGAGCCGGACCCCCGCCTCCTTCGCGAGCGGGATCGTCTCCTCGATCGCCTTCCGCGTCGCCGCGAAGAGCTCGTCGTAGTGGCTCGTCCGGTCGTAGCCGGGCGCCGGCGTTCGCATGAACGGAATTCCGGACGCCTTCGCGGCGCGAAGCGCCCGACGGATATCGTCGAGCGGCGCCTGCGACATGCGGAGGTACGTCGTCGCCGCCGGCACCTCGAGCCCCGCCGCGCGCGTCTTCTCGGCCGCCTTCGGCAGTTCCTCCTCGACCTTCGCCACGTCGATCGTGCTCAGGTTGTAGCTCCAGTACCGCCCCTCGAAGGTGTACGTCTCGGGCTTCTCGGCCGGCGCGGGGCTGCTGACCCGCCACTCGATTCCATCGTAGCCGAGCCGTTTCACCAGGTCGATCGTCTCGTCGATCCCGAATTCGGGCGTTGATACCGTGAACACCGCAATCTTCATCGTTCTCTCCTCTTCGTCGTAGTCTCGTCGTTCAGTTCGTCCCGGCGGCCGCATCGTGCAGCGCCTCCCATACCCGCTCGGCGGTGAAGGGGATCTCGCGCAGCCGGACGCCAACCGCCCGCTCGATCGCCGCCGCCGCCGCCGGCGCGATCGCGAGGATACCGCCCTCGCCCATGCCCTTCTCTCCGAACGGCCCGGGCCCATCCCCGTTCTCGAGGAACCCGCTGTGCATCTCCGCCGGCACGTCGTCGATCGCCGGGATCCGGTAGTCGAGCGAGCTCGGATTGAGGATCCGACCGTCTTCGTTCTGGACCAGATGCTCGGAGAAGGTGAAGCCGAGCCCCATCACCGCTCCCCCTTCGTCGAGGCCGGCGGCGCGGCGCG
>CAZVEF010000162.1:0-5554 GCA_964625715.1 uncultured Spirochaetaceae bacterium | reverse complement strand
GCTCGTACTGCGCGACGTTGGAGTCCTGGTACTCGTCGACGAGGATGTAGCGGAAGCGCTGGCGCATGCGCGTACGGATCGCCTCGTCGGAGCGCAGCAGCTCGACCGGCTTGAGGATGAGGTCGCCGAAGTCGACGTTGCCGATCTCGTCGAGCCGCCGTTGGTAGGCCCGGTAGATCTCGGCGAACTCCGGGTCGGGGCTGACGTCGCTCAGGTCGTCCTCGGGCCGCAGCGTGTAGTCCTTCGCGCGGCTGATGAGCCTCGCGTAGCCGGCGAGCGTGCCGCGGTGCTCGTCGGGGTAGATCGTGCGCAGCAGCGAGACCGCGTCGTCGTCGTCGTAGATGGAGTAGCCGCGCGCGAGCCCGGCGGCGGCGGCGTTGCGGCGCAGCAGCCACGCGCCGAAGCTGTGGAAAGTGCGGATCATCGTCTCGGATGCCGATGGCTCCATCGCCGCGGCGCGCTCGCGCATCTCGCCGGCGGCCTTGTTCGTGAAGGTCACCGCGAGGATCGAGAACGGCGAGACGCCGAGCTCGCGGATGAGCCAGGCGATCTTGACGGTGATGACGCGCGTCTTGCCGGAGCCCGCCCCGGCGAGGATCAGCAGCGGGCCGCCGGTGTGCAGCACCGCCTCGCGCTGCGCCGGGTTGAGGGTCTCGAGCTCGGGGAAGGCAGCCACCGCCAAATCCTACCGGGGGACCGCTTCCACGTCCAGACCGTTACGCCTGACGATGCGGCAGCGCACGAAGCGGCCGGGGACCACGCGCCGCTCGGGGGTGGGGCGACCGGCGGGCGCCGGTTCACCCGTTCCGGCGCCGGTCTGCCCGGGGGTGGCGTGGACGCCGGGTGCTCCGCCATCGGCCCCGAGCTCCTCCTGCGGGACGTGCACGACGACCGCCCCGTCCACCTCCGGCGCCTGCGCGTAGCAGCGCCCGATCGCGAGCGGCTCTTCGGGGACGAGCTCCTCGACGAGCACGTCGAGGTCACGGCCCACGAAGCGGTCCATGCGCCGCTCGGTGATCTCGCGCTGGCGCTCCTCCACGACGCGCGCGCGACGCTCGGCGACCTTCGCGCTCACATCGCGGCGCGGATTGCCGCGCATCGCCGGGGTACCCTCCTCCGGCGAGTACGGGAAGACGCCGAGCCAGTCGAGATCGGCCTCCTGCTGGAAGGCGAGGAGCTCCTCGAACGCCTCCTCGGTCTCGCCGAAGAAGCCCACCAGCAGCGTCGAGCGGATGACCGCGTCGGGCAGCTCGCGGCGAATGCGACGGACGAGCGACAGGTAGCGCCGGGCGGTGCCGGGGCGGCCCATGCCGCGCAGCACCTTCGTGGAGGCGTGCTGGAAGGGGATGTCGAAGTACGGCAGCAACCGTGCGTCGTCGCGGAGGATGGGGAAGAAGGTCTCGGGGAAGCGCTCCGGGTAGACGTAGAGCAGGCGCACCCAGAACTCGCCGGCGAGCGCAGAGATCCGACGCAACAGCTCCTCGGGCGTCGCCCCCGGAAGGTCCCGCCCGTAGGAGGCGAGATCCTGCGCGACGAGGTTGATCTCCACGACTCCGCGCTCGAGCAGCGCCCGCACCTCCGCGAGGATCGCTTCGGGCGGCTTGCTGCGATGCGGGCCCCGGATGAGCGGGATCGCACAGAAGCTGCACCGGTTGTCGCAGCCTTCGGCGACCTTGACGAAAGCAGAGCCCGGGAACGAGAGCAAGTGCGTTCGTTCGTGCGCGCCGAGCCCGTCGGAAGGGATGCGGACGCGTTCGCCGCCGTCGTCGAGATCGGCGAGGAACTCGGGCACACGCGCCGGAGCCCGGTTGCCGAAGACGCCGGCGAGCTCGGGGATCTCCGCGGCGAGCTCCTCGGGATAGCGCTGCGAGAGACAGCCGGTCATGACGACGCGGGCGTTCGGGTAGGCGTCGATGAAGCCGAGCGTGGTCGTGATCGACTCCTCCTTGGCCGGCTCGATGAAGCCGCACGTGTTGACGAGAATCGTGTCCGCGTCGTCCGGATCGAGCGCTCGAGCCCAGCCGGCGCGCTCGAGCGCGGCGATCATGACCTCCGCGTCGACCTGGTTCTTCGCGCAGCCGAGGTTCTCGACGTAGAAGGCGGGGCGGTCGCCGGACCGAGGATCAGTAGACGGGGATGAGCTCAAGCAGAATCCGTTCCGACTCGGGGTCCCGCACCCACGCGATCAGCCCGGCGGTGACCTCACCGGGATCGCCGAGCGAGACGTCCTGCCCGGCGACGCGCAGGCGCGCGCTCGCGGCGTTCGATACCCAGAGCTGGAAGCGCTCGCGCACGCTCGTTCGGATCGTGTCGCCGGCCTGATAGTACTCCTCGACCCGGGGTTCGTCGTCGGCCTGGTAGCGGAACAGCGCGTAGCCCTCGAACCGGACCTCCACGACGAACTCCTCGCGCTCGTCGAAGGCGGCGATCAGCCGGGCGCCCTCGCTGCGGGTCGGCTCGAGCGTCGACCCGACCGCCGGAGTGTCGACGGCGTCCCCGGCCGGTTCCTGGATCGTCGGTCGGTCGACGGCGGCGGCCGCCGCCCCGCGGTCGAACCGCATCACCGCGGTGGGCGGCGTGTCGAGCGTGTCTACGCTGCGCACGATGATACGCAGGTCGCTCTGATCGTCTCCGTTCACGTCGACCACCGCCTGCTCGCCCACCCCGATCTGACGTTCGGTGCCGGCGAGATCGAGGGTGATGCCGTTGCCGACCTGGGCGAGGTCGAGCGGGTACTCGTCGTCGCCGACCGGAACGAGGATACGGTCGCCCTGCGTGAAACGCTGCTCCACGATCTCATCGAGCATCTCGAACGTCCTGCCTTCGGGCTCTTCAGGCTCTTCGGTCTCGACGGACGGCGGTTGTTCCGCCACAGCCCGGCCGAACCACGCGAGCAGATCCGTAAAGATGAGGAAATAGGCGCCCGCCCCCAGCACGACGACGCCGATCGCGATCGCGACGATCCTTCCGACCGGCACGGACGGCCCCTTGGATATGAGCTCGTCGATGGGGGGCGGTTGCTCCTGCAGCTTCAGGTTGTAGTACAGGTTCGCGGTCTCCTCCGCGTCGAGCCCCAGATAGGTCGAGTAGGTCCGCATGAAACCGAACAGGTACGGTTCGCCGGGGAAGACCGAGAAGTCTTCGTCCTCCAGCGCCTCGAGAAAACGCCTCGCAATGTGAGTGTCGCGCGCAACCTGCTCGAGCGTGTAGCCCTTTGCTTCTCGCGTCTCTCTGAACCGGGCGCCTATCGATTCCATCTACCCCTCGGGATCGTACAGGAAGTTCTCGTTCGTGCTCGCCGACGAGTCAGCGTCGTACTCGAACACGCGGTCGGACACACGCTGGTTCATCCGGATGTTCGAAAGCTCCATCCGGACCTCTTCGTAGTCTATCTTCGTCGCGTCGATGCGTCTGATGAACCCTTCCTCGTCGATGCTCAGCACGAGCTCTCGGAAGCCTTCGGTGACCTGCTTCCGGTCGAGCCGCAGCTTCGTCACGAAGGTCTCCGATTCCTCTTCCAGCGGTACCGGTTCCGGCCCCTCCAGATACGCGATGTCGTAGTTGCGCCGCATGAGCGCGAGCCCCGTCTCGGTCGCCGCACCACCGGGGACCGACCCCACCGACTCGCGGAGCTCCTGTTCGAGCACGACGAAGTATGCCGGCATGTATATCTGAAGCACCTCTCCATCCGTGACGAGAACCTGGTCTTCGGGTTCGGAGAAGTCTATCCTGATCATGTTCGGCCGCTTATAGGTGAGCTCACCGCGCATCGTCGACTCCTCGTCGCGCCACACGAGATCCGCGAGGTAGTCGTCTATGGAGGCGTAGTTCGCCGCGACCGTGTCGAAGAACTCGCGCGCGGTGAGGATCTGCTGCGCAGCCGCCGGAACGGGCAGCAGCAGAATAACGAACAACAGGGACAAAACGAGCCGAGCTCGCGGGCCGGGGTGAGTCATAGTTTCGTCGATCTTCCGTGTTGGTGCCCGATTTGTCAAGACAGCTCGCGGATGTGGTCGCGAAGCCGCGCCGCGCGCTCGTAGTCCTCCTGCTGGACCGCGGTGTCGAGCTCCTGGCGAAGCCGGGCGACGGGGTCGTCCTCCGTCTCCTCGATCTGCTCGAGCGCCGAACGGAGGTAGTTCACCGAACGCACGCGCTCGAACTCGAACGCTGGTGTGTCCACGGCGCGCATCTCCTGGATCGCGTCGATCGCCTCTTCGAGAATCTCGCGTGCCTCGCCGTTCTCATGGTGCTGGACGCGAGCCATCGCACGCGAAACCGAGTTCATACGCACGATGTACGGCTTGAACTGCAGCACCGCCTCCGCGTCCTCGTCCTCGGCGTACTTCTCGAGCAGCTCGCAGACGCGCAGGTTGTGCCTCGTATCGCGTATCACGCGTTCGAAATCGTTGAGCTGGAAGAGCAGCAGGTAGCGGTAGTAGTAGAGGATGCTCTCGTTCTGGAGCTCGGTCGCCTCGTCCTCGCCGATCTCGAAGCCGACGTCGGTGCCGTGCGCCGTCTGGTATTCGGCGAGCTCATGGTCGACGAGGTCCGCAAAGGTGTCGAACCCGTCCGGGCTCAGCCCGTCGGGTCGTCCCTCCAGCTCGTACTGCTCGATTCCCAGAGGCTGACGAACCTGGAGCACGCTTCGCCCGTCATCGGCGGTGATGATGCGAGCGTTGTTTTCGTCGTCGTACGGCCACTCTTCCAGAAGGTGTGTGATGTCGGTGCTCATACCCGCTCCACCCCCAAGTATACCCCCTCAGGCGCTCAATACAAAACCCGCTTGTCCCGAATGCCGATCCGCGTTACGATCGCGGCTGCATGACCGGCACGACCGTTATCTCAGTGGGTGGCTCGATCGTCGTCCCGGACGGGGTCGATGTCGAGTTCGTGAAGCGCTTCGTCTCGTCGCTTCGCGCGCGACTCGAACGCCGCCCGGAGGCGAAGCTCGCGCTCGTGATCGGCGGCGGGTCGACCGCGCGCACCTACCAGCGCTCGGCGAAGGAGCTTGCGTCGAACGCCGATGGAGACACGCTCGACGAGATCGGCATCGCGGCGACGCGCCTCAACGCCCACGTCATCCGGACCGCCTTCGGTTCGCTCTGCCAGGACCCCGTCTTCACCGACCCGACGCGCGTCCGCTCGATCGCCGGGCGCGTGCTCGTCGGCGGCGGCTGGAAGCCGGGCTTCTCCACCGACAACGTCACCGTCCACCTCGCCGAAGCGCTCGGCGCGGACACGCTCGTCAATCTCAGCAATATCCGCCAGATCTACACCGCCGACCCGAAGATCGACCCCGACGCGACACCGCTGGATACGGTAAGCTGGGACGAGCTGCGGCGCATCGTGGGCGACGAGTGGCTTCCCGGGGCGAACACCCCCTTCGACCCGGTGGCGACGAGGCGCGCGGCGGAGCTCGGCATGATCGTCATCGTCGCCGACGGACGCGACCTGGCCAACCTGGAGGCGCTGCTCGACGGCCGGGCCTTCGTGGGCACGACGATCAGGCCGTAGCACCGCGCGGTCGTGCCTGCCGGCACCGGGATCCTCCCAC
>CAZVEF010000161.1:0-5590 GCA_964625715.1 uncultured Spirochaetaceae bacterium | reverse complement strand
GCAAGGCGATGAACCGCTCGCTCGCCAACGTCCTCTTCGGCGGCGTGGGCGCGGTCGTGGAGTCGAGCCAGGAGGGCGACATCTACGCCGGCAAGGTGAAGAGCACGAGCGCAGAAGAGGTCGCGATGATTCTCAAGACCGCGCAGCGCGTGGTCTTCGTCCCCGGCTACGGGATGGCGGTCGCCCGTGCGCAGACCGCGGTGCGCCAGCTCACCGAGCAGCTCGAGAAGGACGGCATCACCGTCGAGTTCGGCATCCATCCTGTTGCCGGCCGCATGCCGGGGCACATGAACGTTCTCCTCGCCGAGGAGAACATCAGCTACGACAAGCTCCGGGAGATGGACCAGATCAACCCGACCTTCCCGAATACCGATGTGGCGATCGTCCTCGGTGCGAACGACGTCGTGAACCCGGTCGCGCGCGAGCCGCACGGCAGCCCCATCAGCGGGATGCCCATCCTCGACGTGGACAAGGCGCGCACGGTCGTCGTCATCAAGCGCAGTTTGAGCCCGGGTTTCGCTGGAATCGCGAACCCGCTCTTCGCGGGCGACAACACGCTCATGTACTTCGGAGACGGCAAGGTCGCGATGGAGGACCTGGTCGCGGCGTACAAGGATGCCTGAGCCCGGCGCCGCCGGCGGGCGGCCCGCCGCGCCGCGCGAGCGACATCGGCCTGCTACTCCGATCGGTTCCCGGGTCGGTGGGCAGCCTCATCGCTGGTTCGTGCGATGGGGAGTTCGGGCGAGGAGGAGCCCTCCGCGAACTTGTCGGCGACGATCTGGATGCTCGGCAGCGAGCCGATGAAGTCTTTCACGAGCTCCGGGTCGAACTGGGTGCCGGCGGAGTTTCTGATCTCGCGAATGGCGTCTTCCTTCTTCCACGCCTTCTTGTAGACCCGGTTGCTCGAGAGCGCGTCGAAAACGTCGGCGATGGCGACGATGCGCCCGAAGATGTGGATCTCCTTGCCTTTCTTACCGCGCGCCTTGCCATCAGGGCCCTTCCTGGTCGGTTCACCGGTCAGCAGGTCGATGTGGCCGGGGTAGCCGGTCCCATCCCAGTACTCGTGATGGTTCAGCGCGACCTGCTGGGCGATCTCGTCGAACTCGCTCTGCCGGTCGATGAACAGCCGCGCCCCGTGCCACGCGTGCGACTGCATGATCACCCGCTCTTCCGGCGTGAGCCGTCCCGGCTTCTTCAGAATCGTATCGCTGATCGCGACCTTTCCCACGTCGTGGAGCATTGCCGCCATGCGCAGCGTGTCGCGTGTGCGGTCGATCTCGTGGCGCGGGATGCCGGTGCGGTCTGCCCAGCGCTCGTAGATCTCGAGCGCGTAGCCGGCGACCCGGTTGACGTGCATCCCGGTCTCCTTGGGGTCGCGGAGCTCGGACATCTTGGTCATGCGAAGCAGAATCGCGCGGGTCATCGTCGCGCGCTGCAGCGCCATCGTCGCGTTCGTCGCGAAGTGACCGGCGACGAGCTCGTCGTCCTTGCTGAAGGCGATGCTGCGTCCGCGCGAGTCCTTCTTGTTGATGAGCTGCAGCACGCCGAGGATGTCGCCCATGTTCGTCTTCAGCGGTATGCAGAGCGTGGAGACGGTGCGGTAGCCGGAGACCTTGTCGTAATGGTCGCTGTAGCTGTACGGGGCGCCGTCGGGCAAGTCGTAGACGTTGCGGACGTTTACGATCTCGCCGGTGAGCGCCGCGTAACCGGACATGGTCGACGTGCCGATTGGGATCCGGAGCACGCTGTAGACGAGCTTTTCGCCCGGCTTGAGTTCGGCCGCCTTCGTGTCGTTCTGCGCGTACGTGACGGCGAGCTCGTCACCTTCCTTGATGTAGATGCTGCCCGCGTCCGCGTTCAGGACGTTCCTCGCCTCCGAGAGGATCGTTTCGAGCAGAATGTCGAGGTCCTGTATCTTGTTGAGAATCGAATCAACGCCAATGACGTTCTTCAGTTTCTCCAGCTTGGTAGCCATATATCCCCAGTGGACGAGCAACCGCCCTCTTCATTGTCGGACAGTTTCTGTTTTGTCAGGGCGTCTCTTTTTCATTGTGAGTCGTACCTAGCTCCAATACCTCGTAATTCTACACTACCGAGGACGAAGCCGCAAGCTGCTGCATCGTGCGCACCGCGAGGTCCCACTTGTACGCGCAGCCTCGCCGATCGAGGATCGTCACGCGGTAGAGATTCTCGTCGGCGTAGAACTCGAGCCGTTCGTTGTTCTGGACGTTGATCCCCACGATCGCTGCGATCGGAAAGCGCTCGGGTTCGGCGTGTTTCGCTGTGAGCTCGATGCGGTCGGGATAGAGGTCGATCCGTCCGATGAGGTAGAGCTCGAGCGGCATCGACTTGTACCCGGTCTCCACCTTCACCCGCTCCTCACTGAACAGCGGCGGGGCGTCCGGGGTGACGACGAACTCGGCGAGGCGGCGACGCAGCTCCTTTGCCTGCCAGAGGTTCCACGAGCGCATCGTGTCGAACCGAAGCGCGCCGGACACCGGCTGGAAGAAACCGTAGAGGCTGTACCGGACGGTGTATCCGCATTCGGTGCAGCGTAGCAGGTTGCCCTCCGAGCGCAGCGTGCTCAAGGCCAGGCACTGCGGGCAGGTGAACAGTGCGATCTCCGCGTATTCTGCGCGGTCGGTGCCGACGAAGGGGACGCGGTGGACACCGTTGAACTCGAACTCGTCGTGCTCGAGACGCTTCGCGATCCTGGTGTCGATCTCCTCCACCGTCGCCCGGCGCAGCTCTTCGGGCGTGAATGCGACGTCGTAGCGGATGGTGACGCGCCCGCGCCGCCGGCTCTTCGACCAGCGCGGCTTCGAGAGGTAGGCGCCGGCTATCCGTGCGGTGACGACGGGGACGCGGAGAAACTTGGCCAGCTTCGCGGTGGAGAAGTACATGGGCATCGTGTGCCCGTCCCACGTGTTCTGCCCTTCGGGGAAGATGCCGACGATCCCGCCGGCCTCCTTCACCTTCATGATGTTCTTTACCGTCTCCAGGTCGGACATCACCTTCGTCTTCGGAATCGAACCGACCAGCCCCAGGCCGAACTCGACCAATTTCGAGCGGAAGTTCGCGTCCGACACGACGTAGTGGATCACCTCGGGGACGAAGTTGTTCACGAAGAAAGGGTCCCAGACGCACATATGGTTCGCGAGTACGAGGTAGGGCGGGCGAAGCCTCTTCACAAGCTCCAGGTTTTCCGTGCGGACCCGGTACCGGCGCGCGAGCCACGGCCCCAGCGTCAGCCTGAGGAACCGGTTCATCGTTTTCGACCCGCGGATCTTCCTCCGCGCGCGCCGCGCGTGGCGGCGGCGCCTCATACGCGCCTTGACGTTTGCAGCCAGTCCAGTCATAACGGCACGCCAAGTATAGACGAAGCCCGGACGAGGGTCATCAGGTCCTTCCGTTGCCGCCTGTCGACCTTTCCAATAGACTCTGGCTCGATGTCGAGGTCTGTCGGCCGTATCAGCGCCGCCATCTATCTCGCGGTGTCGCTCGCCGCGAGCTACATCATCTTCGGCAGCTCGGTCGCGATACCGACGCCGGGGTTCGGCGATCTGCCGCTGTTCGTGATCGTCGGGCTGCACTACCTGTGGGGTTTCGTCCTGCTGCTGTCGGCGACCGAGCATCGGCGATTCCACCGATCGGCGTACCGACGATTGCTCTTCGTGCCCGAGGTACTCGGGGCTGTCTCGCTGCTTCTCTTTCTGTTCAGCTTCATCTTTGCGCTCAACGCGAATATGGACTACGTGCAGCGCTTCATTGCGGGTGGGGGAGACCTCCGGCTCGCGCTCGATACGCGTACCGAGCGGCTGCTCGTCTGGATCCGGATCTTTCCGCTCGTTGCGCTCGATGCAGGAGTCTGGTTGCTCTTCCGGTTGGGCCGGCCCGCGCTCGTGCGCGCCGCGTACAACGACCGGTCGCAGGAACCCGACTTCCTCGTCCGGCCATGGGCCTTCGCGGCGACGCTGCTGTCCGCTTTCCTCGTCGCGATCGCGATGCCCTCCTTCGTCGATCTGGACGGCTTCCCGCTGCTCGGCTGGGTCGCGTGGATGCCGCTGTTCCTGGTGCTCCGTTCGGCACGGTTCGGCCACGGTATTTTCTACGGCATCACCTTCGGCGCATTCACGACGCTCCTGTCGAGCTACTGGCTGGGCACGTTCAGCCTTGTCTCGCTGCAGATCACCGTGCTCTTCTTCCTCATCTATTGGGCGATCTTCACGCCGCTTGCGCTCCTGCTCTACCGGCGCATCCGGTTCGCGCGCGTGCTCGTCTTCCCGCTCGCGCTCACGCTCTTCGAGTATCTGCGATCGATCGGCTTCCTCGGGTATCCGTGGGCGCTCGCCGCGCACTCGCAGTACGCCGTCCTGCCGATCATCCAGATGACCGAGGTCACCGGTGTCTGGGGGCTGTCGTTCCTTGTTCTGCTCGGCAATTCGGCTATCGCCGAGTTCCTCGGCGCCGCGATCAACCGGTTCTCCGCGCGGCGCACGACGCTCTACGCGCGTCCGATCGTCACCGTGCGCCGAACCTTCGGGTGGCTCGCCGGCGTGACGCTTCTCGTAGGGGCGGTGGCGCTCGCAGGTACCGTCGTCCTCGCGCTTCACGCCGATCCGCCCGAAGACGCGTCTGTGGTTACCGTCGCGCAGATCCAGCAGAACAACGATCCGCGCAAGAGCGACTACGAGAACACCTTTGAGACGCTCACGACGCTCACCGATGGGGCGATGGAGGCCGAAGTCGATCTCGTCGTCTGGTCGGAGACCGCCTTCGTTCCCAACATCCGCCGTTGGTCGCAGGACGATTCGATCCGGCGATTCAACCGGCTGGTGAGTCGGTTCCTCGAGTACCAGGAATCGCTGGATACGTGGCTCGTTACCGGCAACGACGACTACGAGGTCGTGCGCGACGAGGACGGGAACGAGATCGAGCGGCTGAACTACAACGCCGCCGTCCTGTTCGACGATGAGGGTCGTCGCCGGGAGACCTACCGGAAGATCCGGCTCGTACCGTTCACCGAACACTTCCCCTATCGCGAGCAGCTGCCGTGGGTGTACGAGCTGCTGCTCGAGTTCGACGTGAACTTCTGGGAGCAGGGGACCGAGCAGACCGTCTTCGAGCACCCGTTGTTCACTTTCTCAACGCCTATCTGCTACGAGGACGTCTTTCCGAACTACGTGCGCGGGTTCGTCCGCGCCGGCGCCGATGTGATCCTCAACGTCTCGAACGACTACTGGTCGCTCGCCGAAACGCAGGCGAAGCAGCACTTCGTCGCAGGGCTCTTCCGGGCGGTGGAGAACCGGCGACCGGTGCTGCGAACGACTGCTTCGGGCGTGACCGGACAGATCGACCCGTACGGTCGTATCGTTCGAACGCTGCCCCAGTTCGAGGAGGCGGCGCTGGTCTCACGCGTGCTGATCGATTCCGACCCACCTACGACGCTGTACGCGCGGTGGGGCGACTACTTCCCGCTCGGCGCCGGCGCGCTTCTGCTGCTCATGCTCGGCGGGTCGCTGGCCAAGCGCGCGACGCGATAACTGTCATCGACCTTGCAGGTCCGCGAAGGCCAAATCGAGCCTTGCGT
>CAZVEF010000160.1:0-5594 GCA_964625715.1 uncultured Spirochaetaceae bacterium | reverse complement strand
CCCGGGTGGGCGGCACCACCCCCATCCGTTCGAACGTTCGTATTCTCGCGGCGACGAACATCGATCTGCGCGCGAAGGTACGGGCGAACGGCTTTCGCCGCGACCTGTACTATCGGCTCAGCGTGTTTCCGTTGAGCCTGCCTCCGCTGCGTAAGCGCCGCGACGATATCGCCATGCTCGCCGAGTTCTTCCGCGAGCAATACACCGCCCGCTTCGGGCGGCCCGTGCGCGGATTCGAGCCGAAGGCGATGAAGCAGTTGCGTTCCTACGGATGGCCTGGAAACGTACGCGAGCTGTCCAACATGATCATCAGGCTCGTCGTGGGGGCCGCGGACGAGATGATCACAGAGGCCGAAGTCGTGGACGCGCTCTACCAGACCGCCATGCAGGTCCCCGAGGAGGCTCCGAAGGGGGAGACCGATCCGCTCGCGCTCGAAACCGCAGATATGTCCGTCGCCGCGGCGCCGGGCGGCGCCGCCCAAGGTGCGCCCACCGCGGTGGCTGCTCCGCCGGCGGTTGAGATGACGGTGGCCGGCGAGCACGCGCCGCCCTCGGACGACGGGGCGGAGACGGCGATCGAGGCCGGCCGGACGATTGAGGACGTGGAGCGGCAGCTGATCGAGGCGACGCTGCGCGAGGCGCGGGGCAACCGGACGAAGGCTGCGAAGCTGCTCGGCATCAGCCGCAAATCGCTCTACAACAAGATCAAGTCGTACGACATCGAGCTGTAGCTCCCGCATCGTCGGGACTTTCTACTCATTTCCGTTGGCAGGCACGGTCCTTGCATCTCTTCGGGAGGAGGATAAAATGGGACACGAAGAGAAGTCCGCCTACGAGAAGGAGATGGAGGCGCGGCTGCGCGAGCTCGACGCCGAGATGGAGTTGTTGCAGGCGAAGGCCGATCAGCTCGCGGCCGACGCGCAACGCCGCAACCGTACGCTGTTCGACGACCTGCGGGAGCAGCGCGACCGGATCGCCCATGATCTGCAGACGTATCGCGAGTCCGCCGGCTCGGCGATCGACGAGATCCGTCGTGGGCTCGAGTCCGCCGTCAACGACTTCTCTGAAGGCATCAAGCGAGCGACGAAGCGGATCGAGGAGGAGTAGCTGCGATGTATATGCGGCTCGCCCGCCTGCGCCGCTTTGCCGCGCGTGTGAACCGCCGCGACGCGGGGAACGTCGACACGCTCTATCTCGATCCCGACGACTGGGCGATCCGGCTCATCCTTCTGGGATTCGACGATTCGGCGAGCAGGCCCGATGCGCGGCTCGTCTCTCCCATGCATCTCTCCGCCGTGGATCCCGGACAGGAACGGCTGAAGCTTGCGCTCGGGGACGTCGGCGCGTATCCGTGCGCGAACAGCGACCGGCATCTGAATCTTTCCCCCGCGGATGTCGGTGCGGTCGTCTCGCACTACGGTCTGCCGGTCTTCTGGAACGGGTCGGGCGTCTGGGGCGATTACGAGACGCCCTGCGCGCTTCGCGCCGCCGCGAACGGACACCGGACGGTCTCGCGCGCTCCCGAGCTCTTTCCGCACACGACG
Source organism: uncultured Spirochaetaceae bacterium (assembly GCA_964625715.1). Taxonomy (GTDB): domain Bacteria; phylum Spirochaetota; class Spirochaetia; order DSM-27196; family SLST01; genus SLST01. Next base: position 4,050 of record CAZVEF010000160.1, on the reverse strand, counting down.
CTCATGGGGCGGCCGGTATTCGCGCCCAACGGACGGCTCGGTGTGATCTCGGACCTGTTGCTCGACCTCTCGGCATGGCGGGTGCGCTACCTCGTCGTCTGGTTGCAGGCGCCCGGTGAAACCGGCGAGATACTCCTGAGTCCGTTCTGGGTCAACGGAGCGCCGGAGAAGCCGTGCGTCACCGTTCCCATGACCACCGAGGCGATCGTGAGCGGGCCGAACTTCGCACCCGAGGAGCTCGAGCCGCTCGACGAGCAGATCCTTGCCCGCTACTTCGGTTTCATCAAGGAATGACGCCTGCGGTCCCGGTATGCGTCGCGCCGCTTCGCGAGGATTTTGATATATTAGCTTTCAAGTGAGTGATCAGATCGAAAACGAGGGCCGGACGCTGACCGCGCGCGAACGCGTGCTCGAGGCGGCCGAGAAATGCTTCATGGCGCGAGGCTACGCGGCGGTTACGCTGCGGGACATCGCCGGGGCGGTCGGCATCAAGCATACCTCGCTCTACCATCACGTACCCGGGGGGAAGGAAGAGCTCTTCGTCGAGGTGGTCGAGCGAAGTCTCGAGCGTCATCGTCGCGGGCTGCGCGAGAGCGTGCAGACCGCGCCGCCAGATTTTCGTTCCCGTCTGCACGCCGTGGCGGACTGGTTTCTCGGCCAGGAGCCCATGGACCTCGTTCGCATGACCCAGTCCGATATGCCCTCGCTCTCCGACCAGGCCTCCGAACGCCTCATCCAGCTCATCTACGAGTCGGTTCTTCTGCCCGTCGAGGCGATTCTGCACGACGCCTATCGCGACGGTGAGACGGAGAACCAGGACCTCGGGCTGATATCCGGCGGGCTCGTCGGTATGATCCAGAGCCTGTTCTCCGTGCCGGAATCGAAGGTGAGTATGTCGCGCAACGAGATGGGACGGCGGCTCATCGACGCGTTCCTCGACGGGATCGCGACGACCCCGTCGGTCCCGGCGGCTACATCCCGAGCAGGATCGCGAGCGTCACGGTAGCCACCGAACCGACGACCACGAAGAACGGCAGGCGCACGGTCAGCGTCAACGCCGCCGCGGCGACGAGGCCTACCGATGAGCGCGTGCTCGGTGTCGCGGTCCGGCCGGCGGCGCCTTTGCCTCCCGACCCTCGTGGTCCGCCGTTCACGACGGTGGCCGCGACTCACGGGCGCGCAGCAGGCGGGCGACGAGCGCGTCGATCGCTTCTTCGGAGTCGTCGCCGGCCACGCGGTTCGGCTTGATCACCCCACACCCGGTACACCGGTGGAGGATGCGCAGCTCATCCCCTTCGGAGGCCCACAGCGCGATCGGCTCCATGGGCGCGCGGCAGAGCGAGGCGCGGTCTCCCGGCCTGATGTCCACGTGGACGCTCCAGAGGCAGAACGGGCAGTGGTTGCGCTGCGACGTGCCGGGCGACTGCTCGGGGACGAGCCGCCCGCAGTGGGCGCACGTGAAACCGCCCGCCGCGCTCGGCTCACCGTCGGTCCAGGACGGTCGATCGGCGCCGGTTCCGCGTCCCCGCTTCGGGCGGCTCATGATCCCCGGCTCCTTCGCTTCATGCGCGACTTGCGCGCGGTGCGGCGGTTCGTGAGCCGATCACGTTTCTCGCGTCGGGCGGCGACGACGCTTTGTTCCTCCTGCAGTTCGAGATAGGCGAGGTACCGGTCGTGCGTGATCTCTCCGGCCTGGACCGCGGCCTGGACAGCGCAGCCCGGTTCGCCGCGGTGCCGGCAGTCGGAGAAGCGGCAGTCGGTCGCGTACCGGTCGATCTCCGGAAACGCCGAGCCGAGCTGCTCGGCGGCAGAGTCGTCCACCCAGAGCTGTACCTCGCGCATGCCCGGTGTGTCGACGAGCAGCCCCCCGCCGTAGATCGCGTAGGTTCTGCGCCCGGTAGTCGTGTGGCGTCCGCGGCCGTCGCTGTCGCGAATCTCGCCGGTGCGCACGTGTTCGCCGGTCAGGCGTGCGATCAGCGTGGACTTACCGCTTCCCGACGATCCAACGAGTACCGCGGTCGCGCCGGCAGGGACGAGGTCGCGCAGCGCGTCCACCCCGCTTCCCGACAGCGCGGAGACCATACGGACCTCGGCGCCGGGGATTTCCGCGGCGATGGCGGCCCGGACACGTTCCTGCTCGTCGATGAGGTCGCACTTGTTGACGACGAGGACCGGCCGCACCAAAGGGTCGAGCGTTGCTACGAACCGTTCGACGCGGCGGATGTTGAAGTCGTGCAGCGCGGACCTGTCGGCGGCTTCACGGACCGTCGCCGCCGGAGCGGTGGTGACGATGAGCGCGAGATCCACGTTCGCGCAGATGACCTGAGCCTGCGTGCGGTCACCCGCCGCCTTGCGCTCGTAGACGCTTCGCCGCGGCAGTACGCGCCGCACCGGGGATTCGACGCCGTGTTCGAGCTCGACGTAGTCACCGACCGCGGGGACGGGCTCGGTGCCGTGTTCCATCCGGTAGGCGAGACGCCCGCTCGGTCTCGAGTAGCCGGCACCGTCGGGCGAGACGACGTAGAGAAGGGGGCCGTCCTGCGCGACGACGCGTCCGAGCGCCGCTGCATCGGCCCGTTTCTGAAGCCGCTCGAGGTAGGGGTCGAGCGCGATTGTCTTCCAGTCTGGTTCCATTGGTGCTCCACGATCCGAGATCGGTCCGGACGACCGGTGCGGCCTCACCATTCGGCGACGCTTCCGTCCTCGTATCGAAGCTGCGGGGTCGGGCGGTCGCCGGTGTAGTCGGAGGCCGAAGTGTTCTCCGCGGTCGGTGCCCTGCCCTCGACGCTCGGCTCGCCGCAGCCGACGATACCCGCGTCGGTCTCGATGCGCAGGACGAGCCAGCGCGGCGGTCTTCATGATTGCCTCCGTGGGACGACCGGCGTACCCTCGCGGTTCGGGGGATGTGCCCCGCCCGAGTGTAGTCAACCGCGCCGGGTCCGGCAAGTCGAGCCGGCAGGCTCGCCCTTGTCTCGTCCGGCAAACCCCGTCATCATGGCGTATGGCCACGCTCCGCGACATCGCGACTGAGGTGGGAGTCTCCATCAGAACCGTGACGAGGGCGCTCTCGGGTACGGGGTACGTGCGTTCCGACGTCCGCGAGCGAGTCCTCCAGACCGCCGACCGCATGGGGTATCGGCCCGACCCGGTGGCGCAGAGCCTGCGCCTGGGACGCAGCAGGCAGATCGTGGTCGTGTCGTACTCGGTCGACGAGCTGCACATGGCGAAGATCGCGTCGCTGGAGCAGCACGTGAGGCCGATGGGCTACAGCGTGTCGGTCATGATGGCGCGCCGGGAGGACCTGGAGTCCGACCTGGTGGTGCCCGAGATCCGGTCTCGGAAGCCGTCCGGCGTCGCCGTCATCGGTGACCTGCAGATTGATCTTACGCCGCTCGTCACCGCGCTCTACGCCGTCGGCATCCCGTGCGTTCCGGTGGACGCGAAGAGCCGCTCTCCCGCGGTGCTCATCGATCGACCCGCCGGTGTCGCCGAGGCCGCACGACACCTGATCGGGGCCGGACGGCGGCGGATCGTCTACGCCGGCCCTGTAGACTCGACCAGTCGTATCGACGGCTTCGTGCGCGCGATGCGCGAGCACGGCGGCGAGCCGCTGCTCTACGCGCCGGGGATCGATCACTCGGCGGAGGCCCTGACGGCAGGTATACTCGACGCGTATCCCGACGTCGATGCGGTGCAGGCGTATTCCGACGAATGGGCGCTCGAGCTGCTCGCAGGGCTCCACCGCCGCGGGATCCGGGTTCCCGACGACGTCGCGGTCGTCGGGTTCGACGACCGGTGGGCCGCCTCGCACAGCTGGCCACGGTTGACCACCGTCGCGCAGCCGGGCGAGGAGATCGGGGCGGCGGTCGCCGAGCTGCTCGCCGGAGAGCGGCGGCCGTGGCTCGAAGGCTCCCTCCGGACGGACGGCGAAGCGGTTTCACGTGTTCATGCGAAATCGGGTGAGCAGCCGCTTCGCGTGCAGCCGGTCTGGGTTCCGACCCGGCTCGTGATCCGCGAGACGACGTAAACACTGGTGCCGAAATTGTTGAT
>CAZVEF010000159.1:0-5605 GCA_964625715.1 uncultured Spirochaetaceae bacterium | reverse complement strand
GTGGGTGAGATCAATCGTTGCGGTGACGTTCAGGTCGAGGATCCGGTGGAGCGCCGCTGACGGCATGCGGGCGACCGGGCCGTAGTGAGTGACGCCCGCGTTGTTCACGAGCCCGAAGACGCGATCGCCACGCTCCGCTTCGATCTCGCCCACCGCCTCCATGAGCCGCTCGGGACCGCCGCTGGCGGTGAGATCAACCTCGCAGGTCCACACACGCCGACGCAGCTCGCCGGGCGCACCCGCAGCCCTCTCGACGTCGTGCAGCTCGCCGGCGAGCTCTTCGAGCCGATCGTGTCGCCTCGCCGCGATGATCACATCGGCATGCTCGCGCTCGACGAGCCTGCGCGCGATCGCCCTGCCCAACCCGCTCGATGCGCCGGTTACGATCACGAGCCGTCCGGAGAGATCCATCACGCCCCCTGCGACAGGATCGGCTGGTCGTAGAGACGATAGGTCTTGTAGACGTAGCCTCCCATCTTCTCCATCGAAGCCTTCATTGTGTGATTGTCCTCGAGAATCCAGCTGCACTCACCGCGCTGCTGGCCCTTGGTCTCGGCGTAGCGGAAGGTGCGATGGTAGAAGAGGGCGTCGATTCCCATGCCGCGGTACTGATGGCGAATACCCATCGCGAGCACGCGGACCTGCGTGATCCGCCGCTGCCAGTAGAGCAGCTTGATGATCCCGAACGGCAGGAGCCGGCCGCTCTTCACGTGGATGAGCGCCTGGAAGAGATCGGGCAGCGAGAGCGAGAACCCGACCGGTTCGTCGTCCTTGTAGGCAAACATCACGAGCTCGGGGTCGGCGACCGGCTTGAGCTCGGCGCCCAGATGGTCGAGCTCCTCGTCGGTCCACGGCACGAATCCCCAGTTCTTCTCCCACGCATCGTTGTAGATGAGCTTGACGATGTCGATCTCCTCCTCGAGCCTGCGCAGGTTGATGGGGCGCAGCGACAGCTTGTACCGCTTCTTCAAGAGCTCCACGAAGCGATCGAGCCGTTCGATGTTCATGCGCTCTTCGTTCAACCAGTACGCGTAGAGGTCCTTCGCCTTCACGAGCCCGGCGGCCTCGAACAGACGCGGATAGTAGTCGTGGTTATACGGCATCATTACCATGGGCGGGCGGTCGAACGTATCCACGAGCAGACCGAGCGTATCGTTGGTGCTCGGGTTGGTGGGGCCTCGCATGCCCACGACGTTGCGCGCGGCGAGCCAGCTGCGCGCCGCGGCGAAGAGCGCGTCGGCGACCGACTGATCGTCGATCGACTCGTAGAAGCCGAAGAAGCCGATATTCTCGTCCTGGAACTCGATGTACGAGGGATCGTGAATCGCGGCGATCCGTCCGGCGATCTCGCCGTCGCGCTCGGCGAGGAAGTACTCGATGGACGCGTGCTGGAAGAACGGATTCCTCTCGCGCGACAGAAGAGCCTTCTGGTCCATGATGAGCGGAGGGACCCAGTTGGGATTGTCCCGGTAGAGCCGCCAGGGGAGCTTGATGAACTCCATGAGCTCCCGGCGGTTCGATACCGGCCATACGGAAACGGACATAGCACCTCCACACGCGTGCGCAGGCCGGCGCATCGGCCTGCGGACCGCTCGCCGCGCAGGCTGGTCGCCGCGCGAGTCGATCGCCCAATTGTTGGTGCCGGCTGCGCGGCTGTCAAGCACGATCGGTGGTCGGTTCCGGGGGAGACGGACGATAGGCGCGCAGCAACAGCAGACTTGCAGCGGTCACGATGCCGAGCACGATGAACGCCAACCGGAACAAGCCGGCACTCCCGGCAAACGAGAGCAGCCGAGGCGCCACTCCCGCGCCGAAGAAGTTCGCGAGCGGAATGGCGAGCGCGATCGCGAGATTACGCGCGTGCGGGGGCGCGACGTCGCTGAGCGCGCTCAGTCCAAGCGGGAAGAACGACTGGACGAGCAGCGGCTGCAGGAAGACCGCGAGAAGCAGCGGGACACCGGAAGTGAGGCCGAGCGCCACGGTAACCACACCGGTCGTTCCGAGCACGACGGACACCACCGGCACGAAGCCGAATCGATCGGCGAGAGCGCCGGCAAAGAGAATCGACGCGAACCCGGAAAGCCGCGAGAGACCGACGAGCGTGTTCACGAGTCCCTCGCTCAGACCGTGATCGACGACGAGGTAGGTCGGCAGAACCGAGAAGACACCCATCGCCGCGCTCGCGGCGACGACGAAGAGCACGGAGATCACCCAGAACGGACCGTTTCGCAGGAACACGGCGACGTTCTCGAAGTGCGGCGGCTGGCCTCGATCGTTGCTCGCACGACCGAACACGGCGAATGCTGCGGCGACGAGAAGCGCCGCGGCACCGGCGATGCGATAGATGCCGCGCCAGCCGAAATAAGGTGCGAGCACCGCAACGAGGATGGGTGCGACGAGGAACGCGAGGTTGGGCCCCGATTCGTGGACCGCGAGCGCCTTGCCGCGGTGCACCTGCGGCGCGATCGTCGTGACCGACGCTATCCCCGATCCGGGGTAGAGCCCGCTGCCCCAGTTCAGCAGCGCGAAGAACACGTGAAAGGCGACGAGCGATGGGACTGCGGAGAGGGCAAGAAGCGAGAGTCCGCAGACGACGATCGCAAGGATTATCGTCCACCGGTGCCGCAGGCGACTCGCCACGAAGCCGGAGGTCAGCAGACCGACGACGAAGCCGACCGAGCCGGTGAGGAAGATTCCCGACGCGGCGCTGTAGGTCACTCCGAACGAGTCAGACACCCGGAGAAGCAGCGGCGCGAGCAGGAGCCGGGGCAGGATACCCACGAACACGAGAAGCGTGAGAAAAAGAATCCACGGCAGCGTAGACGAGAAGCTACCGGAAGCGTCCTGGGAGGTGCGAAGCTGAAACGGCATCCAGGAACCGTGGCACTAATGGCGCGCATGGTCAAGCAGCCGGACATCCGAGCGATCTGAGGCGCCGTGGACGCGACGAGACGGCCCGCCACGTTGGGCACACCGACGTGATCGAAGCCCGTTCCACGGATCGCTTGGAGCGCTCGGAGAGACCCATGCGTAGTATCCTCAGAACCGACCTCTTGTCCTCGTTGCGGTGGTGGTCGCGATCGCCCTCGTTTCGGCGAACCCCGTGCGCGTGAGCCTGAGCGAGCCCGGCGCAAGTCCGCTGGGCAGGCGTGCGACGATCCGGACGCGACGGCCCACGCGGGTCACCGCAATCGTCCGCGCAATCGAGGGTGACGTCGTGGCAAGGTCTGACGACTACGCGCGCGTTCACCCGATCGACGTCCTCGGACTCTACCCCGGGCAGCGCAACACCATGGTGATCCGCGCGAGCGACGAGGAGAGCCTCGTCGAGGCGGACCGCTCGACGGCGAACCCACCAAGCTCTTCGACTACGAGGCCGGCTCGGTGCGCCGGAGGAAGACATGGGCCGTTGTCGCGGAGGTCACGTCGGATACGCCGGCTGTGGAGGTCGCGCCGTTTTCGTTCGCCGACCCCGACCCCGGCAGCTACCGCGGGTACCGGATCTACGGCGCGACGCGGATGCCGCTCGTGCCGTGAGCGCGTACCATCCGATTCACGAAGTTGAAGTACGATACGACGAGCGTCGCGTCGAGCACCGCTCGATCTTCGAGCCCGACCGGGCGCAGAGCTTCGACCGCCCCCTCCACCCCGGGCGAGCCGGGCTCGCAGGTTACGAGCTCGGCGTAGATGTCGGCCAACTCGCCTGCGGCCTCGTCGGCCCCGATGGCGCGAATGCGCGCCATGCCGGGATCTCAGGCGCCGAGCGCGCGAAGCTGGCGGAGCGTCGTACGCCACGCGGCCCGATCGATACCCTCGAGCGTCCGTCGCTTCGCCCGCCGCCACTTCGGGATCGCTTCCTCGAGCGCCTCCCGCCCGGCGTCGGTCAGGCTGTAGACGCGTACGCGGCGATCGACGCCGCGCTCCTGGCGAACCAGCCCGCGGTCGATGAGCAGCTCGATCGTGCGCGAGATGGTACTCACGTCCGAACCGAGGCGCGCGGCGACTTCGGACCCGGTAGCCGGTTCTCCGCGCCCGATGTTCACGAGCAGCGCGAACTGCGCGAGCGTCAGTCTGCTCTCGCGGAACTCCTTCTCAAACTCTCGCGTCACCTTCTTGTACGCCCTGCCCAGATTGTACCCGGGGCAGGTCGCCGTGATCCGCTCGAGCTCGCTCACGAGTGCGCGATGCCCGGAGCGGGTTCGCGGACGCCGGCGGAACGCAGCCGCGCGAACACGCCTGCGCGTCGCTGTATGGTGCCCGCCCCGGTCCGGGCGGCGTGATCCGGCATACTTCACAGCTGGAGAGGATATGACAATCGGCTTCCCTCTTCAACCGGAGCTCCGGTTTTGCTTGTTCATACAATGAATCACCGGCGCTCAGGAGGAGACCTTGTCGAACGTGCGGGAGGTAAGCTTGTGGATTCGAGTGTCGTGCTTCGCTCGACGAGGCGCGGCTCGTGTTCGAGAAGATGCTCGGGCACGCGAATCACCTGGGCCTTTTCGCCGAGGAGACCGGGCCGCTCGCGATGGCCTCCGGCATTGGCGGAGCGACCTTCTTCTCGCCGCGGTTGGTCCTCGCGCTCAGGCTCCAGCCGGAGGTCGCGATCGGCACGGCCCGCCGCGCGCATGCAGCCGCCGGGTACCCCGCGCGCTCGGGTAGCGACGCCGCCGTTGCCGGCGGATCGGCACCCTTGGACCCCCGCCCCCGCGACGCTATACTCCCCGGTGCGGTCACTACCTTGGGTGACGGCGCTCGAGAAGAGAGGATGACAACCACGCTGAAACGACTACTCGCGCTCCTGCCGATTCTCCTGCTCGTGGGCCTTTTCGGCGCCGGCGCGCTCGTCCCCGAAGCGCGCGCGTTGCTGACGAAGGAGGGTCTCGTCGACCTGGTCGAGCGCGCGGGCCTCTGGGCGCCCGTCGTGATCGTGCTCGTGATGGCGGTCGCTATCGTGGTCTCACCGCTTCCGAACGTGCCCGTCTCGGCGGTGCTGGGGATGATCTACGGCTCATGGGCCGGTACGGCGCTCGCGGTCACCGGCGCGATCCTTGGAGCGAGCGCCGCGTTCGCGATCGCCCGACACGTCGGCATGCGCGCGATCCGGGTTCTCACCGGCAGGCAGGCGAGCTTCTGCGCCGACTGCAGCGAGCGAGCGCTCGCGCTCATCGTCTTCGGCTCACGGCTCATCCCGGTCGTGTCGTTCGACATGATCAGCTACGGGGCGGGGCTCAGCGCCTTGAGCTTCTGGCGGTTCTTCTGGGCAAGCCTGGTGGGGATGGTCCCGTGGACGTTCTTCTATACGACCGTCGGCGCGGCGGTCCTGGACACGCCGGTGCTGGCGGTGGTGCTCGGTACCCTGCTCGCGCTGGCGGTCCTCCTGCTCCCGGTGCTCGTTCGAAGATACAACCCGTTCGGCCTGCGCCGGTTGATGATGAGCGACCGGGCGGACGCGGAAGACCGCGATGCCTGACCGCGCCGTGACGACGATCGTCTTCGACCTGGGTCGGGTCCTCGTCGACATTTTCCCTGATCCGTTTCTTCGTGCTGCTGCGCGCATCGTCGGTGCGCCCGAGGAAGCCTTCAGGCGGCGCGTGGGCGAGCTCGT
>CAZVEF010000158.1:0-5673 GCA_964625715.1 uncultured Spirochaetaceae bacterium | reverse complement strand
TCGGCACCAGTATCTTCACCTTTGCCTCGGGTAACGCGCGTGGTATCTTAGCAGCGAATGCATACGTCCAATAACGTTGAAGAGCACATTTCCACCAGATTTGGCGTCTCGAATCTCTTGGATGGGCTCTCGTTCGAACGGTTCTGCCGTGCATGGAGCCTCACCCACGCCGGCGTCGTCGTTGTACTCGTCGAGCCCGCCGAGATCGCCGAGACACAATCGATTGCCCTGGCGATTCTGGGCGCATGGATGGCGCCGGCGCTCGGGCTTCTGATCGTTGAGGCTGCCGACTTCTTTGACGGCCGGATCGCTCGCCGTCCGGACGCCGGCACCCTCGACGCGATCCGGGATAGCTGTGGTCTACGCCATTGCGCTCACCTTTGCCCTGCGACACCTCCGGGATGTGGCGATGTTCGTCCTGGTTATCGGGCTCATGCGGCCCCTGCTGTCATCGTGAGCGCGATGATCGGGGCCATGGTCCCCGCGTTCGCATCGGTCGCTCGAACCGTCGTCCTGCTTGTGGTGTCGACAATGCAGCTTGTTTCCTTCGGGTGGGACTACGTCCTTCACTCGAAGGCTCCGGACTGCGAGTAGTGGAACGCGTACACCGCCGCAATCTGGCCCTCCTCGTGACCGGGAATTCAGTCTCGACGTTCGGCAACGCGATCTACATTCTCGCTGTCATCCTGATTCTGAAGGAACTCACCGAGTCCACATTCGCCATCGGAGTTTTCCAGTTTGTGGCCCTCTTGCCCGGGGTTCTCCTGAGTCCGATCGTCGGGTCGGTGATTGACCGTTCATCACGCAGGCGGATTGTCGTAGTTGCCGACCTCGCCCGGGGCGTCCTGATGGTCTTCGCGGGTGCCGCTCTTGCACATGACCCGCTGCGCTCGACCGGGCTGGTGCTCACGGTGGCGTTTCTGGCAGGTCTGGGACAGACCTTCTTCGTCCCTGCCGTACAGGCGTGGCTGCCATCGCTTGTGCCTGCTCGTTCGCTGCCTCGGGCAACGAGTCTGCGCGTGGCCAGCGGCCAGGTAGGAAATCTTGCCGGCAATGCTCTGGGTGGTCTGATGTACGTGGTGCTCGGAGCGCCGGCTCTGTTCGTGGCAAACGGGGTGACCTTCGTTCTCTCGGGCCTTCAGGAGCGGATGATCACCGGCGGTGCCGAGGCTCCGGAGCGGAACCGAGACGCGCGCAGCGGGATCCGGGCGGTCTTGGCGGAGGCGCGTGAGGGTCTGCGCCTCGGGCTATCTGATCGTGTGATCAGGCTGCTCATCGTTTCGCAGGCCGGGCTCTTCGCGATCTCCCCGGTCCTCACGCTGTCTCTCCCGTTCATCGTGATCGATGAACTCGCTTACTCGGAGGCGGCCGTAGGGTATTTCCTTGCCATCGGTCTTGCAGGTGCGGTGCTTGTGTTCTTCGTCCTTCGTCGCGATCCGCCTGAATCAATGCTCGCGAGGCGGCTTGTGCCGCTTGCGTATCTCGGTCTGGGTCTGGGATTCCTCGCACTCGCGATTACGACCGCGCCGGTGGTGCTCGCGCTCGTCGCGCTCGCCGCTGGTGGGAGTGCAGCGGTCGTGTATCTCTACGCCACCACCTGGATTCAGCTGAGAGTTCCTGCGCCCCTGCACGGACGCCTGTTCGCGCTCCTCGAGGCAGCGAATGCGGCGGTAGCGCCGGTCGCGTATCTCTGTGCCGGGGCGCTGCTCGCGGTTGCTGGTGCGGATGCCCGCTGGATGTTGTTCGGCGCTATCGGGATCGCTGCGGTTGGGTGGGCAGCGTGGACCTCCTCACAACTCCAGCGGTTGGCCCGTGGCTCCAGGAGAGAGGCCGGTGACAAGGAACGGTGAGAAGATCGGAGCACCGGTCACGATCGGAATGAGCGTTAGCACCGTTCCGGCAGCGCCCCGGTTCCACTGCGACTGGAACGCCTGGCTGAGGATGAGTATCGCCACCGGTACAGCCTCCACGTCCCAACGGCCTATCGGGACGGTGTTTGCCAGCAGGAATTCGATCTTTCCTCCGGCGCCGTTTGCGAAGGCGACGGCGGTGTGGTGGTCTTGTCACCGCCGGGCCAGTCTTTTTTCAGCTCGAGGGCCCGAGATGCTGGCCGGTCGCCGATCACCGCATGGATGTCGTCCCCTCGGGTGAACCCTACGTGCACTCTGAAGTGTCGACCTACATCGTGCAGATCGCACGCCGCGTCGCGTCGGTCCAGTACGGCGTGCTCGCCACCTGGATCGAGTTCGGACGGACCTGCGGTCTTGTAGACGCGGGCAGGACGGCTGCGCGGCTTCTGGCCGATGCGATCGTTCGCCGGCCACTCACAAGGAGGAACCCGTGATCGGAATACTACTCGCCGCGACGGGCCTGTCCGTCGCCTCGGCACAGCGCCGAGTCGCACCTTCGATGATCTGCCGATGGTAGGTGATCACCTCTGCGCGAGTGTCCGCCTTCACGGACATGGTTGCGAGTGTGAAGTAGAATTTCGGGGTCACCCGCCCGGCGCCGATCGTGACACCGAGCGGGGCAGAACTTCCCGGACCGCTAGATGGGGTAGTGGCCGAGCAGCACGCGATCGGCATAGCAGTCGATGAGCGTGTACGCAGGTGGTGTGACCGGATCGGCTGCGGGGTTTTCGCGCCACGGTTCCCACAGGTACTGCCACACGACGCTCGGCGAGCTCGCGTAGGTGATCCCGTCGCGGACGACCGAGAGCGCGCGGTGGAGGTGTCCGTGGATCACCGTCGCGACCGTCTTGCGGTGGCGTGAGAGGACGGCGTGAAGCGCCTCTCCGTTGGTGATGACCATGTTCGCGTCGGCCCAGGGAGAGCCTGTGGGCATGGGCGCGTGGTGCAGGCAGATGACGGTGCGCTCGTGGAGTTCGGCGAGATCGCGAAGCGTGGCGTTGAGCCACGCGAGCTGGTCGCCGCTGAGATGTCCGAGCGGATCACGCTGATCGGGATGCCACGAGTCGACGACGACGAACTCCTGCCCGGCCACGCGAAAGCGGTAGTCCGCGCTCACCGCCTTGTCCGGGTAGGAGCGCACCTCAACGCCAAGCTCCTCGTGAAGGAACCGGACGTCGTCGTGGTTTCCGTTGACGTAGTAGATGGGGATCGGGTATTCGTCGACGAGCTCCCGGACGTGGCGGTAGGATTCGCGCGACCGGTCCTGGCTGACGTCACCGGTGTGGATGATGCAGTCGGGCGGCTCGGGAAACGAGGCGATCGTGTCGAGCGCGCGCCGCAGCGCGTCGTACGTGGTGTGGCCGTGGAGCGAGAAGGATCGATCGGCCGCGACGTGCGAGTCGGTGATCTGGACGCAGCGCGCGAGGAGCGGGCCGGTCCCGGGCGTCTGGATCGATGTCGCAAAACGGTCGGTCATGGGTCGTTCCCGATGCGGCTCGGGGGACTACGATCGTCGCAGGCCATCAGCATTCAGTACCTATGGAGCACATACGAAGAGGTGTCAATGCCTCCTGGATTCGAACATGATTCACCTCTCCCCGCGCTCAGCGTGGACATCCCGCCGTCGACAGTCGAAGCCAGGGGTCGGGCGTCTCCACCTGCTCGCCTCTGGGGATGGGTTGGAAGAAGATCCCGTCCTCGTAGCGGATCCCGTACCCGTACCCGTACGCCGGGAGGCAGAGCTTCGCCATGGAGTCCGGGAAGCAGGCGGCGAGCCGTCCGAGCCCGCCGTTGCCGAGTCCGGCGTCGTACTCCATCTTCTCCGGATCTGCGAGCGAGAGGTAGTAGCCCCGCTTCGCGGGCGTGTTGTAGCAAGTGTGCATCGGTCGATCCAGCGTTCGAAAGCAGGTTCCGCGAGCCAGATGCTTCGAAGCACCCGGCGCACTCGGGGTGTCGGCGGAGGACATCGCGCGGCGGCGCGAGTGCTCTTGACATCCGGTCGAATAGGATGTATCGATATTATTATATCGATATTAGGATATCTATTATTCCGGCGCCGGTCGGTTCGGCGGATCGGAGAAGGGGACACCATGAGAGTGGTCTACGTAGCCGGGTTCCGGCAGCACGTCGGCAAGACTCTGGCGAGTCTGGGCATCATCTCCGAGCTCAAACGATTCATTCCCGCGGAGAAGATCGGCTACATCAAGCCCGTGGGTCAGGAGCTTGTCGAGCTCGACGACGGCACCAGAGTGGACAAGGACGCCACGATCATCGAGCGATTCGCTCTCCCGGGTGTAGACATGGCGGCGGTCTCGCCGGTGCGTCTGGGAAGCGGCGTGACGAAGGACTTTCTCCGCGCAGACGACCAGAGCGCGGTGACGGCGAGGTTCGAGTCCGACATTGCCACGGCGATGGAACGCCTCCGTAATAAGTGGGTGGTCGTCGCGGAGGGGACGGGGCATCTGGGCGTGGGAGGGATCGTGGGCCTCTCGAACTCGAGGGTGAGCCGTCTGATCGACGCACAGATCGTTTACCTCGCCGGCGGCGGGCTGGGGAAGACGCTCGACATGCTCGAGGTCGACTTGACCTACCTGTGCTGCACCGGCGCCCGCGTGCGCGGGGTGATCTTCAACAAGCTGCTCCCGGAGAAGATCGACCAGATGCGCGAGCTCATCACCGAAGAGTACCTGACCCGGCGATTCGGCTCGCCCGAGCGGCCGCTCTCGATCCTCGGCTTCCTCCCCCGCGTCGACCGGCTCGACAAGCCGTCGATGGAGCAGATCTCCCGCGCCTTCCGCGGCGCGATCGTCGCCGGGGACGTGGACGAGGAGGCGTGGCGCGTACCGAGCGGTGGCGTCTCGATCATCTCGCAGTCGCACGAGAATCTGGTACCGGCGGAGGCAATCGCGCCGGGCGACATCGTCATCCTCTCCTCGCTCTCGCGGCGCAGGCTGGGGATGATTCTCGAGCACAACGCGGGGCTCCCGTCAGAGCGGCAGATCGCCGGGTTGGTCCTCACCTCCACGAAGCGCAACGCGCGGCTTGACGAGAGTATCCGGATCGCGCGCGCGAGCGGTGTCCCGGCGCTCTACGTCCCGGACGACACGCATTCGGCGGACGAGAAGGTGTACGAGTGCATTCAGAGCACGAAGCTCCAGCCGTACGACGAGGGCAAGAGCAGGCAAATCGTCGAGCTCTTCGCGAAGCACTTTGACACCGAAGGCTTCCTCGAGGCTTGGGGGCTCGGCCGAAAGAATCGATAAAAAAATCTCGATATTACTGTACGATATTGGACCGATTTGGTAAGCTTTGAGACGTGATGAGTCGGCCCGCGTGGCCGCCTCCCGAACACCCCGAAGGGGAGGACCTTATGTCCACTACAACTATTTCGCAACCGACATACGAGCAGACGGCAACCCCGTGGCGCGGTTTCACAGGCGGCGCCTGGACCGAGGAGGTGGACGTCCGCGACTTCATCCAGCGGAACTACGCCCCCTACACCGGCGACGCCTCGTTCGTGACCGGACCCACCGCGGACACCACCGCGCTGTGGGAGCAGCTCTCCCGCCTCCTCGAGGCCGAGCGCGAGCGCGGCGGCACGCTCGACGTGGACACCGCGACGATCTCCACGATCACCGCGCACGGGCCCGGCTACATCGACCGGGAGCGCGAACGAGTCGTCGGCCTCCAGACGGATGCGCCCCTGAAGCGCGCGATCATGCCGTACGGCGGGATCCGGATGGTGGAGGCGGCGTGCGAGGCG
>CAZVEF010000157.1:0-5799 GCA_964625715.1 uncultured Spirochaetaceae bacterium | reverse complement strand
GAATCACGGTACACGTCCGCCATAGCGACGTCAAAGCAACCGCCACACGAAATGGGTTGTGCGGGCGTGTCCGACAGTTGGTTGAGGCTGCTGAGAACGATCCTGAGCACGGCAAACTGCAAGATCAGCTCGAGCGGTATCCTGCCATCCGAAACTCAAGCACTGAGCCGTGTGGGTACACTACCGGCGTAGGGGAAGACGTGATTGCAGAGGGGCTGTCCTGCGCAGGGTGGCTGGTCCTGGTCGGAATCCACATCGACAACGCCGCCGAAGCGATTCGGATCTGCCCTGACAAGGACGTGGTCGAAAGAGGATTCCTCCGGCTGAAGCACAGCCCGGGTCTCCACCGTCTCCGTGTTCACTCCCAAGAGGCGATGGAAAGCAACGTCTTCATCGGGTTCCCGGCACTGATCCTCAGTTCCGATGTCCACCGAGTCATGGGTGACACCGACCTCTGTCGGAACATGACGGTCAAGGACCTGATCAGGACGACGGGGAAGCTCAGGACCCGGGTCGTCGATGGCCGCCGCATCCTGTTCCCGCTCACGAAGCGCCAAAAGCAGATCTACGCCGCCTTCGGAATCTCACCGCCCGTGTAGGCACAATCCCGGCGGGAGACCGAGGTGTCAACTGTTTCCGTACGAGGACGCGTCCGGGCCCCGCAGGAGTCGAATGCCCGGCCCGTGATCGTCACCCCGGCAGCCGGAACTCCACGCCGATCTCGAGCAACCGCTGGATGATCGGCACGAACAGCTCGGCGGTGGCATCGTCGTCGTGCAGCAGGACGATGTCCTCGGACCCCGCGTAGTGCAGCCCGCGGCCTCCCTCCGGAACGTCCTCGTCCATGCGAGCGAACACGTCTTCGAGCGTTCGAATGCCGAACTGCGGCTGCCGCGCCGTCGTGGACCAGTCGTGGCAGTCGTAGGTCCAGTACCAGTCCCCGTCACTCAGGAGGCCCTGGTCGCGGTACCACCGGTAGGTCACACCGGGAAACCGGGGTTGCGTGTAGCCGCGGCTCCGGAGCATCTGCTGGATTGCGGCCTTGCGGGCGCTCCCGGCCTCGTCCGGTCTGGCATCCGTGTCCGACCCGGTCAGCGCCCCCTTGTCGCCGTAGGGGAAGCGAAAGTAACGAGGCTCGAACTCGCGTCCGGCCGCGCGGTGCAGGTCAACCAGGAGCCGGTGCGTACGATCGATCTCCCGCTCGCACGCGTCGAGCGGAATCTCGCTGAAGGCGGGGTGGCTCCACGCGTGGTTGCCGAGAACGTGCCCGGCCGCGAGCGCCGGGGCGACGAACTCGGGGCGCTCGGAGAGCGCCCTCCCCGCGCAGAAGAGGATCGCCCGGATACCGAACGTCTCGAGCGCGTCGAGCTTCGCGCGCCAGCCCCTCGAAGGGGCGTCGTCGATCGTGAGGTAGGCGATCATCCTGGACCGCCGGCATCCCGAGAACCGCCGGCATCCCGAGGACCGCGGCGGATCGCTCCAGCGGCGCGGTGAAGTCCGCGGTGAACGGGGTGATCGCGACCGGCCGGCGCCGCAGGCGACGGGAGCGCCGCCAGCTGATCGAGGATGCGTTCAACGTAACAGCGGACAACTCGGGTGGAACCCTCCCGGTCCACCTCTCCGTACTCGTAGCGGTGCGCGATGTCCACCTGCTGCGAGGCCGCGAGAGCGGGTATTCCGTACGCGGCGGCCTGGAAAGCTGCGCCCACGGTGCCGGAGATGGTGATGTCCATCCGGAGGTTCTCGCCGTAGTTCACGCCGGAAACGATGAGATCGGGCCATCTGCCGTGGAAGATCGTATTCATCGCGTGGTGGATGGCCAAGCGCGGCACACAGCCGGGCGAACGAATCTCGTCGTCGTCCGTCGTGGAAATGAGCGGCTCCGAGAAGCCGCGAAACTGCTCACGCATATCTACTCCATCTCTGCGATCCGGGGGCTCTCCGGGCAAACAGTCGGGGTATCTCGATCGGCGACTCCCCGAGTGTATCGGAGCGAGGCGCGCTGTTCCAGCCCGCGGGGTCACCCAATCGGCCTATCGCCGCGGATGGTGTGAGAGGGTATGCCTGAGGAGGACAGGTCATGAGTACACGACACGACTTTCTGAAGGACAGGGCGGAGCGGATTCGCCTGCTCTCGCTCGAGATGACGACCCGAGCGGGTTCGGGCCACCCCACCACGGCGATGTCCTCGGCGGAGATCCTGAGCGTCCTCTACTTCGACCAGATGCGGTACGACCCGGAGCACCCCGAGTCGCTCGAGGGCGACGACTTCGTGCTCTCGAAGGGGCATGGATCTCCGGGGCTCTACGCGGCGATGGCGCTCGCCGGAATGCTTCCGGGGATGGACGTGATGACGCTGCGGGAGAGCTCGAGCCCCTTCGAGGGACATCCGGTCCCGCGCCTCCCCGGCGTGCGCATCGCAACCGGTTCGCTCGGCCAGGGACTCTCGAGCGGCCTCGGACTCGCGAAGGCGATGAAGCTCGACGGCCACGACGGGCGCGCCTTCGTGCTCCTTGGCGACGGAGAACTCGCCGAGGGCAACGTCTGGGAGGCGGTCAACCTTGCGCCGCACCTCGGACTCGAGAACGTGATCGCGATCGCGGACATAAACCGCCTCGGCCAGGCGAATCCCACCGTCTACGAGTGGGACACCGAGGCGTACTCGACGCGCTTCGGCGCGTTCGGCTGGCACGTGGAGGTGGTGGACGGTCACTCAACGGAGGAGCTGGCGGAGTCGCTCGAGGCGGCTCGCTACGATCCGCGCCCGAGCGCCGTTCTCGCGAAGACGATCAAGGGTAAGGGGGTCGACTTTCTCGAGGACGTGAAGGAGCGGCACGGGAAGGCGGTCAGCGAAGACGAGCTTGAGCAGGCGCGGAGCCAGATTGAGCCGCGGCTCCGGGAGATCGACTACCAGATCCCGAATCAGCGCTCGCTGCCGCCCATGCCGGATTTCCCGGACGCGACTGTCTCCGTCGAGACGAGCTACGAGCTCGGCGAAGAGGTCGCGACGCGCACGGCGTACGGCCAGGCGCTCGCGAAGATCGGCAGGGCCGACTCACGGATCGTCGCGCTCGACGGCGACGTGAAGGGATCGAGCCGGACGAAGTTCTTCTTCAGCGACCTGCCCGGGCGCTCGGTGGAGGGATACATCGCGGAGCAGAACATGGTCGCGATGGCAGCCGGCCTCCAGGCGCGTGGCTTTCGGGTCCATCTCGCGAGCTTCGCGGCGTTTCTCACCCGCGCGCACGACCAGTTCCGCATGGCCGCGTACTCGCGCGCGCGCATGACGGTCGCCGGCTCGCACACCGGCATCTCGATAGGCGAGGACGGCCCATCGCAGATGGGACTCGAGGACCTCGCGATGATGCGTTCGCTCTTTGGGAGCGTCGTACTCTCGCCGTCGGACGCGGTCTCCGCGCAGAAACTCACCGCCCTGGCGAACGGGCATGACGGTATCGCCTACATCCGAACGATCCGCGCAAAGACCCCGGTCCTCTACGACAATGCGATGACCTTCGAGATTGGCGGGTGCAGCATTCTGCGGAGCGACGAGGAGGACGTGTGCGCGATCGTCGCGACCGGTATCGCCGTCAGCGAGGCGATCGAAGCCGCCGACATGCTGAGTCGCGAGGGAATCACCGTCAGTGTGGTCGACGCCTACTCGCTCAAGCCGCTTCCGGCGGATTCGCTTCGCAAGGTCGCTTCTACGGTCCCCCGCATCCTGACGGTTGAGGACCACTACCCGGAGGGCGGACTCGGCGAAGCCGTCGCCGCGGCGGTCGCCGGGACGGTGCCGGTTCACAGGCTCGCGGTCACGCGGATGCCTCATTCCGGGCCTTCGAGCTCGCTCATGGCCGAGCAGGGCATCGACGCGTTCGGGATCGCGCGCCGGGTCCGCGAGCTCACCAGAGCCCCATCATGATCGCCCTCGATCTCCCGGACGTATCGCTCGAGGCGCACTGATGGAGCATCGCATTGCCCTCGCGGGCGACGTGATGCTCGCCCGCGGAATCGACCAGATTCAGCGACACCGGACCGGTCCCGAGCTCCACGAACCGGCGGTGACCGACGCGCGAGCATACGTCACCCTCGCCGAGCGGAGCTCGGGTAAGATCCCCGCGATGTAGACCCCTGCTACGTCTGGGGGGACGCCCGAAAGACGCTTGAAGCGTTCGCCCCGCACGCGACCGTACTCAATCTCGAAAACGCGCTCACGACGAGCGACGACTTCGATCCGCACAAGGGCATCCACTACCGTGCACATCCGGAAAACGCCGCACTCATCCAGTGCGTACCGCGACCGATCTGCTCGCTTGCGAACAACCACGTGCTCGATCTGGGTCGCGCCGGACTCGTCGAGTCGCTCACGACGCTCGAGCGCTACGGGATACCCCACTGCGGCGCCGGGCACGAGCTGGGCGACGCCCGCCGTCCGGCGATCGGTCAATCGTCGGCCCGCAAGAGTACCGCCGACGAGCCCCAGGTCGTCGTAGTCGCGTGCTGCACGGCCGATGCCGGGATCCCCCCACTGTGGGATGCGACGAGAGGGCAGCCAGGTGTCCATCTGTTGCACGGGCTCGACGAGTCGGCGGTGGAAGCGTTGCGGAGGCTTGCGAACGACATCCGCTCGGCCACGAGGAGTACCGGCCGGAACTGCGGCTGCTCTACCTCGTGCGCGACACCGGTTCGGGCGCCGCGGCCGGCGCGACTGAACACGCCTCCCACCACACGTCGGGCGAGACGGCGTCGGTGCGCGTAGAGCTCGTTCCCTTCGAACTCACCCGGTTCAGCGTCCGGCGAGCGAGCGACGAGCAGGCCGAGTGGCTTGCCCGAACCCTGACCACCGAGAACGCCCGCGTGGACGGTCCCTCACTCGAATACACCGGAGAAACTATTCGCACGCTTCGCCGCTCGTCGTAGTCTGATCACGTGCAGTTCCGTTGGCCGGTTTGGCGAACCGCATCCTTCTCCTCGAGCAACGCACCGCGCACAATCGTCCCAAACGTGGCGGCACGCATCACCACGCCGAACTGGGCGTACAGACCGATCATTACATCGATGGGCGGGCTCTCCGCCTGCATGAGATCGAGGCGCACGTTCCCGTGCTCGAGCTGCCAGATCACACCATCGGCGAACTGTACCCGTGCCTGCTCCCGCAGCATCGCCTCCGCGACGCGAATGTCGTGCAGGGTTCGTTCGATCCGGGCTCGCAGCTCCCCTCGCTGCTCGCCCTTGAAGGGAAGGGACTCTCGAGCCCCGCGTGCAGATCGGCAAACTGCGCGTCGAGCGCCTGGAGGTCGCGGACGATGGGAACGATCAGGTAGGCGATCCCGTAGCGCTCGCGTTCCGCCTCCGACACCGCTTCGAGACGGCGAGGTCGGCTGGATTCCCGCCGCGACGATGGAGCCGAGCGCGGAGTAGACGGGTCGCCTCCGACGTTTGGCAAAACCGGGTGCCCTTGATAGGTTGAAGTGGTGGCCGAGCACGATCTCGCCGATCCCGAACTCTACCTCAACCGCGAGCTTTCGGAGCTCGAGTTCCAGCGGCGCGTCCTCTTCGAAGCCGAGGACGACCGCGATCCTGTCCTCGAGCGCGTGACGTCACTGCGCTACTTCGCCAAGAACACCGACGAGTTCTTCATGAAGCGGATCGGCGGCCTCAAGCTCGAGCTCGCCGCGGGTGCGAATCAGCCGACGGTCGACGGCATGACGCCCGAGGAGCAGTGGCACGCCTGTCTCGATCGTTTCCGCGAGATGCAGACGCACGCCTACGACGTCTGGGCCGATTCGCTCCACCCGC
>CAZVEF010000156.1:0-5891 GCA_964625715.1 uncultured Spirochaetaceae bacterium | reverse complement strand
ACGAAGGGCCCGCATCGCGCGGGCCCTCTTTCGTGCCTGCGCGCCGGCCGGGCGCGCCTCAGTGCTCGACGGTGAACGTCGAGTAGCCGGTTTTCTTGGCCTTCCAGTGGAGGTCGACGTCGGTGACGTTCGCCGACGAGGGGCCGCGGCGCAGCCATTCGGCCATCTGCTCCACCGCGGCCGGCTGACCCTCGCACTCGACGCGCACCGAGCCGTCGGGGAGGTTCTGCACGTAGCCGCGCACGTTGAGCCGGTGCGCCATCGACCTCGTGTAATAGCGGAAGCCGACGCCCTGGACCCTGCCGTGGACGGTTGCGGCGAATGCGTCGTGTTTACCGTTGCCTGAGCTCATGCTCGAACGTCTCTCCAGGTCGCGCGGATCGTCGGCACGGTCCTAACTGCCTACCGTCCGGTTCGCGATGAGCTCCTCGATCTTCGAATGCAGTGTGTCGAGCTCGAGCGGCTTCGCGAGGAACGCGTCCGCGCCCTCTCTCAAGATAGCTTCATGCTCGGCGGGATCGTCAAGGCCGGAGACCGCGACGATGATCGGCTTGGTCACGCCGCTCACTTCCTTGATGCTGCGCGCAAGCTTGTGGCCGTTGACGCCGGGCAGATCGATGTCGAGAACCACGAGACCCGGCTTGTGCTCGGCGAGCATGCGGCCGGCCTCGAACCCGTCGAACGCCTGGTAGATCTCGAAGTCGGGGTGCTTCTTCGCCAGATACTGGTAGACGAGGTTGTTGAGGTCGCGGTCGTCGTCGACGATGAGAATCGTGTCGACCTCCATCTGCTCCTCGAGCACGCGCTGCAACTCGTCGGGCATCCGCATCCCGCGCGAGTGGAGGAAGTCGACGAGATCCTCGGAGTAGACGCGGTACTGACCGCCTGGAGTCGTGAACGCCTTGAGGTACCCGTTCTTGATCCAGTTGATTGCGGTCTGATTTACCACCCCGCAGATGTTCGCGACTTCCAGCGCGGAGAAAATTCGAACCTTCTTGTCGTTCTTGGCCATCTACCTCACCTCGTTCCTCGGCACAAATTGTACCAATCCTTCTACACTGTAGCAGGACAGCGCCGTTCAGGCAAGTATATGAGTGATACATCCAGAATATCAATGGATACCGGAAGGGCTACTCGGGCCACTCTTCGCCGGTAGCATCACCCGGGTCGAGCTCGCCGACGACCGTCCGCACGACGCTGCCGGAGAAGCCGCGGCGATAGAGTCGGTCGGCGAGCGAGCGGGCGTCGAGCGAACGCCGGCGGGTGAGGCGTTCGGCGTAGGAGCGGGCGGCCTCGACCATGGTGTACTCGCCCTCGCGGAGGACCCGGTCGATCGCCGAGTCGGCGAGCGTCCCGTCGATTCCCCGCGTTCGCAACCCGGCGATCAGGTGCGATCGGCCTTCCGGGTGCGACCGGAGGCGGCTGCGTACCCAGCTCTCGGCGAAGCGTTCGTCGGAGAGCGAGCCGTCGGCCTCGAGCGCGTCGAGCACCGGGTCTATCACCTGCGGTTCGTGGCAGCGGCCGAGAAGCTTGCGGGCGAGGAGGAAACGGCTGTGCTCGGTGCGGGCGAGCAGCGCGAGCGCCTGCCCGCGGGCGCGGATCACGTTGGTGCGCGCGAGGACTTCGTCCCAGCGCGCCCGCGGAAGCTCGTCGCCCTCGTGGAAGGGCGCCTCCTCCCACACGCGCATCGCGACAAAAAAAGAGGAGGCATCCGGAAGGACTACTTCGATCTCCTCCCCGGGCCTCCTGCTCTTTCGGCGAACGAGTCGCTCTATCTTAACGCTTGGAGAACTGGAACTTCTTCCGTGCTCCGGGCTGTCCATACTTCTTTCGTTCGACCATTCGCGAGTCGCGCGTGAGGAAGCCGTTCGACTTGAGCGCCGTCTGGTTCGTCTCGTCGAGCCGCACGAGCGCCCGCGCGAGACCGTGGCGCACCGCACCGGCCTGGCCGCTCAGCCCGCCGCCTGCGACGTTGATCGTGATATCGTACTTGCCCTTGTTGTCGGTCACTTCGAGCGGCTGCTCGCAGATGAAGGCGTGAACGCGATTAGGGAAATAATCGGCGAGATCCCGGCCGTTGACGGTAACCTTGCCCGAGCCCTGCTCCAGGTAAACACGCGCTACCGAGGTCTTCCGTCGCCCGACGCCACGCGCAAGATGCTGTGCCATGAAATCTCCTCTACTCTATCTCGAGCGGCTGCGGCTTCTGCGCCGCGTGCGGGTGCTCGGGTCCTGCGTAGACCTTCAGGTTCGTGAAGAGCTTGCGTCCGAGCCGATTCCTGGGAAGCATGCCCCGGATCGCGTGCTCGATCACGAACGTCGGCCGGCGCTCCATCATCTCCTCGAAGTTCCGCGAGCGCAGCGCGCCCGGGTAGCCGGTGTGATGATAGTACATCTTCTGGGTCGCCTTGTTGCCGGTCACGCGGACCTTGTCGGCGTTGACCACGATCACGTAGTCGCCTACCTCGGCGCCCCGCGAGAACTCCGGCTTGTGCTTGCCGCGCAGGACGGTCGCAGCCTTGACGGCGAGCTTACCGAGAACCGCATCCTGGGCGTCGATCACGTACCAGGAGCGCTCAATATCTTGTGCCTTCGGAAAAATCGTCTTCATCATTCGGTGCTGCGCAGAGCTACTTCTGGCCCTCCGCCTCCTCTTCGGCTTCTTCCTTCTTCGCCTCTATGCGGTCCTTGATGTCCGCGATGCCGATGAAGACGGCGATCAGACCGACGAAGACCGCGATGATCGGCACACCGCCCTTGAGAAAGTCGATGACGTATTCCCACCACTCGAGCGACCAGGAGACCGGGAGTACCGAGTAGACCGCGAACGCAATGAAAACGATCCCTACGATCAACGCCACCATATCTTCCTCCTCAGGATTGCCGAAAAGCGTCCTTGTAAGATAGCAAAAAAACCCCGAGTGTCAACTCCCGCGGGAACGGTCGCACCTCACCGACGCGCGCCGGTTTGCTTACGCGGATCGCTACTAGTAGCTTAGCCGCATGGGAATCCCGCTCTATCGGGCGTCGGTCGACCAGGAACTGTGCATCGGATGCGGTCTCTGCGAGGAGACGCTGCCCGGCGTGTTCACCGTGGGCGACTACACCGCGAGCGCCGCGACCGCCCCGGTACCCGCAGACCATACCGAGCTCCTGCTCGTCGCCGCGCGCGACTGTCCGGTCGACGCGATCACGCTGAGCTTCGTCGAAGAGGCCTCCTCAGGGCAGGCGGCGGGAGACGATGACGAGAAACGCGAGGATGAAGAACAGGGTGGGGAGATTCGCGAGTACAAGCGGAAACACGGCCACCCCGCCAACGGTGAGCAGGTCGAGCCGGACGACGCCGAGCGTCTCGAGCGCGGAAAACACAACTTCTCCGTAGTGCGCAACGGTACCCACGACAATTAGCATCCACGCGGTATCGCGCGTCTTCGACCAGACCATGATCGCGAGAAAGGTCGCGAGCGCCCCCAGCACGAACCGCGACATCATCATGATCGCCTCTTCACTGCCCACGCATCCTCCTCAACGACGCGGTCCGCTCGATCTGCCGTCGTTCCCCGTCGGACAGCTCGCCGGGCACGATGCTCGGCACCGCCGGGTCGGGGCTCAGGACGATTCCCGCGGCCAGAAACCGCTCGAACAGCGCGTCGTAATCCGGAGCCGCAGCCGGCACGCAGTACGGCCCGCGCGCGGCGAATCCCGGCAATGCTATCACGGGAGGCGCGGCAGCCGAAACAAGCGCGTCGGCGGCCGCGGTCAACGCGACGAGCACCGCTTCCGGGAGGAGGTCGGATTCCAGGCCGATGCGCTCATCGCCCACGGTGAGCACCGCCTGCGCATCGACGAGCCCGCCGCACGGCAGCACCGGCAACAGCACCGACGCGCGAGCGCCGGCCGGCACGCGCGAGCTGCCCGCCGCGACCTCCCAGGGGTCGCCCGCCAGGAACGGCCGCCAGAGCGCGGCGTGCGGCGCCGGGCGCCCCGGGGGGGCATCGCTGCCGCCGGTGGCCGCCGATCGGTCGGAGCTGCTCGGCGTGGTTGCGCCGGCGCCCGGAGCCACGGCTTCACCGGTCGCCGGGTCTACGACGACCAGGCGCCCGGGTGCGAGCCCGAGGCTCCGTGACACCTCGTTGAGCGCGCGTTCGCGGGTGGCGTAGACGGCGAGCGAGAACGGCGCCGCCTCGCCAAGCAGGCGATGCAGCGCCTGCTCGAGGCGGTGTTCCTGCACCGACGGGAACGCCTCGGTCACGCCGCGGTCGAGCGTGCGCTTGAGCGCGGTGGTCACATCGGCGCCGCGATGGCCCAGGATCGCCCTGCCGCCGGCCTGCCACATGTCGAGCAGCCGCCGCCCGTCGACGCTCGAGAGCCGGTAGCCCCGCGCACGCCGGATCCGCGGCAGGCGGCGCAGCCGCCGCGCGACGTCAGTCGACATCGCCTGCCACCTTTTCGAGCGGCGTGTACCTGGGAAGGAAGCGCGCCACACGGCCGCTCTCGAAGCGGACCTGCACGACGAGCTCGTTTCCGCTGTGGAAGCTTCGCGTCACCACGCCGGTGCCGTAGTCGTCGTGGTAGACGAACGAGCCCGCCTGATACCCGCCGTCGTCGTCCGCGCGTCGCATCCCGCGCGCGTCGCCGGCAATCTCCACGAGCTCCCGAGGGATCTCGCCGAGGAAGCGCGAGGGCACGAAGTCCATGAACCTGCCGTGGATGCGGCGGTAGCTGCACGAGGTGAGGTAGAGCTCTTCGCGCGCCCGGGTGACCGCGACGTAGAAGAGTCGACGCTCCTCCTCGATCTCGTCGGGGTCCTCGTCGCCTCCGCGGGGGAAGAGTCCCTCCTCCAACCCGGTGACGATGACCCGGTCGAACTCGAGTCCCTTCGTGTTGTGCATCGTGATGAGCGTGACCTGCGCGTCGAGCATCTCGTCCTGCTCGCGCGAGCGGTCGAGCTCGACCATCTCGAGGAACTCGGCGAGCCCCTCGTCGGTCGCCGGGTAGAGGCTCGCGGCGTTCACGAACTCCTCCAGGTTCTCCACCTTCGTCCTCGCGGTCACCTCGTCCCTGTTCTCCGCGTGCAGATCCCAGATTCCCAGCTCCTGCACGAGGCGCTCCACGTAGACCGACAGCTGCCCGCTGCCGAGCAGCCCGCGCGTCCCGGCGAGCGCGTCGAGGAAACGCCGCGCCGATGAACCCGCCTTCTTCGACAGCTCGCCGATCGCAGCCTCGGTCGCGGTGAGCACGTTGCCGCCGGCCCCCGGAATCCTCGCGGTGATCTTCGAAAGCGTCTTGTCGCCGATCCCGCGCGGAGGCTTGTTGATGACGCGACGGAAGGAGACCTCGTCGCGCGGGTTCGCAGCGAGCTTGAGCGCGGCGAGCGCGTCCTTGACCTCCTCGCGTTCGTAGAAGCGCAGCGAGCCGACGATCCGGTACGGGATGCCGGCGTGCAGCAGCCCGGTCTCGAAGAGCCGCGACTGCGCGTTCGTCCGGTAGAGGATCGCGGTCTCGCGCGGCTCGCGCTCGATGAGCTCGAGGCAGAAGTCGACTTCCTCGTCGTGATCGTGCAGTAGCGCGACGGTGGGCGTCATGCCGCCGGTGCGATC
Source organism: uncultured Spirochaetaceae bacterium (assembly GCA_964625715.1). Lineage (GTDB taxonomy): Bacteria > Spirochaetota > Spirochaetia > DSM-27196 > SLST01 > SLST01. Next base: position 291 of record CAZVEF010000156.1, on the reverse strand, counting down.
GGTCCACAGCGTCTTGCCCAGCCTCCCGGCGTTGTTGCTGACCACCGCGGAGGCCACGTCGAGAATGGGCCCGGTCGATCGGTAGTTCTGTTCGAGCTTGACGACCGTCGTCCGGGGGAAGCTCTCGCCGAAGGTGAGGATGTTGCGCACCTCTGCGCCGCGGAAGCGGTAGATGCTCTGATCGTCGTCGCCGACGACGCACAGGTAGGTCGACTCGTCGGCGAGCTGCTTCAGAAGCTCGTACTGCGCGACGTTGGAGTCCTGGTACTCGTCGACGAGGATGTAGCGGAA
>CAZVEF010000155.1:0-5897 GCA_964625715.1 uncultured Spirochaetaceae bacterium | reverse complement strand
CTGACGTATCGAGGAAGATCTCGTTCACCGTTCCGGCGGAGCTCGCGTACACCGGGAACCGCTGTGAGCTGAAGGTTTCGCCGCCGTCGGTCGAGTAGACGAGGAAATGGTTCGTCAGGACGACGACGTAGTCGCCGGCCATCACGATGTCCTCCACGACAAGACCTTCGGTGCCCGGGATGAGTTCTGCGTCGAGCGGCACGTTGTCTTCGGAGCCGATCTTCGCAGCCTCCTCATCGGGAACCCGGACCGCACCCCGCGGTGTTCCCAGGTAGAGGTCGCCCGAGCCGTCCGGCTCAACGGCGATCTGCGTGATGACGGCCTCCGTTCCGTTGATCGTCACCTCGAAGAAGTCCGACGCCTCGAAGACCTCCTGCGCGCTGTCCACCGTGTCGTCGCTGATCACCGCATCCGACATCCGGAACGCGCCGAGCTTCGTCGCGAAGTAGCCGTAGACGTTGGATTCGCTGCGTTGCACCGCAAGATCGTAGACCGGCTGTCCGCTGACGAGATCGCTGAGGTCGGTGGGTTTCATCCATTCCGAACCCGACCCGATGTCGCGAACAGCCGTGAGCCCACCGTCGAACTGGAGATATCCGTACACGTCCCCCGAGAGGAGGTTGAACGCGCCCGAATCCAGAATGGAGACGTCCGAAAGATCGCTTCCGTTGTCGAAGTCCTCGTCGAACGGTGTACCGTCGAACGGCACGACGCCGTTCGTAGTGTTCAGCCAGACTTCGGGACCAGACGAACTCGCGCCCAGCGTGATGCCGTTGATCGTCCTGTCTCCGGGAACCGGCTCGCTCGAGTCGAAGCTGACCCCCGTCTCGAAGTCGCCCGGCGCAGCGTCGGCCTCGTAGAGGGTCGTCGAATCAGCGACGTAGAGGTTGCTGCCCGTGAACTCGATCCCCTTGAGATCGAGCCCGAGGATATCCGCGCCGCCTACCGCGACAAACGGCGTTGCCTCCGGCTCCACGTCCACCGCGGTCGCCTGGCCGCCGAAGACCGTGAACTCGCCGCTCAGCGCGTACTCGGTCGGTACGAAGAACTCGTCGCCGCCCGCGCCGTCCTGGTAGTCGCCGAAGACGAGCACGACTCGATACCCGTCGTCGGCCGGAATCGGCCCCAACGTTGCCTCGGTGAGTCGCTCGGATCCGGATGGACTCAGGTCGAACTCCGCGTGCGCGGTCTCCTCGCCCACCTCCACGAGGACCGGGCCGTTGAGGACGTAGATGCGCGCGTACTCGGCCGGGGCCGTACCGGAGACGCTCCGCGGGTCGGGAAGGGGAATGCCCACCGACCCGGCGCCGTCGTCGTACCCGAGGTAGCATCCGGCGAGGATCACGACGACGAGCGCCGCCAACGTGCTCAGTAGTGCTGTTCGTTTCATACTCCGCCTCCTCAATCCCACCGGACCGTGATATAGCCGGAGTCGCCCGGGCCGTCGGCAAAGTCGCCGGGACCGCCGTCGTCGCCTACGTTCGCCCTGCGATCGAGCTCATCGAGCGGATTGCTCGGTGCGCCGTCGGTGACGACGCTGATCTGCGTCGCGCCCACGGTGCGGCTCTGACCGACGAGGTCGGCGAACTCGACGATGCCTTCGCTCACCGAGATCTGCCAGCCGTTCGTCTCGAACTCGGTGCCACGCACGGCGGCCGTCGACTGGGCGGTACGCACCCTGAAGTCGGTGGAGCGGTTCGCCGGTTCGGTCACCGTCGCGCGCGCGCGCCCGACCGGGACGAACACGTCGGTGCTGACCGTCGATCCGTCGTCGGCCAGCTCCTCGACGGTCAGCCGTGTCAGCTGCGAAACCTCGACGGTCGACGACGCGATCTCGAGCGTCGCGCTCGCGCTGAAGCCGGTGCTGATCGTCGCGTTGAGCGGGATTTCGAGCCCTTCGGTCACCGTCTGCCACGAGCCGGAACCGGATCGGTACTCGACCTTTCCGGACACGCTCGTGACGATGGCCGATTGAGCCGATGCGAGAGTGGTGATCGCAAGCGCGAGCACCACGAGAAACAGGATTCTCTTCATCGGTCGCCTCCCGACGACTGCGGCGCGCCGGTCAGAACCTGAGCACGCCCTGCAGCGAAGTCTGGTAGTCAACGTTTTTGTTATCTGCGCTCATCACCGAAGCGTTGGGCACGAACAGCCCGCCCTTCAGGACGAGTCGCAGATCGGAGAACGGTACGGCGGTCAGCTCGAGGTTGATGTCCGATCCGAGGAATGCCCCCTCGCTGGCCGGCTCCACCGCAGGCTCCGATACGCGACCGCTCCCCGTGCTCCGGAAGTAGAAGACACCCGCGAGCTCAGTCTGCAGCACGTCGCTGTCGAGCGCGGCGAGTGGTCGCACACTATACGATACACCAAGGTGCGCGGAATTTCCTGGTTGCAGAGTGAAAACGTCGGAATATGACGGTGGGGCGAGCGGAACGAACCGATCCGACCACTCGGTCTTCTCGCTCTCGCCCGTGCTGAACTGGCCGAACAGCCTCGCTCGCGAGTTGAGGACCTCGGGCAGAAACCAGGTGAGCTGGGTGCCCGCCAGATGCGCGAGCACCGGCCGGTACTGGTACGAAAACCCCGTACCCGCGTCCGCGTCTTCCACGTATTCGAGTCTACGTCCGCTGTTCAGCGTGTAGTAGGACGTCTGGAAGAGGCCCGGGCCGACCGGTCCGGTCGACCTCACGGTGACGTACTGCGTGTCGACCCGCCCGCCGGCGGCCGGATCTGCGCTTTCGGTCCCTACGGCGGTGAGCTCCTCCTCCGGGCGAAGGTCCTCCTGCGTCGTCGCGGCGACGGCGAAGTCCTGCCCGGCGAACAGTTCGAGCATCCGGTACTCGAAGTCGGCGATGAGTCGGGCCGGCGCGAAGAGCTTCGTGGGCTCGGAGAGGTCGGCCGCGTCGAGTCGGCTGAGCACGATCGCGTTCGCCGGCTTCTGGATGAGCGCCGTCGTCCCGGCTGCGAAGCGGAACGAGGCGCGCCGCATGTTCAGATGCAACTTCACGCCGTCGAGCGTGTGGTCGAGCACGTGACCCGTCGCGTCCGCATAGCGGCTGCGCCCCACGGTGAAGCCGAAGGTCGCCGCCCCCGCCTCGCTCGCGGTCACGTCGGTGCTGAGCGTCAGACGGTTCAGGTCGGCGAGGAGCTTCGGCGAGTCCGCAGGCGTCCACCTGAGAAATCCATGCGCGTCGAGCGTCCACTCGCCCACCGACTGCTCGAGCCAGAGGCCGCCCTCAAGGCGCTGAATCAAACCGTCGATCGTCTCGCCGCCCGGCGGGACGTTCGCGTAGCCGGTCGTGTTGTCGAGGTACCCGCCCCAGTCGAACGCGATGACCGATGCTGCGAGCAACACGAAAACGCCGAAGAGGAGAATGCGCTTCATGGGGTAACCTCCACGTTATCGAGGAAGTTGCCGGTGACGCGAACCAGGAACTGGCCGGTGATCTCTTCGCGCGGTGAGCGTCGCTCCGGCGACCACCCGCGGTAGACGAACTCGCGCGCCGCGTACCGCGGACCGGGGACCATCCGGTACATGAGCCCTCCCGTGACCTCCGTCGCCTCCATGAGCAGGTAGGCGAACCGCCCGAAGGTGACCGGCTCGTCTGCCGCGGCCGCTTCGGGCAGCCAGCCCGCCTCGATCGCGATCTCCACCGCGCGGCTTGCCGGCGAATCGTCGTCCGCCAGCCCGGCCGCCGTCAGCGCCATGTAGGCGGCCGAACCGACGGTCGCCACATCCTCGGCGAGGATCGCGTCGATGTGGTCGTTGGACTGGGCGATAGCGGTCGTCGCTGCGACGAGGAAGAGAATCATAAGGAATCCGAAACGCAGACGTCTGGGCATGGCGGTCTCCTGCCGGTTGGATCCGTGGCCAATATACTCATATTGGCCACCCCGTGCAATTATAGTACGATGTCGACGACGGAGGTAGACAATGCGACGGCGATTCGTCGAGCTCATCGTTCCGGCTGCCGCGGCGCTCATCTTTGCGCTGCTGAATCTCGCGCCGTTCTTTCGGACCGCAGAGCAGCGCGTGTACGACCTGTTTCTCCACATCAAGCCGCCCATCGAGGAACGCGAAGAGATCCTCCTGCTCGACGTGGACGACACGGCGATCGCCAACGTGGGCCTCTGGCCGTGGAGCCGTGACTACATGGCGCGCGGGCTCCTCCTCCTGCGCGAGCTCGGCTCCGGGCCGGTGACCTTCGACATCGAGTACGTCGACCGCAGCCCGGAGGCGGTCGACGGCGCCTACCTCAGAAGCGAACTGCCGCAGATCATCGACTCGGAGTTCGCCTTCGTCCAGGATCAGATCGCCGCGCTGATCGAGGCGATCGCCACCGGGCAGATCCCGCCGTCGGAGGCGAACGACTTCGTCGACGAGCTCGCGGGCCTGACCGACGAGGTGAAGGAGGATATCAAGGCTGCTGCGACCGGCGTCCTCCAGGACAACGACACGTTCCTCGGTCGCGCCGCCGCCTTCCACGGCGAGGCGTACTTCACGGTGAACATCCTCGGTGAGCCGAACCCGCTACCGGAGGACCGGACCGAAGCGATCGAGCAGGTCGACCTCGAGCGCATCGAGACGACGCCCAACGCCGGTCTCCGCCGCGGCGAGGACGTCCATCCGGCGATCCCGCCGGTGCTGCGCGGCGGTGCCGGTGCCGGCTTCCCGAACGTCGTCGTAGACCCCGACGGCGTGCGGCGGCGCATCGACCTGGTCGCGGAGGTGGACGGTACCTACTTCGCCCAGCTCGTGCTCGCCCCGCTGCTCGACTGGCTCGGCGAACCGGCCGTCAGCGTGACGGACCGATCGGTGCGGCTCGAGGGCGCCGTGGTCCCCGGCGCCGCGGAGCCGACCGACATCGACATCCCGCTCGCCTCAGACGGGCGAATGCTCATCAACTGGCCGAAGGCCGAATACCTGGACTCGTTCCGGCACATGACCTACTGGCGGCTCGTGAAGGACTGGCAGGACGAGCAGGAGATGGTCGAACGGCTTCGCGCCATGCACGAGAGGAACTACCTCTTCTACTACGATCAGGCCGATGTCATCCTCGATCTCTACGACTACACGGAGCAACTGGAGGACGACGTGCTCGCCGGCGGCGATCGGGCCCAGATCGAGGAGTGGCGCGAGCTGCGCGCGCAGTTCTTCGACATGATCGGCGACCTGCTGGCTTCCGACGCGGACGAGCGCCTGCTCGCCGACGTGCGCGCGGCGCTCGAAGACGACGAGCTCGACGAGGGCCTTCGCGGCGACTACGAGTTCGTCCTCGAGGACGCGCAGCGGCTCTACGCCGGTCTCGAGAGCTTCTACGACGATTTCGTCGCGAACCGGGCGGTGCTCCGCGAGGAGATCGCCGGCAGTTTCATCATCATCGGCCACGTGGGAACGTCCACGACGGATATTGGCGCGACGCCTTTCGACGCCGAGTACATGAACGTGGGTACCCACGCCTCGCTCGTGAACACGATCCTCGAGCAGAGCTTTCTCGACGATACACCGTGGCCGGTCTCGCTCGCGGCGATGTTCGTGCTCGCGGTGCTCGTGACGCTCGCGATCAGCAAGCTCGATCCCACCCCCAGCCTGCTTGTCGGCTTCGGGGCGCTCGTGCTCGTCGCAGGCGCGGGAGTAGGAGTCTTTCTCTGGACCGGCGTCTACGTACATGTGGTCACGCCGCTCGCCGGTGTCTTCCTCACCTTCATCGTGCTGACCGCGATCAAGTTCATCCGCGAGAACCGCCAGAAGATGGAGATCCGAAACGCCTTCGGGCACTACATGTCGGAGGCGGTCGTCGAGCAGGTGACCGAGGACCCGGCGAAGCTCGCGCTCGGCGGGGTGAAGAAGCACCTCACCGCCATGTTCACCGACATCCGCGGCTTCTCCACGATCA
>CAZVEF010000154.1:0-6138 GCA_964625715.1 uncultured Spirochaetaceae bacterium | reverse complement strand
CGACCCCGTGCTTCTTCTCCGCCTCGTCGAATCCCGACACGAGGGTCGAAAACATGTCGTCGAAGCTGACCATACCGCGATTGAGAACCATCGAAGGCGACGCGAACGCCTCGATGTAGTAGATGTTGTTGCGGCGCGCGTAGTCGACGACGTCGTTCACAACGAGGAGGAAGTCCTCCGGTTCGCGGAAGAACGACTGCACGAAGTAGAACGATTCGAGCATACTCTTGAGGCTGCCGATCTTCGAGAAATCGGTCAGCGCGTTTGTCGTGTCGTCGTGGGGAATGTCGTACTTCTCCATCAACGTGTGGTACGAGTCTGAACCGACACACGCCTCGATGTGCAGGTGGATCTCAGTCTTCGGTATGGATGCGATATACTGCTGCAAGCCACCCATGGCGGAGTTCTCCCTTCTCACTCTTCTTCGGCAGGGCTACCCGTAAGAGTGACCTTTTTTTCCGGATCTGTCATCCATGTTGGAGAAATCGAAGAGAAGCTGTTAGATTTACGTGCAACGGATGGTCGCATGAACGAAGAGCTGACAACCGGGAGTGCAGGCGTGCTCGCCAACTCCAAGGTCATGAAGAGCTTCCCGAAGGTCGAGCTGCATCGGCACCTTGAGGGCACACCTTCACGCTCGCAGCGCTCAACGCGGCCGCGCGCGCTGCCTGTGCCGGCGCGCCGCCGATGGCGCATGACCGGCGAGTACCCGTTCTTCACCCCGTTTCGATTTCGACACCACCGCGCGAAAGGTTTCGCACCTCCTCTCGCAGCGCGTCGAGGTGTTCGCTCGGCATCTCCCACACCAGCGCCACGCTCGTACCGTACTCCTCCTCGACGACCGCTCCGCCGGCCGCGCCGATGAGCTGCCGGGTACGCTCGAGCAGGTCGTACGGCATCGAACAGCGCGCGATCACCCGGTCGACACGCTCGCGGGTCGGCAACCGCTCGAGGACGGCTCGGGCGGCGTTTCCGTAGGCGTGCACCAATCCCCCGGTACCGAGCTTCGTTCCCCCGAAGTAGCGCACGACGGTGATCAGAACGTCGCGCACCCCGAAGCCGCGGAGAATCTCCATGACCGGCCTGCCGGCCGTGCCCTTGGGCTCTCCGGCATCGCTCAGACCGGCCTGTTCGCTTCGTTCGTCGCCGACGAGGTAGGCGTAGACGACGTGGCTGGCATCCGGGTATTCGGCGCGGATCCGCGCGATGCCTGCTTCCGCCGCGGCGACGGACGTGACCCGCACGGCATCGGCGACGAAGCGGGAGCGCTTGGCAATGATCTCGGCGCGGGCGGTCCCGGTGGGTTCGGTCGACATAGATCGTTGTTTCACGTGAAACACGCGCGGACTCGAGCGCGGCTCATGACCAGACGAAACGGAGGCTCTCCCGGGCGGGCTACTCCTCCGAGTCGTCCGCGTCTTCCGAGCGCGAGCCCTCCTCCGCCTCTCGCTCGTCCTCGGCAGGGTTCGGTGCATCATCGCCGGGCGTCAGCCTCGAATCGACGTCAAGCGCCGCTCCTGTCTGCTCGTCGGCCTCCTCGCCTTCGGCTGTCCGATCGAGACCTACGACGAAGTCGGGCCGGCCGATGTTCACGACGCGCACACCCATTGCCGAGCGCGACTGAATCGGGATGACCCCCGCCTGGAGCTTGATCGTCTGCCCCTGCGACGTCACAATCATCAGCTGCGAAGCCGGCTGAACGCTCACCACGTCCACGAGCTCGCCGGTCCGTTCGTTCGTCCCGTACGCGATCTGCCCGCCGGTACCACGTCCGTGCGGCGAGAACTCGTCGTAGTCGGTTCTCTTTCCGTATCCGTACTCGGTGACGGTGAGCATCTGCTCGCCCTCGGCGACGACGACGCACCCGGTAAGCTCGTCGTTCTGAGAGAGCTTGATACCGGTGACGCCGCGGCTTGGTCGGCCCATCGCGCGGACGCTGTCCTCGTGGAACCGCAATCCCTTGCCCCTACGGGTCACGAGGAACAGATCGTCGTCACCGCTCGTCAGCAGCGCCACACAGAGACGGTCGGCCTCGTCGAGCTTGATCGCGGTGATCCCGCGCGTGCGCGCGTTCGTGAACTGGTCGGTTGTGACCTTCTTGACCACGCCTCGCGCGGTCGCCATGAAGAGGTGCTGGTCGCGTGTGAAGTGTTTGAGCGAGACGACGGCCGTGATCTCCTCGTCGGCGGAGATCTGCAGGAGCGACCGAACGTGCGTGCCCTTCGCGTACCGGGAAGCCTCCGGGATCTCGTGAACCTTGAGATAGTACGCGCGCCCGGCGCTCGATACGAACAACAGATAGTCGTGCGTGCTGCCGATGAACAGCTGCTCTACGAAGTCGTCGTCCGCTCGGCTGCCGCTGCTCGTTGTGCCCTTGCCGCCCCGGCCCTGGACCTTGTAGGCGCTCCACGGAACGCGTTTCGTGTACCCGCGATGGGTGATGATCACGACCATGTCTTCGCGCTGGATCAGGTCCTCGATGTCGATCTTCTCGACCTCGGAGGGAACGACGTCGGTGCGCCGCTCGTCACCGTATCGCTCGACGAGCTCGAGCGTCTCTTCGCGCACGACTCCAAGGATCTTCTCCTCGCTCGCGAGCAACTCCTTGAGCTCCTCGATCAGCTTGAGCACCTCGGCAAGCTCGTCGAGGATCTTCTGCGTCTCGAGCGAGGTCAGCCGCTGGAGGCGCATGTTGAGGATCTCGGTCGCCTGGATCTCGCTGAATTCGAAACGCTCCATCAGGCTTACGCGTGCGATGTCGACCGTACGCGACTCCTTGATCGTCGCGATCACTTCATCGATGTTCTCGAGCGCAACCTTCAGACCTTCGAGGATGTGCGCACGCTTCTCGGCCTTGTCCAGGTCGAACTTCGCGCGTCGGATCACGACATCGCGCCGGTGCGCGACGAAGTGCCGGATCATGTCCTTGAGCGTCAACACCTCCGGGCGACCGTTCACGAGCGCAAGCGTGTTGACGTTGAAGTTCTGCTGCAGCTGCGTGTGGCTGAACAGGTGGTTGAGGATGATCTTCGGGCTCGCGCTCTTCTTGAGCTCAATGACGATCCGCATGCCGTCGCGGTCGCTTTCGTCGCGAAGATCGGCGATGCCGTCTACCTTGCGGTCGCGGACGAGATCGGCGATCCGCATGATGAGCGTCGCCTTGTTCACCATGTACGGGATCTCGTGGACGATAATCATGTCCTTTCCGGAGCCCGTCGACTCGATCGTGAACTTCGCGCGCACGGTAATGCGGCCCTTGCCGGTCGTGTACGCGTCGCGAATGCCCTGCAGCCCGTAGATCGTACCGCCGGTCGGAAAATCCGGACCCGTCACGTGCGTCATGATCTCGTCGATCGTGATCTCGGGGTTGTCGATGTACGCCTTGATCGCGTTCGCGACTTCGCCCAGATTGTGCGGGGGGATGTTCGTCGCCATTCCGACGGCGATGCCGCTCGCACCCTCGCAGAGCAGGTACGGGAACGCCGCAGGAAGAACCTCCGGCTCCTGCAGCGTGTCGTCGTAGTTCGGCGCGAAGTCGACCGTTTCCTTTTTGATATCGCGAAGCATCTCGTCCGCGATGCGGGCAAGACGCGCCTCGGTGTAGCGCATCGCCGCCGGCGGGTCGCCGTCGATCGAACCGAAGTTGCCCTGCCCCTGCACCATCAGGTAGCGCATGCTGAACGGTTGTGCGAGCCGGACAACCGTGTCGTAGAGGCTCGCGTCGCCGTGCGGGTGGTAGCGACCCATGACGTCGCCGACGATGCGCGCGCTCTTCTTCGGAGGCTGGTCGCTCCTGATCCCCATGTCGTTCATGCCGTAGAGGATGCGGCGGTGAACCGGCTTGAGCCCGTCGCGCACGTCGGGCAGCGCGCGGCTCACGATAACGCTCATCGCGTAATTGAGATAGCTTTCCTTGACCTCGTCTTCGATAGCTACAGGGATCACCCTGCTCTGGTCGGACATGGGGGACCTCCGGTTTCCGAGTGACTAGACGTCGAGGTTCGAGACGGCGAGCGCGTTGTCCTCGATGAACTCGCGGCGCGGCGCGACGTGTTCGCCCATGAGCGTCGTGAACACGCTCTCGGCCTCGACGGCGTCTTCGAGCTGGATCTGCATGATGCGCCGATTCTCCGGGTTCATCGTGGTTTCCCACAGCTGATCCGGGTTCATCTCGCCGAGTCCCTTGTAGCGCTGGACCGAGATCTTCTCGTTCTCGGCCTTCATCTCCTGGACGACGCGGGCGCGCTCGATGTCGTTGAACGCGTAGTGGACTTCCTTGCCGTAGCTGATCTTGTAGAGGGGGGGCATCGCGATGTAGACGTAGCCGGCTTCGATCAGCTCGCGCATGTACCGGTAGAAGAAGGTCAGCAGCAGCGTGCGAATGTGCGACCCGTCAACATCGGCGTCGGCCATGATGATCACCCGGTGATAGCGCACCTTGGTGATGTCGAACTCGTTCCCGGCACCGCTGCCGAGCGCCGACATGATCGGCTGGAGTTTGTCGTTCGCGAGGACCTTGTCGACCCGCGTCTTCTCCACGTTCAGCATCTTCCCCCACAGCGGAAGGATCGCCTGGAAGGTTCGGTCGCGGCCCTGCTTGGCGCTGCCGCCGGCGGAGTCACCCTCCACGATGTAGATCTCGCACTTGCGCGGATCCTTCTCGCTGCAGTCGGCGAGCTTTCCGGGCAGGCCGCCGGACTCGAGAAAACTCTTGCGTCGGGTAAGGTCGCGCGCGCGCCGGGCCGCTGCCCGCGCCTTCGCGGCCATGACCGTCTTGTCGAGGATCGCGGTGACCTCCTTCGGATTCATGTCGAAGTACGCAGTGAGCGACTCGTTCACGATCGACTCGACGATACCCTTTACCTCGCTGTTGCCCAGCCTTGCCTTCGTCTGCCCTTCAAACTGGGGTTCGGGAACCTTCACCGACACCACCGCCGTGAGGCCCTCGCGGACGTCGTCACCGGAGAGGTTCTCGTCGAGCTTCTTCGCAAACTTCGGGTTCTTCTTGAGAAAGTCGTTGAGCGTTCGCGTGAGCGCGCTCTTGAACCCGACCAGATGCGTACCTCCCTCACGGGTGTTGATGTTGTTTACGAAGCTGAACATCGACTCGTTGTACGTCTCGTTGTACTCCATCGCGACTTCGACGAGCACAGCGTCACGCTCGCCCTCGAAGTAGATCGGCTCGGGGTTGATCGTCGTCTTGTTCTTGTTGAGGAAGGTCACGAACTCCTTCACCCCGCCCTCGAACTTGAACTCGTGTCGCTTGGGCGTGGGGATCCTCTGGTCCTCGATCGTGATGCGGATGCCCTTGTTGAGGAAGGCGAGCTCGCGAAGCCGATTCGACAGCGTGTCGAAGTTGAACATCGTCGTCTCGAAAACCTCGGTGTCCGGAGCAAAGCGAACCAGCGTTCCGTGCTTCTCGGTCGTGCCGATCTGACGGACCGGGCCGTCGGGCACGCCGCGCTGATACCTCTGGACGTGTACCTGATCGTCGACGTGGACGTGGACCTCACACCATTCGCTCAGCGCGTTGACCACCGACACGCCCACGCCGTGCAACCCGCCTGAGACCTTGTAGCTTTTCTTGTCGAACTTCCCGCCCGCGTGCAGGCGCGTCATGACAAGCTCGAGCGCGCTCACGTTCTCCCCGGCGTGGAGTTGGACGGGGATGCCCCGGCCGTCGTCCTCGATCGCCACGACGTTGCCCTTCTCGAGCGTCACCTTGATCGTCGAGCAGTGTCCGGCAAGCGCCTCGTCGATGCTGTTGTCGACCACCTCGTAGACGAGATGATGAAGCCCATCCGGGCCGGTAGAGCCTATGTACATCCCCGGCCGCTTGCGAACGGGGTCGAGTCCCTTGAGAACCTGGATGCTTTCCGCAGAGTATTTGTCTTCCATGGGCAGTCTCATTAATATAATGCGCTGCTGCGGCCCGGTAAAGACGAACCCCCGCGCCCAGCCCTCCGGACGAATTCTGTGGATAACCTATGTAAACAATGTGGATAAGTCCGTGCATAACCACGACAAAGACAGCCCTGGTCGACCTTTAGGCCAATGGAACACCCACCGCCGGCAGCTCGGCAAGCTCATCGACCGCCGACACTCCCGAAACCAGACTTCGGTCGACAGAATATGGCC
>CAZVEF010000153.1:0-6182 GCA_964625715.1 uncultured Spirochaetaceae bacterium | reverse complement strand
TCGGCACGCCCGCTACGGCGGCGCCGTAGTTGCCCATGTAGGGGGTGACGGGAACGCGATCGACGGGCTCGCTGTGGCCGGCCGCGAGGACGAGCTGGCGGGGTGTCATTCGCCCAGTATGGGGCGTCGCGGTTGCGGTGTCCAGTCGCGCTCGTCGAGTATGAGAAACGCACACCCTTTGACGATTTCGTGCAATACGCGCGAGCGCAACGCGTGCTACCATGACCGCATGATGGAGAAGGAAACGCTCCAGGCCTCGCTTCACTCGGTCGTCGAGCGAGGGCTCTCGCGCGAGCCGCGTTTCGCCGAGATCGCCGATCGCTGGGAGCGCTGGTGGCGCTTCGACGCCGACCGGCCGCTTCTCATCGGCGTCGCCCCTCGCCACGGTACCGGCTATCACAAGCCGTTCGACGTCATCGAGGATCCGCCGGCGTGGCTCGAGGCGAGCCGCTTCCGTCTCGACGAGAGCTACTTCATCGATCAGTCGGTCCCGAGCATCCGGGTCGATTTCGGACCAGTCTTCACGGCGGCCCTGCTGGGCGCGAGACTCCACTTCGCGATCCGCGAGAACACGAGCTGGCAGGACCCCGTCGACGACCCCTACGACGGCCCGCTCGAGATCGACCCTGACGGGAAGTGGTTTTCCTTGTACATGCGGCTCGTCGAGACCGTCTCCGCCGACGCGGCGGGTAACTACCTGGTGAGCCTGCCGGACCTCTCCGGGGCGACCGATATTCTCGCCAACCTCCGCGGCTCGGAGGCGCTGCTGATGGACCTCTACGATCGGCCCGACGATGTCCGGAGGGTGCTGCCGCAGCTCGTCGACGCGTGGGAATACGCGTTCGACCGCACGATGAGCACGATCACCGCCGCGGGCGCGGGGGCGACGAGCTGGCTGCACGCCTGGTCGGAGGTGCCCTATACCGTGCCCACCTGCGACTTCAACTCGATGATCGGTCCCGATCACTTCGCCGAATTCGCCCTCCCGTATCTGGAAGAGCAGGGCAGGCGGGCCGGCAGATGTCTCTTTCACCTCGACGGTCCTGATGCGGCGCGTCACGCGGAGGCGCTCGCCGGCTCGAGCATCGACGCGATCCAGTTCACCCCCGGCGCAGGCTCGACCGGCGCGATCCCGAAGATACCCATGTTCCGGATGCTCCAGGAGGCGGGCAAGCCGGTGCTCGTGATCTGCCAGCCCGACGAGGTCGCGCACCTCGCCCGTGAGCTCGACCCGCGCGGAACCGCGGTCTTCGTCGAGGGTGTGCCCGACCAGACGGCCGCCGAAGAGCTCGAGACCGCTATCCTCGGCTGAGCCGGGAACGAACGGTGAGTCCGTAACCCACCTGGTATATGTCCGCCTTGCGACCGCGCGGATAGCTTCTCGTTAGCTATGCAGACACTCGAGGCCTTCTACGACTTCATGGGCGAGGTCCACGCCGTTCGGCGTGCAGTTGCGGGCTACTACCTGTTGGGCGCGCATCGACCCGACCACATTCGATCGCTCGAGGAAGCGGTGTCCGCGCTCGACAAGTTGCCCGGCGACCGTTTCAGCAAGAAGCTCTCCGCCGGGGGGTTCGAGACGACGGTCACGCTCGATTACGAACGGACCGAGCTGGAGAAGGACATCTTCTTCCTTCAGAGCGCGGCGGGTCGCGAGGACGGCTTCCACGACTACCTCGCCACCCACAATCGTGAGTTGGGCCGCACGCGCTCGTTTGCCGACGAGCTGGAGGAGACGGTGCGATTCCTCCGCGGCGTCCGGATCACCAACTTCATCACCGACCGCGACGGCACGGTCAACAACTACTGCGGTCGCTACCTGTCGAGCCACCAATCGATCTGGAATGCCGCCTACCTCACCCGATTCGTGCGGCAGCGGTCGGTCTCGTCGGTCATCCTCACCTCGGCGCCGCTTTTCGTCGACGGGCTGCTCGAGCTCACCGCGATGCCCGCCGGCAGCACGCACTACGCCGGCAGCGAGGGACGCGAGTACCACAGCCGGTCCGGGGAGGAGGGATCGATGGAGATCGGCGACGAGCAGGCTGCCGCGCTCGACGAGCTCAACGGCCGGCTCGACGGGCTGGTGAGCCGCGAGGAGTACCGCGCCTTCGGCGTGATAGGCAGCGGGATGCAACACAAGTTCGGCCAGACGACCGTCGCGCGCCAGGATATCCACGGCTCGATACCGGAGGCGCGGTCGCGGGCGTTTCTCGAGCGGGTCAACGACCTCGTGCGCGAGCTCGACCCGGACGGCACAACCTTCGGGATCGAGGACACGGGCAAAGACATCGAGATCACGCTGACGGTGGAAGGGCAGCGCGAGTTCACGAAGGGCGACGGAATCGGCTTTCTCGACGAGAGACTCGGGCTCGATCTCGCGACCGGCCCCAATCTGATCTGCGGCGACACGTGGTCGGATCTGCCCATGGTAGAGCTCGCCGCAGAGCGCTCCGGGCCTGATCGTACGGCGGCGGTTTTCGTCACGGAGGACGCCGAACTGCGCTCGGCGGTCGCCGGCCTTGTCTCACGCAGCCACTTCGTCTCGGCGCCCGACGTGCTGGTCGCGGCGCTGTACGAGATGAGGGAGGACGGATGAGTTGCGGCGCAGAGTTCCGGGGCGCCGTCTTCGACCTCGACGGCGTTATCACGCACACCGCGAAGCTGCACTTCAGAGCGTGGAAGGAGACCTTCGACGCGATCCTCGCCGAACGCAAGGACGACGACAGCGAGCCGTTCACCCACGACGAGGACTACGTCCCCTACGTGGAGGGCAAGCAGCGCTATCAGGGCGTGAAGAGCTTCCTCGAGTCACGCAACATCTCGCTCGCCTTCGGCGATCCAGACGACGCCCCGGGAAGCGACACGATCTGCGCGATCGGCAACCGGAAGAACGAACGGTTTCGCGAGCTCGTCGCCGAGGGCGGCGTGGAGGTTTTCGATTCTTCGATCCGCCTCATCGACGAGCTCCTCGCCCGGGACGTCAAGGTCGCGGTGGCGAGCTCGAGCCGCAACGCCACCTACATCATGGAGCAGACGGGGATCGTGGATAAGTTCCAGGCGATCGTAGACGGGAACGTCAGCCGCGAGCTCGACCTGAACGGGACGCCCGAGCCGGACATCTTCCTCCTCGCCGCCGAACGCATCGGGACGAGTCCGGTCGAAACCATGATGGTCGAGGACGCCTACGCGGGCGTAGAAGCCGGGCGCAACGGCGGATTCGGTCTGGTGCTCGGCGTCGCGCGCGGCGCCGACGAGGGCCGCCTCTTTCACTACGGTGCGGACATCGTCGTCTCCGACCTCGGCGAGATCTCGCCGGACGACATCGACCGGTGGTTCGCCGAGCGTCTCCCGGACGACTGCTGGATGCTCGGTTATCACGGCTTCCACACCGAGGAGGAGCGGTTGCGTGAGGCGCTCACCACGGTGGGAAACGGCTACTTCGGTACGCGCGGCTCGCTCGAGAGCGAGGGCATCGACGACAATACGCACAACCCGGGGACGTACGTTGCCGGGCTCTTCGACCGCGCCGGCACGGAAGTACGCGGCAGGACGATCTACAACAACGACTTCGTCAACTGTCCGAACTGGACCGCGACGACCGTCCACGTCGATGACGGTGAGGCGCTCTCCCCGCACACCTGCGAGGTGACCGACTACCGGCACTGGGTCGAGTTCCGCTCGGCGACGATGCACCACGACCTGACGCTCCGGGACAACGAGGGCCGCATTACGCGCCTCGAAAGCGAGCGCTTCGCGAGCATGGACCGGCCGCACCTCGCGGCCATGCGGATGATCGTGACCGCGGTCAACCATTCGAGCCCGGTGACCGTCCGCGCGTCGATCGACGGCGACGTGCGCAACTTTCTCGTCGAGCGTTACCGCGACCTTCAGCAACGGCACCTCGAGCCGATGGGTGAGGAGGGAATTGCCTGGGAGCGCGACGACGGCGCCTACCTCGAGATGCGCACCATCAACGGCCGGCGCGCGGTGTGCATGCGCAGCCGGACCTCCGCCTCGCTCGGCGGAAACGGTGACCGAAGCGACGAGGGCGACAGCTTCCGACGGAGCTTCGAGTCGACGGTGGACCGCGTCACCGAAGAGTTCGAGGCGGATCTCGAGGAGCAGCAGAGCTTCACGCTCGAGAAGCTGGTAGCGATCTACACCGGCGGGGACTTCGACACCGACGACCCGCGCGCTGCCGCGGAGAAGCTCGCGAGCGAGGCCGGCGAGTACGAGTGCGAGCACGATCGGCACGTCGAACGCTGGAAGAAGCTCTGGGAGGACGCCGACATCGTCGTGGAGGGCGACCGGTTCGCGCAGCGGATCCTGCGCCTGCACGCGTATCACCTGCTGTCCACCGCGAGCCCGAACAACGCTCAGCTCGACGTGGGCCTGCCGGCGCGCGGGCTTCACGGCGAGGCGTACCGCGGGCACATCTTCTGGGACGAGACGTTCATCATTCCCTTCTACACGCTGCGCTTTCCGGAAGTCGCGAAGAGCCACCTCATGTACCGGTACCGCAGGCTCGACGCGGCGCGCGAGCTCGCGCGGCAGGAAGGATACCGCGGCGCGATGTATCCGTGGCAGAGCGCGGACACCGGCGGATCCGAGAGCCAGGAGCTCCACTACAACCCCCGTTCCGGCGAGTGGGACCCCGACCTCAGCAGCCTGCAGCGCCACATATCCATCTCGATCGCCTACGACGTCTACACCTACTTCTACACGACCGGCGACGAGGGCTTCCTTCACGAGTACGGGATGGAGATGCTGCTCGCGATCGGCAGGTTCTGGGCGAGCATCGCAGAATACGACGAGGCCGACGGACGCTACCACATCCGGGGCGTCATGGGCCCGGATGAGTTCCACGAGAAGTACCCGGACGCCCCGTACGAGGAGGGTGGGCTCAACGACAACGCGTACACGAACGTGATGGGGGCGTGGCTGCTGCACAAGATAATCGAGACGTACGAGCATCTGGCCGATGATGCGAAGGCAAAGATGCGCGACCGTCTGGGGTTCGACCAGCAGGAGCTGTCGGACTGGGAGGAGATCGTTGCGCGCATGAAGGTCGTCATGGACGACGAGAAGATCATCAGCCAGTTCGACGGCTACATGGACCTCGAGGAGCTCGACTGGGACGAGTACCGCCACAAGTACGAGAGCATCCGGCGCATGGACCGCATCCTCAAGGCGGAAAACGACTCGCCGGACCGGTACAAGGTCTCCAAGCAGGCCGACGTGCTCATGATGTTCTACCTGCTCGCCCCGGGGCAGGTCCGGCACATCCTGAACATGATGGGCTACGACGACATCAGCGGGAAGGAGCTCCTGCGCCGCAACTACGAGTATTACGTCCAGCGCACGAGCCACGGCTCGACGCTGAGCTGGATCGTGCACTCGGCGATCCTGCGCTACCTCGACGAGCACAAGAACGACCAGTGGCGCTGGTTCGTCGAGTGCCTCCGAAGCGACGTCTTCGACACGCAGGGCGGTACGACGCTCGAAGGGATTCACTGCGGGGTCATGGCCGGCTCGATCGACATCGTCGTCACGGCGTTTGCCGGGGTGAACCTCTTCCGCGACCACATCGAGCTCGATCCGCAGCTCCCCAACGGCTGGCGCCGCGTCTCCTTCGTGATCCGTCACCGCGCGGAGCGGCTGCGTATAGAGGTGGAGCTCGAAGACGGCGAGTCGATCGCGTACGTTACACGCGAACAGACCGCGGGGCTCGACCTCACCGCAAGGTGCCGGGGCAGGGAGTTCCGTCTGCTGCCGAAGAAACGCGTACGTCTTTCGCTGTAGAATGACGGCACCGGCCGCCGGGCGCAATGCGCCCGCACGGCCGCGAACCAGCAGAGGAGATAGTATGACGTACACGAAGCTTGGCACAACAGATCTCACGGTTTCGACGGTAGGCATGGGGACCTGGGCAATCGGCGGCGACTTCTGGGGCGATGTGGACGACGAGCGATCGATCCGCGCGATCCAGGCGGGGCTGGACGCCGGGATCACGCTCATCGACACGGCGCCGGCCTACGGAGCGGGTCACTCGGAAGAGGTGGTGGGCCGCGCGATCAAGGGACATCGCGATTCGGTCGTCGTGGCGACCAAGGTCGGCGTCGTCCGGCACCCCGACAGCTTCGAGCGGACGCTCAAGCCCGAGTCGGTGAGGAAGGAGATCG
>CAZVEF010000152.1:0-6208 GCA_964625715.1 uncultured Spirochaetaceae bacterium | reverse complement strand
AGAGGGTGCACAAGACGTAGAGCTCGAAGGTGCGGGCGCGAGCTTTGTGGCGCCCCTGATGACCGCCTGGGCCGACGAGTATCGGGATCTCACCGACGGCCAGGTAACGGTCAACTATCAGTCAATCGGCTCCGGTGGGGGCATCCGGCAGTTTCTCGAGCAGACGATCATGTTCGGGGCAACCGAGGCACACCTCAACGACGAGCAGATGGAGCAGGTCGAGGAGGAGACCGGCGGCACCGCGTTCAACATTCCGATTACCCTCGGGGCGGTAGCTCCGACGTTCAATCTTCCCGGCTTCGGCCCGGGCGGGCTGGTCTTTGACAGCGAAACCATGGCCGACATCTTCCTCGGCAACATCACGCGGTGGGACGACGCGCAGATTGCGGAGCTGAACCCGGACGCGGATCTTCCTGACATGCAGATCGAGGTCGTCCATCGCTCCGACGGATCGGGGACCACCAACGTGTGGACGAACTACCTGAGCAAGGTATCCTCGGAATGGGAAGACCGCGTAGGGTGGGGTACCAGCGTCGATTGGCCGGTAGGCACCGGCGCCAAAGGCAACGAGGGTGTAGCCGGAGCCGTAATGGCGACCGAGGGCGCCATCGGGTACAACAGCCTGATCTACGCGACCGCAAACGATATTCCCTATGGAGACCTCATCAACAAGAGCGGCAATCGCATCCAGGCGTCCCTCGAGACTGCCGGAGCCGCCGCGAACACGGAGCTCCCCGAGGATACTCGTGCCCTCGTTACGGATACGACGGCGGAAGACGGATGGCCGGCCGCCGGGTTCAGCTGGGTCATGGCGTACGAGAAGTTCGATGAAAACGATGCGATCAGCACCCGTACTCAAGCGGAGGAAGTGCTGCGATTCCTCGTGTGGATCGTGACCGACGGCCAGGAGCTGTCGGAGGGTCTCGACTTCGCCCGACTGGCGGAGCGGCCGACCGAGCTCGGCCTCGACATGATCCGTCGCATCACCTTCGAAGGTGAGCCGATCGGCGAAGATGTTGTCGAAGAAATGGTCGACATGTAATACTGCTTCAGGCTTCATGCGGGCGCGTGCGCGCCCGCGCGCTTCTACGTACACCACGTCCTCCGCGACCGGTTTCGATCGGTCGCGGTTGTGTATTCGAGGAGTATCAATGGATCATGGTGAGACTTCCTTGCCTCAGGCCGATCGCCCGATAAGGAGCGCTATACGTGAACCTGCGGCGCTCTACCGACGCGCGGGCGATCGAGTGTTTACCGGCGTTATCGTGGCGATCGGATCGACAATACTCGTTCTCGCGGCGCTGATGGCGGTCGTATTGTACCGGGATTCGGCCCTTACATTCCGCGAAATCGGCTTTTTTCGGTTCCTCGGCGGCGTTGAATGGAATCCCGTCACCGGCCGACACGGCGCGCTCCCGTTTCTCGTTGGAACCCTCGCGACGAGCCTGGCTGCGCTCATCATCGCCGTGCCGATTGGCATCGGCTCCGCCATTTTCAGCGCGGAGTACGCACCCAAACCGATTGCAACCGTCGTGAATTACCTCGTCGATCTGCTCGCGTCGATACCGAGCGTCGTCCTCGGGCTGTGGGGCATATTCGTCTTCGCGCCGTTCATGCGCCGGAGTCTGTACATGCCGATGTACGAATGGGCCGGAGCTCACGCTCCGTGGTTGCAGTCCGTTCTCGGCTCCCCGACCACCTTCAATTTCGCCACGGCGACGCTGCTCTTGTCGCTTATGATCATCCCCTATACCATGGCTCTCACCCGAGACGCGATTGGACTTGTACCTACCGATCAGCGGGAGGCTGCCTGGGGACTCGGCGCAACGCGGTTCGAGGTGCTGAAAGTCGCGGTGTTGCCGGCGGCCCGCGGCGGAATCGTTGCCGGAGCATTGTTGTCCTTAGCACGCGCCCTCGGGGAGACCATGGTGCTCGCCATGCTCGTGGGGAACAACAACGATCTACCCTTCCGGCCGTTTCGACCCGCGGCAACCATGCCGAGCGTAATCGTCAACGAGTTCCGCGAAGCGGTCGAGACGCTCCATTTTGCCAGCGTGATGGCGGTGGGGTTCATGCTGTTCCTGTTGTCGCTCCTCATTAACTTCGCCGCCGCGTATATTCAGCGTAAGCTCATCAAGGGGGTATCCCGACTATGACGCTTCACCAACGTTACGCTCGTGACCGCTTTATCGTCGCCTTGACCGCGGTCGCCACCGCGATTGTCGTTGCGCCGATACTCGTAGTCATCGGCCACGTCTTCATTCAGGGTGTGGGAGCATTGAATGTGGACTTTTTCACCGCGGAGCTCGGATCCCCCGCGAGGGCCATGACCGGTCGCCCCACGGGGCTTGCACACTCCATCGTGGGGACGGTCATCATCGACCTTACGGCGCTGCTGCTGGCGGTGCCCTTCGGTATCGGGGCCGGGGTTATGCTGAGCGAGTATCCCGATCACCCGCTGAATCCGCCGATCCGTCTCCTTGCCGCTACTCTGAACGGCATGCCGGCGGTGCTCATCGGGCTGGTGGCGTTTTCTCTGGTGGTACGTCCGATGGGACGTTTTTCCGCCCTCTCCGGGTCGGTGGCGCTGGCGATTCTCATGATTCCGATCATCGCGCGCTCGACGGAGAGCGTATTGCGCATCACGCCGTGGTCGCTGCGCGAGGCGGGTCTTGCCCTGGGACTGGCGCGCTGGCGCGTGACGCTATCGCTCGTTCTTCCGGCCTCTCGCACGGGTTTGATCACCGGGGTCCTGATCGCGTTTGCCCGCGCCGCAGGCGAGGCGGCGCCGCTTCTATTTACGAGCTTCGGTCAGAACTACATGAACACCGACATTACCCGGGCGATGGATTCTCTGCCCCAACGGCTGTACAGCCTTGCCATCAGCCCCTACAAGCAGTGGCACGAGATGGGCTGGGCGGCGGGGATCATTCTGCTGGTCTTCGTCATGGTCGTATTCCTGAGCGGCCGCATCATCACCGCACGTTTCGCCGACTGGATCTCGGAACGAACGAACCAATGAGTCATGAATCGAGGAGGACCTCCGTCAATGGATGTACGCATGCGCACTGAGAATCTCTCAGTATACTACGGGCCGGCAGTGGGAGTCCGCGACGTCTCGCTGCCCGTGTATGACAGAACCTGCACGGCCCTGATCGGGCCGTCGGGTTGCGGCAAGACGACCTTCTTGCGGGCACTCAATCGGCTGCACGATCTTACCCCGGAGGCCAAAGTCAGCGGCCGAGCACTGCTCGACGGGGAGAACATCTACGAGAACGGCGTCGACCCGGTGATGATCCGTCGCCGCATCGGCATGGTGTTCCAGAAACCCACGCCGTTTCCCACCAAGTCGATCTACGAGAACGTGGCGGCAGGCCTGCGGCTCGTCGGCATCAGACGGCGCGAGGTCCTCAACGAGGTGGTCGAGCAGTCCCTCACCCGCGCGGCGTTGTGGAACGAGGTAAAGGACCGCCTGCGCACCCCGGCAAGCAGTCTTTCCGGTGGCCAGCAACAGCGGTTGTGCATAGCGCGCGCCCTGGCGGTCGACCCCGAGATCATTCTGATGGACGAGCCGACGAGCTCCCTTGACCCGAAATCCGCCGCGCGCATTGAAGAGCTCGTACGTGATATCTCCGAACAACTCACTACCATCATCGTGACCCACAACCTCCAGCAGGCGGAACGACTTGCCGACTACACGGCTTTCTTCTACGTAGGTGATCTCATCGAGTTTGGCGCGACCAAACGCATGTTCCAAAGCCCGGCGGAAGAGCGGACCCAGGAGTATCTTGCCGGTGTGTTCGGGTAAATGCCCGTTCTCTTCGATCTGGAACGCATCGAGCAGGCCCTTCATGGTTTTCGATCGGCGTTTTCTCAGGTGAACGAGCGCCTCTTGATGCAACGGGAAGAGCTGACCGACGAGATGGTCGCGCACATTCTGCAGGCGTACGGGTTTCTCAACGAGATGCTCGAAAAGGGAATGGATGTCTTCACCCCTGCCGGGATGCACGGCATCCTCGAGCTGAACCATCTCGTGCTTTGCGGCTCCGATCCCCGCGTGCGCAGCGATTACTACGCCCATCTTTCGGCGACTCGCAAACGGTTTCTCAAACGGATCCATCCGATCCGAACGTACGTGCTCAAAAACCGCAAACGCCGGCGAGATCCCCACGAGCTTGCCACGGTGTTCTACTCGAAGCTTCTGAGCTACCCGCAGCTCTTTCTCGAAGGGAATCACAGGACGGGGAACATACTGCTCAACTACATACTCTCGAGCGCGGGCGCCGCCCCCTACGTCCCCACTGAGGCGGACGCACACATATACTTGAACCTTTCGGGGGATTTCAAGCTCACCGAGCGCGACAATTCCTTCGACACCACGCTGAAAATGCCGAAATACCGTAAACAGTTCCAGACCTTCCTTCGTGAATACGGAGATCCGGGCTTTACCCGCGACGAATGACCACATGATGCAAACGCTGATGTTGGGGTTTTCGATACTCGGGCTGCTCTCCCTTTTTTTGCTCGGCCTCCGGGCCCTCGGCGATGTCCTGCTCGAACGCTCGGGCGACCGTGCCCGTGTGTCTCGAACCGTTCCTCGGTTCTCGAGCGATGTCGGCGTCCTGCGTCGGTTTCTCGGAGGCTTCGGCGCTACCGGGCTCACCGCCTCACGACCCGCGGCGTTTATCGAGTTACTCGTGTCCGTTGATTCCCGCCGACTCTTCCCTGCCGCCGCCATGGCGCCGCTCGTGGGCATCAACCTCGGCATGACGGTGCACCTCTGGATCCTCATAGCTGTGTTGCGTGTCCCCTTCACGGGCGAGCTCGGTCTGCTGCTTCTCGCCTGTGCCCTGCCCTTTCGCCTGGGCCTCGTATCAGAGAATCGCTCCGGTGTCGCGTTGCTCGTGGGTGCGGGGCTTCTCCTCACCGCCCTCGGGTACCTGACCGATACGGTTCCCGCATTTCTTGCCGCCGTAGATGCGCCGGCAGCTACACGGCACCTTGCATGGCCGCTTGCTCTGCCTGTTCTCGTCGCCGTGGCGGCGGGAGCGGCTGCGGCGGCGTGGGTTACGGGCTCTTCTCTCGGCCTCTTCGCGATTACGCTTGTCTTTGTAAGCCAGGGACAGCCCGGGCCGGAGGTAGGCGCCACCGCGATACTGGCCGCGAATCTCGGCGGGGCGATCGCAGGAGTGAGCAGCGTTCGCTCTTTCGGTCCGGAAACCGTCAAGGTCGCTCGGGCGCATATTCTGTTCAATCTCCTCGTTCTGGTCGTCGGTCTGGTTCTCGTCATCGGCGTGGCTCACGGGCTTCAGTTCGACATCCTCCCTGCGGCGGCTTCACCCGCCGAGGTTCGCTTTGCGGCGGGCTCCACCGTGGGGCTCGGTCTCTTGGTCACCCTTGCAATGCTTGCGTCGGCGGCATTCACCGCACTTGCGCCACACCTCGTTCATCATTTGCGACGCGTGGCACCCGGCGCCGGCGGCAAGAGTCGCCGCGCCGCCTCGGGGCTGTCACGGGGCCGGGGCCAGACGCAGGGTACCACGGCTGCTGCCCTTGCCGCCCGGGGAGAGCGGAGCCCGGCTACCGAATACGAGCTGAGGCTTGTCCGCTTCGATCTTCCCGATGGCATGGAGGCCAATCTGCATCTGATACGCCAGGCCCTCGCTCGAATGGCCGAGATTGCCGGCGAGATGCTCATGATCGCCATGAACGCCGGCCAGATCCCCGAACACCTCGACGAAGGCCGCGAGCGCTGTGCACACCTCGACGAGGCGCTGGGGCAACTCGCAGGCGACATCACGGCGGCCGTCGGCACGGCGGTCCGGGCACCCTGCACGCCCGCTCAAGCACTTCAACTCCAACGGGAACAGCAGCTTACCGTCGAGCTTCGAAACATCGGTCTCGACATCGCAAAGCTGCTGCGGGTACTCGAACGCAGCCGACGGAAGGGCTACCGACCGCACAAGGAGAGTCGGCAAGAACTGTTCGACATAACGGCGCAGGTTCTCGACTTTCTCGAATACGATCGCGACTATCTGAGTGGTCGCCTCGAGGGCCAGGACCCGCAGGTGGCGCAGAACATGGAAAAGACCATCGACGCCGCCAGAGACCGGCTCAGGAAGCACGCGCGCAAGACGATGGAAAAAGAGTCGGGTGCCGATGTGCGGGGTGAGCTGGCTTTCATCCAGGCGGTGGGATATCTCGAACG
>CAZVEF010000151.1:0-6226 GCA_964625715.1 uncultured Spirochaetaceae bacterium | reverse complement strand
GTAGCGCACCGCGTCGCCGACTTTCGCAACGGGTACATTGCGTTCCTCGCACATCGCCGTGAAGACTCGCGCGAGATCGCGCGACTTCTCCGCGCCGCCTGAGAACATCTCGGCGAAGCGGGTAAGCCGTTCGGTCGGGCCCGGTACGAGGACGAGGACCTCAGGCGCGCCGCCGTCGCGGCCCGCGGCGCTCGTCCGCGCGATGTCGACCAGTCGTCCCACGCCGGCCGCGATGTCGACCGCAGGTGCGGAGAACCGTGCCTTCAGATCGTTCGTGCCGAGCATGATAATCACCAGATCGAGCGGCGCGTGCGAGGCAAGCAGCATGGGCAGGTGCCGCGTGCCGTTCTTGTCGCCCTCGATCGGGTCGTCGTAGCTCGTCGTTCGGCCGCTGAGTCCCTCCGGTATGATGAGGTAGTCATCGCCGAGCTCACGCCCGAGGACGGTCGGCCATCGGTCCTCCCAGGCGTGCCGGCCGCCGTTGACCGGATCGCTTCCCCAGGTGTTCGAATCGCCAAAGCACAGAATCGTCTTCACGCTTCCTCCCGTTCGAATTGTACCTGTGACGGCGAATCGTTCCCACTACCGGCAGCAAAGGATCGCGCCGGAGTAACCGTCCTTCTATTATCCGGTATGCAACCACTCATGAGCCGCGCGCACGTCGTCGACTTCGACGCGCTCACCGAGTTGCTCGCCGCCGGCAGATTCCGCGCGGGCATAGACGTGTACCCCGAGCAGCCGCTCTCGGCCGACCACCCGTTGCGGAAGGTCGACCACGCGGTCCTCTCGTCGCACCGCGCCGGCGCGAATGCTGAGCCCCTGCACTCGGTCGGTCGGCTCGTGGCCGACGATGTGGAGGCGATCGCGGCGGGGCTCGTGCCCTTCGCGATGCAGGAGGCTCAGCCGGGGTTCATCCGCCTGCGCGGATAGCCGGCGCTTCGCGCATCCGTGAGCATGGGCCGACGGCGGAGAGAAAAAACGGACCCGCCGTCGGGCGGGTCCTTCGTGCTGCGTGGGCTCGGGCTACCGTGCTGCGTGGCTCGGGCTACCAGTTCTCGCGGACGAGCTCGTAGTAGGCCTGCGGATGCTTGCACGCGGGGCACATCTTCGGCGGCTCTTCGCCGACGAAAATGTAGCCGCAGTTGATGCACGACCAGACGGTCTCCGCGTCCCGCTTGAAGACGGTGCCGTCTTCAATGTTCTTCGCGAGCGCATTGTAGCGCTTCTCGTGCTGCTTCTCGGCGATGCACACCGCGTCGAACTGCGCGCCGATCTGCGGGAAACCCTCGTCGCGCGCGGTCTTCGCGAACCCGCTGTAAAGCTCGGTCCACTCCATCCGCTCGCCGGCCGCGGCGTGCTTCAGGTTTTCAACCGTCGATCCGACCTCGTCGTCGGCGAAGCCGGCCGGGTACATGGCGGTGATTTCGACGTCGCCGCCCTCCAGGTAGCTCCAGAAGCGCTTGCCGTGCTCCTTCTCCTGGTTTGCCGTCTCGGTGAAAATCTCCGCTATCTGGACGTAGCCCTCAGCTTTGGCCTTGCTGGCAAAATAGGTATACCTGTTGCGCGCCTGGCTCTCGCCGGCGAACGCTGCGAGTAGATTCTTCTCGGTCTGGGTGCCCTTGACACTCTTCATACGGTCCTCCTGATGCTGAAACAGACCTCACCTCAGTCTCGCGCGCGCCAGCCCGAGCAGGAAGTGAGCTGGAGCCCGACGGTCGATCTGCATCGCGATTTGTCATGAGCACTATACAACTGATGTGGAAAATGCGCAAGTAAAATCGCAAATCGCGGTTTGTTGTGTCTTGGATTACATTAACTTCGTCGTCCGACCAATGCGTCACAATATCAGCGACGCGTCGGCCTCGCTCACCGGCTTCGGGTGACGCCCCGTCGTTCGCACTGCGACGCGATGACGCAGGCCGAGCATCGCGGCGACGTGGGAGTGCACGTCTTCTGTCCGTAGCCTACGAGCAGCTCGTTGATCTCGATCCAGAATTGGCGCGGAAGGACCTCGGCGAGCGCGTGCTCGCTCTGTTCCGGGGTCTTCGTGTCTACCCAGCCGCAGCGGTTCGCGATGCGGTGCACGTGCGTGTCCACGCAGATCGAGGGGATGCCGAATCCCTGGCCGAGCACCAGGTTGGCCGTCTTGCGGCCGACGCCCGGCAACGCGGTGAGCGCGTCCATTTCCGAGGGTACGGTCCCGCCGTGTTCGTCGACGATGAGACGGCTCGCCTCACGGATGTTGGCGGCCTTCGTGCGGTAGAACCCCGCGGGATAGATGAGCTCGGCGATCGTATGCTCGGGTAACGCAGCGGTCGCGGCGGGGGTACCCGCGTGGGCGAACAGCCGCTCGCTCGCGGCGGTGGTGACCTCATCCTTCGTGCGAAGCGAGATCATCGTCGACACGAGGACGCGGAACGGCGAGCGGCTCCCGCGTGCGATCTGCGAGACCGAGGGTAACGGATGCGCCCCGTTGTGCTCGCGGAGGAGGCGAACGATTTCGCTCCAGTCGCGCCGCGCCATGGTCCTACGACGTCTCGTCGGTCGTTTCGCTCTTCTCGCTTGCCTTGTCGGTCGACTTCCTCGCGGGTTTTTTTGGCTCGCTTTCGAGGCGGGTGAACACGAGCTCTTCGACGTCGCTCTTGCTCTTGTTGAGGCTGAAGGAGACCTCGTCGACGAGCAGTTTCAGCGCGCTGTCGAAGAGTTTGCGCTCGAGGATAGGCAACTCCTTCACCTTGCTGCGGTGATAGAGCGCGCGCACCACCGTCGCGATGTCCTGGATGCTCCCCTGCTTGAGCAGGTCCAGGTTCATCTGGTAGCGCATCTTCCAGTCGGCGGGTACCGGCTCGAACTCTTCCGCGATGAGCGAGAGGGCGGCGTCGGCGTGCTTCTTCGGGACGATGGGGCGAATCCCAAGCTCCTCCGCCTTGTCCACCGGGACGAAAACGGTCATGTCGCTGACCTCCAGGTAGATCTCGTAGTAGAGCGTTTCTTCGCCCTTGAAGTCACGCTTGAAGATTTTCCTGACCTGTCCGACGCCCTGAAGCGGATAGACGACCTGTTCCTTCTCCTGGAACTTGGTTGAAGTCTTCGACTTGGAGGCCTTTTTCATCCGCCACAATATACCACAGGAGACTCCGATTATGAAGGAGGTGTTCTCCGGCGTCCTTCGGTTCCACTCTGCCGCCCGCCGTCGATCCGCGTGCCGTCCCCGCGGCAGGCCGCCTCAGCCGACCTCGGCGAGCAACCGGCGGACGTCCTCGCCCCGGCAGAGTTCGGTTCCGGGGGTCATGACCGCCGCCGCCCCCGCTGCGACGCCCCACCGAACCGCCTCGTCGACCCGCATGCCCTCCGCGAGCGCCCAGGCGATCCCGCCTATCATGCTGTCGCCGGCGCCTATGCGGCTGTCCACCGACACCGTCGGCGCCGCGTGTCTTGTGACGCCGGCCTCGTTGACCAGGTAGGCACCGCCCGAGCCGAGCGAGACGACGACGTGTCTCGCCTGACCGCGCGAGACGAAGGCCGTGGCGGCCTCTCGGATCTGCGGCTCCTCGAGGCGCTCCTCGTCGAGCAACGAGGCGAGCTCGTGGAGGTTCGGCTTGATGAGCCACGCGCCTTCGTCGACTGCGGCCGCGAGCGCTTCACCCGACGTGTCGACGACGTACCTCGCTCCGGCCTCGGCAACGGTTCGACCGACGCGAGCGTAGAAGTCGACCGGCACGCCGGGCGGGAGGCTGCCGCTCGCAACGAAGATGTCGTCCTGCCCGACCAGCTCGGCAAGGCGAGCGATGACCGTCTCGACCTCGTCGGGCGACAGCTCTGGTCCGGGCATCCCGAAACGGTACTGCTCGCCGGTCGAGTCTTCGACCACGGTGAGATTCTCGCGGACGGTGTCTTCGATTGCGACCGCCACGCGGTTCAGCTGCTCCTCGGCGAGAAGGCCCTGCAGGAGCTCACCCGCGACCCCGCCGACGGGGAAGACCGCCGTCGACCGGCCGCCGAGGTGCGCGATCGCACGAGAGACGTTGATGCCGCCTCCGCCGGGGTCGCGTTGAACGCGTTTCACGCGAAGCTTCACATCGTGCTGTACGCGATCGCAATGCGCGCTCGTGTCGATCGCGGGGTTCATGGTCAACGTGATGATGTTCGGCATAGGTGCTCCCTCGTCCCGGCGAGGAGGGTTAGTCGGCGGCGCTCGCGACGTTGGGAAGCGGCGCGCCCGATGCCGGGCTCATGTACTTGAACGGGTGGATGTCGAGCGGATTGGGATACCACCCGTCGACAAGCCGCAGGTTGATCAGATTGATCGACGGAGAGTGACTGATGGGCAGCACGACGCCGTCGGAGAGCAGGATCTCCTCGGCTTCGCTGAGCGACTCGTAGCGCTCGTCACCGGCCATACCCATCGCCCTGCGGATCAGCGCGTCGTACTGCGCGTTCGAGAACCCCGAGTTGTTGAGGTTGCTGCCCGTCGTCCACATGTCGAGGAAGGTCAGAGGGTCGGCGAAATCGCCGATCCAGCTCACGGTACTCACCTGGAACGTCTCCTCCTCGACGAACGAGAAGTAGCGCGGGTAGGCGACGACATCGGCCTCCACCTCGACCTCGAGCGCTTCTTCCCAACTCTCCTCCATCTGCTGCGCGACCAGGTCGCTCTCTATGGGCGCGGGAATGGAGATGACGATGGTGGGCATGCCTTCGCCGTTCGGGTAGCCGGCGTCCTCGAGCAGCGCGAGCGCCTCCTCGGTATCCTGTTCAACGATGCCCTCGGCCTTCGGGTAGGAGGGAAGCTCGGGGACGAGGCTCGTCGCCGGCACGTACCAGTTCTCGTCGTCGCGGATCTCATCCCACGGCAGCAGGAGCGCCATCGCCCGGCGGACGCGAGGATCGTCGAACGGCTCGTTCACCGCCGAGAACTGGTAGTAGGTGGTCGCAAAGAGCGGGTTGATGACGATGTCCTCGGTACGATCGACGCCCTGCAGGTCGACTCCTCCGCGCACCCAGTCGATCTCGCCTTCGTTGAACGCCTGCGTAACCGCTTCGTAGTCGCCGTCGAACGCGATCCGGATCTCCTCGAACTCGAGACGGCGCCGATCCCAGTACTCGGGGTTCTCGGTGAGGATGATCTCTTCTTCGTTCGCCACGCTGACGATGTACGGTCCGTTCACCGGGATCGCCGTCGGGTCGTCGAGGTCGCCCGACTCACGGATATCCGGGTGGATGGGGACGAAGCTGTGGTGGCAGAGTATCCGAAGGAAGTGCGTCGCCCGCTGCTCGAGCTCGACCTCGAGCACCTTCTCGCTCACCGCGCGCACGCCGACGCTTCGCCGGTCGTCGCTCTCGCCGGTGCGGTAGGCGCGAGCGCCGGCGACGATGTCGAGGAGCGAGGCGTACGCGGCGTTAGTGTCCGGGTCGAGCAGCATCAGCCACGTTTCGACGAAGTCCGACGCGACGACCGGGTCGCCGTTGGAGTAGCGCGCGTGTGGACGGATCGTGAACCGGTAGCGCAGGCCGTCGCCGGAGACCTCCCAGCGGCTTGCGACGGCGGGAATGGGGTCAAGGCTGAACGGGTCGTAGCCCACGAGCCCTTCGTAGATCCCCGAATAGATCTGCGCCTCGGAGGTGGTGTACGAGACGATCGGGTTGTAGCCGATCTCGGTAGGCAGGAAGTTGATTGCGAAGGTATCCGGTCTGTTCTGCGACCATGCGGTCGCGGCGAGAACCGCGAGCAGGACGACGAGCACGCGTCTGAGGGCTGTGGAGGGCATCATCCTCCCCAAGATACTGTCCACCTCCGCAGAATCCAATCGCCTACTCGCGATACTCGGTGTACGGCAGCTTGCAGCTGTGCGCCACCCGTTCGTGCACGCACGCCCCCCCGGCGGTATTCAGGCCGTTGCGCAGCGCCTCGCTCGAGGCGAGCGCGGCCTTCACGCCCATATCCGCGATCAACAGCCCGTAGGAGAGCGTGACGCTCGTGAGCGCGATCGTGCTCGAACGCGCGACGGCGCCCGGCATGTTCGCGACGCAGTAGTGTACGACGTCGTCGACGATGTAGATGGGCTCGTCGTGCGTGGTCGGCTTGGACGTCTCCGCGATCCCGCCCTGGTCGATCGCGACGTCGACGAGCACCGCGCCGGGCTTCATCGTCTTCAGGTGGTCGCGGCGGATGAGCTTGGGCGTCGACTCTCCGGCGAGGAGTACCGCGCCGATCACGATGTCCGCC
>CAZVEF010000150.1:0-6240 GCA_964625715.1 uncultured Spirochaetaceae bacterium | reverse complement strand
TCCCACCTTCCGTGCCTTCCTGTTGTTTGACGCGTCCCAGCTTTGTTGTACGGTTTCGACAAGCTTGCCGTCGTGCAGCTCGTGGAAGTCCATCGCGAGCGTGTCGGAGGCGTGCGAGTAGTCGAGGTTCATCGTGAAGCTGATCTGCGCGGCGACCGCCTCGAGTCCCCACCGGTCGATGAGGTTTACAGGGTCGGCGCGCGCGTAGATGTACCAGTTGGCCCCGTCGCGCGCCGGATCGGCAGTCGTGAAGCGAGCGAGCTCCGGGGCGTAGTCGCGCAAGCCGTAGTCGCTGTAGCCGGTGACCGGGTCGCGTGGCTTGCCCGTGTACCCATACGGCTGAGTCCGCGTCGTGGATCCGAGCAGGTGCGCGCCGAACGCGTCGTAGCGGTAGACGTCCGTCCCCGTCGACGACTGTTGGGCAGCCGCGCGGACGCTCCCGAGGAGGTCGTGCGCCAGATAGACCGTACCCGCGGGCCCGGATACGGCGAGAGCCGTTCCCTCGAGCGTCAGCTCTGCATAGACACCCGCACGGCCGGGCGCATCCCCGGCTGGCACCCCGGCGAGGGGCGCGTCGAGGAACCTTCGCGGAGGCTCGTGCACGGGCTTGCGCAGATCGGTAGCGGTGGAGAGCGAGGCGAAGGAGGCCTCGCGTCGCGACGCGACGGTGAGGCTCAGACCGTCGTAGCGGTAGTGCGTCTGTCGGATGGCCTCGGCGACGCTCGGCTTGCGAAGCGACGCCTCCGCCGGTCCCGTGGCGGTGGGCTGTTCGGTCCGCGTGACCCGCCTGCCCAACGCGTCGTAGCCGTAGACCACCCGCCCGGTGGGCGTAGCGGCCTCGACGAGCCTCTGCTGCGGCGAGTAGCGGTAGGTGGTTGTCCCGTCGGGGCCGTGCTCTGCGGTCAGGCTGCCGGCCATGTCGTAACTGTACGCTAGCTCCCCCAAGCCCGCAAGTCTACCTTTCGAGTCATACGTATACTCCACCGCTCCCCACCCGGTTCGCCACGCGGTACGGTTGTCCGCCGCGTCGTACTCGAAGCGTTCGGTCCAAACCTGCTGGAGACGAACGTCGCTGCCCTTGCGGAGCGGGAAGATGCGCCGAAACGCGAGCTCGATCGCCGCTGCGTCCTGTGGGGTCGCGGACAGGCGTGCCGCGAAGGCGGTCGCCCCGGGCACGGCGGCCTCGCTCCCCGGCACGTCGTCGGAATCCGCCGGTAGAGGAGAGACCACCCCGAAGGCCGCGAAACGCTCGAAGTCGGCCCTGCGTTTCGGTCCGTCGAACGGATACTCGACCCGGGCGAGCCGGCCGAGCTCGTCGTACTCGTACTTGGTGATTCGCGACGCTTCGTCCACGTCGTAGCGTCGGCGTCCGGCCTCGTCGTAGACGTGGGCGAGCGCGGTGATCACCTCGTGTGCAGCGTCGCGCGTCACCGTCGCGGCGACCCGACCGGCTGCATCGTAGGAGGTCTCGGTCGACAACCCGTGCGCGGCCGCGACCCGCGTTCGCCTGCCGGCTGCGTCGTACTCGGCCGCGACCGCACCCGCTGCGCTGTCGCGGAGAAACGTGAGCATCCCGCGCTCGTCGTAGTGGTAGCTCGTCCGGGTGCCCGCGCCGCGGTCGCTCCGGGCGACTCGCCTGCCGGCCGCGTCGTAGGAGTAGCTCACGTCCGTTCCGGTCGCCGAACCCGAGACCGAGGCGAGCCAGCCGCGAGCGTCGTAGGCGATCTCGAGACGCTCCACGTCGTTTTCCGCGTAGACCAGACGTCCCGTCCGGTCGTGTCCGTAGCGCGTCCGGCTCCCGTCCGGGAAATCGACCCCTGCAAGCGTTCCGGAGGAGTCGTACTGGTAGCGGGTCTGCCGACCGGTGGCGTCGGTCGCCTCGATCATGCGCCCCGCCCCGTCGTAGCGGTAGGCAACGCGCGCGCCCGAGCGGTTGACCTCCCCGACAAGCCGTCCGGCGTCGTCGTATTCGAAGCGGTGCTCGCCGCCGAGCGCATCGGTGCGCGCGACGACGTTGCCGGCATCGTCGTAGCGGTACGACTCGCTGCGCGTGGTGCCCCTGCCGGTTTCTACCAGACGCCCCAGGGTGTCGTAGCGCCTCCAGGTGACGCGCCCGGTCGGGTCGGTGAGCGCCGTGAGTCGACCGACCGGATCGAGCCGGACGACGGTGCGCGCTCCGGTCGGATCGACGATCCCCACCACGCGCCCGAGGCGGTCGCGCTCGAGACGCGTCGTACGGCCGGTCGCGTCGGTGACGCCGACGATCTCGCCGGCGACGTTGCGGTCGTAGGAGGTCCGCCGGACGCTCCCCGATTCGCACGGATCGAGGCGGGCCCGCAGCCGCCCGACTTCGTCGTACTCGTAGCGCGTGAGGAGCCCGGTCTCGTCGGTGACCGAGGCGGTCGTCCCGTCGGCGTTGTATGCGATCGACCGCCGTGCGCCGTCCGGGTGGACGACCTGATTGACCCGTCCTCGTCCGTCGTACCGGTAGCTCCAGCGCGCGCCTTCGCCGTCGGTGAAGCGCGTGAGCCGGTTCGCGGCGTCGTAGGCGTAGGCCGCCACGCGTTCGTCGTCGCGCCAGACGCCCACGATTCTCCCGCGTGCGTCGTACGAGAAGCGACGCGTGCCGTTCTCGTCGTCGACGAGTGCGAGCGGCATCCCGTAGGCGTCCGACACGGTCGTCGTTCGTACGCCGCCCGGGTCGACGCGAACCGTCCGGCGCGCCGCTGCGTCGTGCACTGCCCGCGCCGTCGCCCCGTTCGCGTCGGTGTGCGCGACGAGCTCGCCGCCGGGTCCGTAGTCGAAGCGTTCGACGAGCGGGCGTTCCTCGAGGTAGCGGGTCCTCCGGACGAGTCGGTCGTCCGGGTTCCACTCGTACTCGGTGCGCGTGCCTGCTGCGTCAACGAGCGAGGAGAGACGTCCGAGCGCGTCGTACTCGCGGCGCTCGGGCGCGTCGGCGCCCTCCGGGAGGATCGCGACCGGCAACCCGCGCTCGTCGTAGGCGTAGCGCGTGCTTCGCTCGAGCGAACCATCGGCCCCCTCGAGTCTCCGTTCGACCGGCAGGCCGTCGGCGCGGTAGGTGTAGCGCAGTGTCGCACCCGCGGCGTCGGTCACGACCACCGGGAGATGGCGCCGATCGTAGGCGAAGCGAGTCGTCCGCCCGTTCTCCGCGACCAGCACGACGTCTCCTCGTTCGTCGTACTGAACGTCCACCGCGAGTCCGTCCGGTCCGCGCACACCTGTCACCAGACCGTCCGCGCGCCGGGTGAACAGCGTCGTTGCTCCGGTGCCGTCGGTGACCGAGAGCGGGCGGCCGTACTCGTCGTTCTTGAACCGGACCAGCGGCCCCTCGCTGTCCTCTACGCTTGTGACGAAGCCGTGCTCGTCGTAGCCGTACTCGGTCCGATTTTCGCGCCGGTCGACGTGCACGCTGACCGATCCGGCCGCCGCGGTTCCCGGCGGCACCAGCTCGTAGCGGTCGTACGTGCCGTCCGGGTGGTCGACGCGGGTCAGGTTGCCCTGCCGGTCGTACGCGTACCGCCTCGTGTTCCCGCTGCGGTCGGTGTAGGCGAGCGGCCGGCCGGACGCATCGCGGACCCACCGCTCGGCGGTGCCGTCGGGGTGGCAAACCGCGATCAGGTGCCCGGCGCCGTCGAACTCGCGACGCGTCAGCGCGCCGTCGGCGGTGCGCCGTTCGACGAGACGTCCCTCCGAGTCGTACGCGAACCTCTCCTCGTGCCCGGCGGCGTCGACGATGCGCGTCGTCCGGTCGTGGGCGTCGTAGTCGTAGACGGTTCGAACGCCGCTTGGGTTGGTGTGGACGGTTCGTCCTGCTGTTGCAAAATCGAACCGCTCGACGCCCCCCTCCTCATCGGTGACCTCGATTGCGCGCCACCGGCCCCGGACGAGCGCGTAGGA
This sequence comes from uncultured Spirochaetaceae bacterium, assembly GCA_964625715.1. Lineage (GTDB taxonomy): Bacteria > Spirochaetota > Spirochaetia > DSM-27196 > SLST01 > SLST01. Next base: position 2,322 of record CAZVEF010000150.1, on the reverse strand, counting down.
GATGGTCCGCTCGGCGCCCCCGGCGGTGCGGATCGAGATGAGCCGACGCGAGGCGCCGTCGTAGGAGTACTCGACGGCGGTTCCCGTCGCGTCGATGAACCGAGCGAGCCTTCCGACCGAGTCGTAGGCGTAGCCGAGCGTGACTTCGCCCGGTGCGCGAAGCGCGATCACGCGTCCGTTCGCGTCGCGGTCTATCTCCGTCCCGCGACCCCGGGTGTCGGTGACACGAATCAACCGTTCTGCCGCGTCGTAGGCAAGCGAGAAGGCGTTGCCGTTCGGATCCTCGACTCGACGCAGCTCGCCGAAGAAGCCGTAGTCGTAGATCACGTCGTCGTCCGTGGTGACCGTGAACGTTCCGTCGGCCGCGAGGTGCAGCCGAGGAGCCGAACGATCGGCGGAGACGTACTCGCATCCCGCCGGGTACCGGTTCGCGCTGCCGTCGCGGTAGACCGCCTGCGAGGTCGGGTCGGGCGGCCTGCTCGGCTCGTAGCGTCGCGGACGCCCGTCGGGTCCCACGAGGATCACGCTGTCGGTCCCCGCGGATGCAAGCCCGCGGGTAGGCGTCGAGCCGTATCGCGCGTTGCGCCGCGCGTGCGCCTCGCTGGTTCGGGCGACGAGGTCGAGCGCCGAGGCGCGCTGTCGGACCGCTTCGATTGCCGCGTCGATCCGAGCCGCCGCCTCGGGTCGGACGAACGCGTCGACCGAGTCGATCTCATCTCTCATCTGATCCTCGAGCTGTTCGAGCGCGACCGCGATGCCGGCCGCACGGTTCGCCCTGCGGTCGAGTTCCTCGTCGACGTGGGTCCTCAGGCGTCCGGTGTAGTCGACCGAGCGCAGCGCTCCTTCGAGCTCGCGTGCCTGCGAAGCCGCGCGCGAGGCCTCCTCGAGCGGAGGCGTGCGTTCGGCGATCGCAGCGTCCGCGGCACGATTCAGCTCTGCGCGGAGTCCGTGCTCGGGATGGGTCAGCTCGGCGAGAATCGCGCGCGCCCGTTCGGACGCTTCGGCGGCTCCGGGCGACTCGCCGAGGACGATCCGTGTGTCGAGGGGAAAGAACCAGCCCTCGCCGAGCGAGCCGCCGGCACCGCTCCCGGTACGGTGGATGCGTCCGATGTGCACGCCGGCCGCGCCTGCGGCCAGCACGAGGTCGACCTCGTCGACGACGAACTCGCCGGTAGCGACCGAGACCGGATCGCCGGCGAGCGTCGCGTTGCGCTCGCGGTCGCTCGTGTCCACCGCTGCGGCGACTTCGGAGTCTGCCGTCAAGCTCGCGAGCATGGCCCCGTCGGTCTCTCCGATCGCGGCGGCGATGGGGTCCTCGAGGTCCTCGACGATTGCCGAGGGCGGGTCGTCGGTGAAGAACGGCGTGGCGATGTCCGAACGCGTGGTGAGCGTTGCGAAGGTGAGGTGGGAGTCGTAGAAGACGACGACGCTCTCGGTGCGGGTAGACTCCTCGACGGTCTGCACAACCTGTTCCGGTTCTATGGTTACCGAGCTCGACGGAATCCCGTTCGGACTGTCTCTCGACGATGTGCTTTCTTCAACCGTGCGCCGATGCCCGTCGTCAGGGCCCCCTACCGTAACGATCTCGTGAGGACCCCTGATTGTCGTACGCGTATCGCCGTCGTCGAACACGGTCAGCGTGTGTTCGGTGCGGACGATCTGGTAGCCCGGAACGGTGAAGGTGACGGTGACCGTCAACTGACCTGCCGCCGCCGCGGTCGCGGCGTACGCGAGGAGCGCGAGCACGAGCTGCGCGCGAGGCATGCGCTTCAATCCGACCTCCTGATGCCCGGTTGACATCAACCGGGCACCAGGACCGACGGGCGTTATCGCATTTGTGCTTCATAACTCCACGACCCGGGAGACGGGTCCACGCCGTACTGACTGGTGCCGAAATTGTTGACGGTGATGAAACGGGACATCCAGATCGGACGTAGGGAGAATCGGAGTTCGAGAACCCGCCGGTGGTGGGCCGGTGGTGGGCGTGAAGAAGGGCATTCTCACGACACGGTCCGTGACGCTGACGGCGGGGCGGATGCCACGCTACCTGATGGTGTGAACACTGTCGGACGAGTGAGCGCGAGCAGCTTCGGGAGTCGTTCGCGCAAGGCCATCAACAATTTCGGCACCAGTTTATGCAGTTCACATGATCCTGCCGGACTTCCCGGCCCGATCGGTTCGTTGGTAGATTCAGTGTTCTCCAGAGGTCCGCGTGCCATCGATCATCACGACCGTCAGCAAACGCATTGACAAGGCCGTCTTCGGCTACCGGCTCATCCGTCCCGGCGACCGTGTGCTCGTCGGGCTCTCCGGCGGCAAGGA
>CAZVEF010000149.1:0-6261 GCA_964625715.1 uncultured Spirochaetaceae bacterium | reverse complement strand
AGCTCGGCGACGCGCGCCTCGAGCGCCTCGATGCTCTGGGCGTCGAGCGCGAAGGCGAGCGAGGGGTGGAGGACGACGGTCGCGTCCGGATCGTTGTCCTCGCCGGCGAGGCGGATGAGCCGCAGGCTCTGCAGCCGGCGCAGGATCGCGAGGAAGGGGGTCTTTCGGATGGTCGTTTTCGTGAGCGCGCGGAAGCGATCCTGGATCTCGTGCCGACGCACCGTTCGCTCTCCGTGGAGCGCGATCTCGCCGGTCTTCTCCTCGTACAGCAGCCGCGCGATGAGCGCGACTATGCTCTCGCTCTTGCGCAGGCGCAGCCGCGCGGAGGCCGGCCCCACGAAGGCGATCACCCCGAGCGACTCGTCGCGTCGGAGCCCCCATCCGGCGTACTCGAGGTAGGACTCGCAGAGCTCGAGGTTCGCGAGGACGAATCGGTACGCGCGCTCGTGCTGCTCGATCGAGCGGACGAGGAAGCCTTCGGTGAACAGAAGGTTCATCGCGATGCGGAACTGCTCGCGTTCGGCCTCGGGGAGCCGGGTGAGCAGCGAGAGGTCGTCAGCCACGCTCGTGCCTCCTGATGAATCGGTGCGCGGGCAGCGAGAACCCGCCGGCCTCGACGCGCCCGTTCCCCCATTCCACTTCGTACGGGAAGCTCCCGCTCGGCCGCTCGGCGTAGCTCGCCGCGTAGAGCACCCGGATGTAGCCGTCGATCCCCTCCACGAGGTCGTGCGCCCGGACCGAGTCACCGGGACGGCGGCAGCGCGACCCGAGGAAGGCGGCGACGCGCGACTGGTTGAGCTGTCCCGCTGCGCGGAGCTCGACCTCGCGCGCGATGAGCGCCTCTTCCTCCGGATCGGAGACGGGGCGCGCGAGCGAGTCGGGGGCGACCTCGCGCGAACGAGAGACGTAAAGCGACTCGTCGGCGACGAAGCGCAGGCGGTGGAGCTTCACGGCGATGCCGGTGTGCGCCTCCGCGCCGTGCCCGGGCGCGCCGTCCGACTCCGGCGCGAGCCGTCCATCCGCGATCGCGCCCACGAGCGCGGCGATCCGACCCTGGAGGCTCGTGTCCGCGTGGAGCTGCGCGCGGATCCGCTCGGTGGAGATCCGGGAGTAGCGGCGGTTTCGGTCGTCGATTGATTCGAGGATGGGATCGATGGAGGCGAGGTCGTCGCGGATCTCGACGAGCATGGAGCGCACGCGCTCGCGCGCGGTTGTCGCGTCAACCCGCTGAATGAGCGAGAGCTTCCCGGCGGTCTGCTCGAGCCAGCTCTCGTTCTTCAGGAAGCCGCCGATCGCGCGGGCGATCCGGGGCCGGTAGCGGGAGAGGTTGTCCGAGGTCTTGAGCCGCGTGTACGCGCGGTCGACCACCTCGTGCATGTAGACGTCGTAGTGACTGCGCAGGATCTCAGGGATCGACTGGTCGTGATCGAAGAGCGACTGGACGTGCGCGCGGATGTTCTGCTCGAGTACCTTGAGCGACTCGATGAGCATCCGGGTGTGGTAGTGCGCGTTGAGGACGGCGTGTTCGCCGTGCTCGTACGCCGAATCGCCGGTGAGCGACGAGTAAACCGCGACGATGTGGCTCTCGTACTCGACCGCGGCGCCGCGGTCGGTCGCGTCGAGCGCCTCGAAGAAGGGACGCGCGTGCGAGGTGATCGTGACGAGCCGGGTGAAGTCGAGCTGCTCCTCCTCGTCCATCCAGCCGTAGGAGATGAGCCTGCGCAGGACGTGGGTCGCGAGGTTGCGCGGGTCACGGGAGTCGGCCTCGTCCTCCTGCTCGAGGAGCCCGCGCGCGCCGTCCGGTGAGTCGAGCGCGGCGAAGTACGAGGCGAAACGATCCACGACGAGCTCGCGCTCCACGCCATGGTGGTACTCGAGGAAGAGGCGGTAGTAGATGAGGAGGAGCGAAGCGTAGTGGTGACGGTTGGGCGAGGCGAGTGGGGCGAAGAAGAGCTCGGGAAGGCGGGTGAAGATCACTGGACAGATCCGGCGGGAACGAAGCGCTTCACCCGGCGCAGACGATCGCGAAGGTCATCGCGATCCCGAGCTCGGCAAGCACGATCGTCGGGAAGGTCATCCAGTGGGTCGTGTGAGAACGGGCCGCAGCGAAAGCGGCGTCCATGTCGATTCGTTCGAGCGAGTCGGGATCGAGCGTTTCCTGCGATAGTTTCATCGAGCTACTCATGAAATCTCCTCCCAGTGATAACGCGGAGAAAGGCGTTCCTGCTTCACTATACCAGCCAGATCGGCCCGCCGGCTACCAATCGGCCACAAGGTTTCGGCCGGCTCCCGCAGCCACGCCCGCAGCTCCGCGCAAAGGTCGTCGTGCTTCAACCCGAAGAACACGCTCGTCTTGAGGAACTCGAGCTTGTTGCCAGTGTGGTGGCGCGCGACGCAGTCGCCCAAGACTCGACCGCCACGAGCGACCCGCCGCGGTTCACGATTCCGTGGACACGGATGAAGGATGCGCGATACCAAGCTCGACGGCCGCATCCTGAAGGCGACGGTCGAGCGTGAGGATGGATGCGCCGGTGATCTCCGCGAGCGCGAGATAGGCCGCGTCGTACGCGGTGATCGAGAACCGCGTCGCGAGGTGGAAGAGATGCACCGCGCCGACGAGCGACGACGCGTCGAGAGTGACAAGACACCGGTCCTCCTGGCCACAGACGCGGATCAGATCGCGATCGCTCGAGGACTGAAGCCCCCGGCCGGCGACCGAGGCCACGTCATGCCCATGCTTCTGGAATATCTGGACGCCTCGAGTACCAAGGTTCTCGTCCAACTTGACTCGCATCGGTACTCACGCCCCGGGTCGAACTTCGACGTCCGCTCCCTCGTCATCTCGGCACCGTACGCGACGCAGGCCCGTATGTCCTCTTCGGTAATGCCGGGGTAGTTGTCCATGATCTCGGCGAAGCAGATGTTCGGGTTCACGGTTATTCGCTCGAGCAAACGGCGCTTGTCGTCTTCCATGGTATGAGCGCCTGCCGCGCGGTGAACCGTCTGCACTCGACAACGTGATCGGTCGTGATCTCCCGGACCGTTGCGTGGATCGATTTCTCTCCAGACGGCTCGGCGACTTCCGGCTCGAACGCGTGGCCATCTGCCTCCGACGATGGCGGGCACCGGTAGCTCAGCACGTAGTGCCGGAGCGCGAGATCGGACAAAACAGCCGGTCTGCGCGATACTCGGGTTCCGGCCCCACACCCGCTTCGCCCTTTGCCGGATGGCCGCGCCCGATGATCATGAGAGTGTCGCGAAGCCCGGCGTCGACCGGGAGCATCTCCTTGGGCAGCGACTTCGTCGCGGGAAGAAACCGGGTGGCGCAGCCGGCGGCGGGGATGACTGCTCTTGGTGATCATGGTTGTTCGGTTCGCTCCTCGAAGTGGTGCCAGATGCGAAGGACGACGATCGTCGTTTCGTGCAGCGAGTAACGCACGACGTAGTCGCCGAAGAGGAGGTCGCGGATCGTCTCAGGATCCGGAGCCCGGGACGCGGGACGTCCCATCCGCGGGAAGCGCGGGAGAGATTCGAGCCGTTCGACCAGCTCTCTGCCCATCCTCTCTGCGCTGCCGGGGTTCCTCTTCGCGATGAACGAGCGCAGGTGCCGCAGGTCATCGACGGCGTGGGCCGAATAGACGAGCGTCACGCGTCGGTGCCGGGAAGGTCGATCTCCTCATCCGAGCCCCACGACCGAAGCCACCCGTGAACCCGCTCCGCCGCGACGACGTTTCCCTTCGCCGCGGACTCGACCGCCTCGAGCGTCTGCTTCCAGCGCTCCTGATCGAGCCGTTCGCGCTCGATGAACTCCTCCACCGCCCGATTGATCAACCAGCTCTTGCTGCGCAGGGTTCGATCGGCGATCAGGGAGAGCTCGCGCTCGACCTCGGGGTTCAGACGGACGGTTGTGACCGGCATGAGCTCCTCCACTACAGACGACTACAATGTATTCTACCGAACGGCGGGTGTCAACTTCCAAACACGATCCGCGTGTCGCTTCCGGTGTACTTCGCCGATGCGCGCGGTACGCCGCCTCTTGCGCTCTGGACAGATCCGCTTTGGCGCGCGCGTTGTCGCGGTTGAGTCGATCTACGATCGCCTGCACCCCGGGATCGGATGCCGTGTCCTGAGTTTCGCGGCTTGCCGCTACCTGCCGACGGGAGTCTTCTCGTACTGAACACTCTCCAGGTCCTCGAATCGCTTGGATGCGTTCAGTACTTCGATGGAGACACGTTTACCATTATCGTCGTAGTCGATGAGAACGCCAGGATCAGCCTCATCACTCTCCCGGATCCGACGGTCGGACTGGAATACGATTGTGACGGCTACCCGGTTGGTGAGGTCGAGCCGGGCGTGCGTGCGAGTGATGAGGTTGGTGAAGCCGCGCGCGGAGGAGGGCGGAGCCGACGAGGCCGCGGTGGCCGGCGCTGTAGACGGGGGTGTCGAGATTCATGCTACCGTCCCGTTCCGTAGTAGGCGAATCCCGCCCGACGCGCGTCTTCGGGATCGAGCACGTTGCGGGTATCGAGCAGAAGGCGCCTCGATCCGGAGCCCGGCTCGCGCATCACCGAGGCAGCGCGAGGCAGGTCGAGGTTTCGGTATTCGTTCCATTCGGTGAGGATCATCACCGCGTCGGTCCCCTCAAGGCAGGAGAACTCGTCGTCGAAGTACTCAACCGAATCGCCGAACATGGCGCGAAAGGTTGCAAGCGCCTTCGGATCGTGCACGTGCACGCGCGCGCCGGCGCCGAGGAGCGCGCGGACGATGCTGATCGCAGGCGACTCGCGGATGTCGTCGGTCTCCGCCTTGAAGGCGACTCCCAGCACGGCGACCCGCTTGCCGGTAGCCATGCCGTGCGGGTCGCCGGTGAGCAGGCGAAGCGCCTTCGCCGCGGTGCGCGCCTTCTGCGCCTCGTTGCCGGAGACGACCGCCTTGATGAGGCTCATGTCGACGCCGTAGCGGTCGCCGGTCGACGCGACCGCCTTCGTGTCCTTGGGAAAGCAGCTGCCGCCGTAGCCGGGGCCCGGATGGAGGAACTTCGGGCTGATCCGGCCGTCCATGCCCATCGTGCGGGCGACGGTGTGGACGTCGGCCCCGACCGCCTCGGCGAGATTGGCCATCTGGTTGATGAAGGTGATCTTCGTCGCGAGAAAGGCGTTTGATGCGTACTTGATGAGCTCGGCGGTTTCGAGGTTCGTCCAGACGAACGGCGTGGAAATGAGGTAGAGCGGGCGGTAGGCGTCCTCGAGGAGCTCGCGGGCACGCGTGGCGCCGCGCGAATCGGGATCCTCGAAACCGATCACGACGCGGTCCGGATGGAAGAAGTCCTGGACCGCCCTGCCCTCGCGGAGGAACTCGGGGTTGCTGACCACCACGAACTCGCGATCGTCGGCCGCCGTCGCTGCGGCGGAGAGCTCGCCGGCAATCCATCGGTTCGTGCCGACCGGCACAGTGCTCTTCGTTACCACGACCGTGAAACCGGTGCACTGAGTGGCAACCTCGCGTGCAACCGCGCGGATCTGGCTGAGGTCGGCGCTGCCGTCCTCGGCCTCCGGCGTACCGACGGCGATGAACACGATCTGGGCGTCCGCGAGCGCCTCCGCGGGGTTCGTGGTGAACCGCAGGCGTTCGCTTCGCACGTTGCGCGCGAGGTAGTCGGTGAGACCGTGCTCGAAGATCGTGGGCTCGCCTCGCGAGAGCCGATCGACCACATCCTCCCGGAGGTCGAGCCCGGTGACGTAGTTGCCGAAATCGGCCAAGCCTACCGCCTGGAGAAGACCGACGTATCCCGTTCCGACTACCGCTATTCGTTGTGCCATTCGTTGGTCAACTTCTCGAGCCAGATCCTGAGTCCCGGCCCCACGTCGTCGTGCTTCAGGCCGAAGAGCACGCTCGTCTTGAGGAAGTCGAGCTTGTTGCCTATGTCGTGGCGCACGCCGTTGACGCGGTAGCCGTAGATCGATCGGTCCTGGAGCAGGATGCGGATCGCGTCGGTGAGCTGGATTTCACCGCCCTTGCCGGGGGTGGTCATGTCGAGCGCCTGGAAGATCTCGGGCGGCAGGACGTAGCGGCTCGCCACCGCGAGGCGAGACGGCGCCTCCTCGATGGACGGCTTCTCGATCATCCGGTCGACCCGAAAGGTGCGCCCGTCGCCGGCTGCTCCGGCCCCGGCGCCACCGCTGCCTGTCGGGCCCCCGGCCCCGGCACCACCGCTGCCTGTCGGGCCCCCGGCCCCGGCCCCGTCGCCGTCGACCGGCTCGC
>CAZVEF010000148.1:0-6266 GCA_964625715.1 uncultured Spirochaetaceae bacterium | reverse complement strand
TAGAGCGCCAGGTTGCGGACCTGGAGGCCGGTGGTTCGAGTCCACTTGGGCACGCCAAACCAGACCGACTCCTTCGGGGGTCGGTCTTCTTTTTCGGCCGAAGGGCGCGCCTCAGCCTTCGCCTTCCCCCGCTCCGTCGCCACGATTCACGCCCGCGCCCGGGTCGGCTCTTCGGGTTCCTCGTCGGTCTCTTCCGACTCGTCGGTCGGCTGTTCGCGCCCCGCGGGCGCCATGGGCGCCGGGCGAGTACGCGCGAAGCTGTTGGTGATCCGGTCGATGACGATCGCGAGGAACACGATCGCCAGCCCCGCCTCGAAACCCTTACCAATGTCTACGCGGTTGATCGCGAGCAGAACCTCCATGCCCAGCCCTCGGTTGCCAATCATCGACCCGATCACGACCATCGCGAGCGCCATCATCGTCGTCTGGTTGATGCCCACCATAATCGAGGGACGGGCGAGTGGGAGCTGGACGTCGAAGAGAAGATTCCAGCGGTTCGCGCCGAACGCCCGCGCCGCTTCGATCGTGTCACCCGGGACCTCTCGAATGCCCACGTCGGTCAGCCGGATCACGGGAGGGATGGCATAGATGAGCGTGGCGAACGTCGCGGGGACCCTGCCGAGGCCGAAGAGCATGAGAGCCGGTATGAGGTATACGAACGACGGCATAGTCTGCATCGCGTCCAGGATGGGGGTGAGAACTCGCTTGAGCGTCTGGCTCCAGGCCATCAAGATGCCGATCGGTATGCCGAAGGCTATAGCGATCGCGACCGAGACGATGACGACCGAGAGGGTGGTCATCGCCTCGCTCCAGTAGCCGAACGTACCCACGAGCGTCAGCATGACCGCCATGCCGAGGCCATACTTCCACGATCCGATCATCCGCCAGGCGAGCAGCCCGACTGCAAGAACCCAGACGAACCACGGCAGGAAGCTCAGCGTACGTTCGACGGAGATGAGGGCTTGAAGCCCTACATCGCCAATCCAGTCGAAGACACCTCCCAGATTGGTCAGTATCCAGTCCATCACGCGGTCCACCCACCCGGCGAGGGGGATCCGTAGCCCTTCGGGGAACTCAAACATCTGGCTCTTCCTCTTCGGGAGTGTGGAGCGCTTCAAGAATCGCCCGTGGCCGGACGACCCCTAGCAGCTTCCCGTCCTCGTTGGCAACCGGAAGCGGATAACTCTCCGCGCTGACCAAACCAAAGAGGTCCTCGATCAGCACATCCGGCCGTACCGGTTCCAATCGAATCAGATCGCTCGCATCGATCGTCCGTACGCGCTCCTCGATCAGTCGATCAACGAGATCGCGGGTGCAGATACCCAGGTAGCGATGCTTCTTGTCCACCATGAAGCCCCACTCACGCTTCGCGTGCTCGAGCTCGACACGCGCCACCTGAGGGCCCTGCCAGTGGTAGAGCAGCAACTCCGGATCGTCCATGACCGTCGCGGCGCTGAAGACCCGTGCTGCAGAGGCATCCCGTGTGAACGCTCGTACGTAGTCGTCGTAGGGATTACTCAGGATCTCCTCGGGTTCCGCTACCTGAACGATTTCACCGTCTCGCATGATCGCGATCCGATCGCCCAGTTTGAGCGCCTCGTGCAGATCGTGCGTGACGAAGACGATCGTCTTCCCCAATTGGTCCTGCAGGTTGATGAACTCGTCCTGGAGCTCACGGCGGATGAGCGGATCGAGCCCGCTGAACGGCTCGTCCATCAGCAGGATGTCGGGGTCGGTCGCGAGCGCCCGGGCGAGTCCCACTCGTTGCTGCATGCCGCCGCTGAGGGACGACGGATGATACTCCTCCCACCCGGACAGTCCTACGGTGGAGAGCGCCGCTCGCGCGAGCTCCTCACGCTTCTCTCGCTCTTCGCCGCGAAGCTTCAGTCCGTATGCGGCGTTCTCGAGTACCGTGTAGTGAGGCAGAAGACCGTAGTTCTGGAAGACCATGCTGATCGCGTTTCGCCGGAAGTGGAGTAGCTCGTGCGGCGTCATCGCCGACACGTCGGCCCCGTCCACCCAGAGCTTCCCGCTGGTCGGCTCGATGAGACGAATGAGCGTGCGAATCAGCGTCGACTTGCCGCTCCCGGACAGGCCCATCAGCACGAAGAGCTCGCCGGATCTTACCTCGAAGCTGACATTGCGAAGCGCGAGGATGCTGCCGGTACGTGCCTGCAACTCCGCTTTGGGTAGGGTGCGCAGCTTCTCCGTCAGGACCTGCTGCGGATTCCTTCCGAAGGCCTTCCACAGACCTTCGACGCGAACGGTGACGTCGCCGTCGGATGCCTCGTCTGCACCCTCGACGGCGACGTTGGACGCTGAGCGGCGTTCGTCGGCCTCAGTTGGTTCAGGCATACCAACCCTAGGGAAGCGCCGCTCGCACGTTCTCGGCGATCTCGTCAGATACCCAGTCGGTCCACACGTCCTCCCGGTTCTCAAGGAACCAGATCGCCGCCTCCTCGGCGTCGTCGACCTGCGTGTCGAGCACGTGGAGGAACTCGTTGTTGATCGCGACCGTCGTGCTGTACTCCGACAGGAACTCCGCGACCTCAGGCATCTCCTCGTACGACTCGGCGTTCATGAGGATGTCGACCTCTGCGGCGGGCCACTCGGTCCCCTCCAGGCGCACCATATCCAGTTGGTACATGATCGCCGTCGGTTCCCAGTAGTACCCGACCCACGGCTCGCCCTGCTCGTAGGCGGATTTCATCGACGCGGCGAGTGCGGCACCCGAGCCGGGGAGGAACGCGGAGAAATCCTCGTAGAGCCCGTACTCCTCCATCAGGTTCTCGCTGCGCTCGGTCGCAGCCCATCCCGGTGGTCCCACGAGGATCCGGCCCTTTCCAGGGTTCTCGGGGTCGGGAAAGAGGTCCGCGTACTGGGGAAGGTCCTCGATCGAATCCAGCTCGGGAGCCTCGGCCTCGATGTCGCGCTCCTCGTCGCCCTCGATGAGGTAGCGGGGTATCCACCAGCCCTGGGGGCCGTCGGGGAAGTTCTCGCCCAGGTTCACGACCGTCTCCGCTTCGATCTCTTCCTCGTACGCCTCCGGGAAGTTGGAGTGCCATGACTCCATGTTCACGTCGATGTCCCCGGAAGCAAGCCCGTTGAACAGAGGGATCGTATCGCCCGGGATGAAATCCGCGGTGTAACCGCCGTACCCGTGTTCCAGGATGAACGCCGCGATCCGGTTGTGGATCAGGATGCTATCCCAGGATGCGTCCGCGAAGACTACCTCGCGTACCTGTTCGCCGTCTTCAGCCTGTCCCTCCGCCACCGCGAATCCGGTGACCAGGACGAACAGCATGAAGACCGTCGCGATTCTAGTGCTCAGATACTTCATCACTCGTTACTCCTTGAACTGTAATATTTTTAACTCTATGTAAATGCAACACGGATGTCAACGCTCTCCCCGAAACACAGCGCGTACTGTGGCCGCAGGGCACCTCTACCGACCAGCAAAACACTACGAGAAAGCAGCCTGGCGTCATGAAACCGAGCGACCGCGGGGCCCCGGAGCCCATCGCCAACGAATCCAGATGATTCTGGTCCTAATGGTTGCCCGCGGGCCGCCGCTCGTTGGGTCTCGACTTCGGAGGCACGTGACGGGGGCCGACTCGATACGGCGTTTGAATCGTGACGTCCTTTCGTGGTGCTCCCTCCACGACAAGGGCCACCGGAAGTCGGCATCGCCGATCCTCAGTAGTCGTCCTCGTCCGGCGGTCCGGCCGGCGCGTGTGCCTTCTCCGGCGCGTCGGTGATCGCGACCTCGGTTGTCAGCAGGATACTCGCCACCGACGCCGCGTTCTGCAGCGCCGACCGGGTCACCTTCGCCGGATCGACGATACCCGCCTTCACCACGTCGACCCATTCGAGCCGCTGCGCGTCGAAGGCGACGCCCTCCTTCTCGCGGAGCGCGCGCTCGGCGATGATCGACCCGTCCAGCCCGGCGTTGATCGCGATCTGTCGAGTCGGTTGCTCGAGCGCTCGTTTGACGATCCGGAACCCGGTGCGCTGGTCCTGGTTGAGCGTGCCGATGTCTTCAGCCTCCAGCGCCCTGACCGCGCGGATCAGCGCGAGGCCGCCACCTGCGACGATCCCTTCCTCGAGCGCCGCGCGCGTGGCCGACAGCGCGTCCTCCACGCGGTGCTTGCGCTCCTTGAGCTCGACCTCGGTGGCCGCGCCGATGTTGAGCACCGCGACGCCGCCGGCAAGCTTGGCAAGCCGCTCCTGGAGCTTCTCGCGGTCGTAGTCCGATGTCGTCTCCTCGATCTGGCGCTTGAGCTGGTTGATCCGGCCGGTGATATCGGCCTTTGTGCCGGCGCCTTCGATGATCGTCGTCGTCTCCTTCGCGACCTTGATGGTCTTCGCGCTACCGAGCATCGACAGATCGGCACTCTCCAGCTTGATGCCCAGCTCCTCGCTGATCATCTGACCGCCGGTGACGATCGCGATGTCCTCGAGCATCGCCTTGCGCCGGTCGCCGAAGCCCGGGGCCTTCACGGCGCACGCCGTCACCGTGCCGCGCAGGTTGTTGACGATGAGCGTCGCGAGCGCCTCGCCCTCCACGTCCTCGGCGATTACGAGGAGCGGCCGGCCGGCGTTTGCCGCCTTCTCCAGAACGGGCAGCATGTCCTTGAGCGCGGTGATCTTCTTGTCGTGGATCAGTACGTACGGATCATCGAGGACCGCCGTCATCGTCTCGCGGTCCGTAGCGAAATACGGAGAGATGTAGCCGCGGTCGAACTGCATCCCCTCGACGATTTCCATGTGCGTCTCGATCGACTTGGACTCCTCGACGGTGACCACGCCGTCCTTGCCCACACGCTCCATCGCGTCCGCGATCAACTCGCCGATCGTGCGGTCGTTGTTCGCGGAGATCGTCGCCACCTGCGCGGTCTCGTCCCGGGACTTGACAGGCTTCGCCTGCGAGCCGATCGAGCCGACAGCGACCTCCACCGCGCGGTCGATCCCTCGCTTGAGGTCCATCGGATCCATCCCGGCGGCGACGCTCTTGACGCCCTCGCGGAGAATCGAAGCGGCGAGCACCGTCGCCGTCGTCGTCCCGTCGCCGGCGACCTCGTTCGTCTTTTTCGCGACTTCCTTCAGGAGCTGAGCGCCCATGTTCTCGTAGGGTTTCGGGAGCTCGATCTCCTTCGCGATCGTCACGCCGTCGTTCGTGACCGTGGGCGCGCCCCACTTCTTGTCGATGACCACGTTGCGGCCGCGTGGTCCCAGCGTCATCTGTACCGCCCGGGCGAGCGCTTCGACGCCCTGCATGAGCTCGCGTCGCGCGAGCTCGTCGAACACCAACTGCTTGGCCATGCCGAATACCTCCGACACCGAATGAGATGGTGAATGAAATATACCGAAGATAGATTCCATCGCGGCACTCGATTCGTCAAGAGTTTTTGCGGCGGGCGGGCGCACAAGACGCGGCCGCCATGCAACTGCGACTGCGGTCACCTGTGGCATTCTGCACCATCACCACTGCCTGGTCTTGGAAGGAGGCTTCGACGAGGAGGGTCGGTTCATCCAGGTGCCGCTCTCGGGTCTCGGACAGATGACCGAAGCGCTGTGCAGGCGGCTCATCTGGCTCCTTGTAGCTAAGGAGCTACTCGCCGAGTGCAGTGCCCGACCTCCGCTGTCGTTTGGGAAGGTCCTGTTCCATACCAGATACTCAGACTACTTCAAGGAAAACGTGCACCTGTTTGATGTGCTGGACTTCCTGGCCGAAGCACACCTGACGAAGCCGTCTGCGGCTTCGTCCAGCATGGTCCCGCCCCAACGAGTGCAGCTGATCAGGCGATGCGGCCTCTACTCGTCGCGTACCAGGGGCCGCCGGGCTCAGACGCCACACGTCGCCGCCCGAGCGCCGGCGAGCTGGCGGGCATCACACCTGGATGAAACCTCCGTGCCCGAAGACCCGGGCTTCGAGCCTCTCTTCGATCCAACCATGCTGAACTGAGAGACTCCGACTTGGGCCTGACCGGCAGACCAGGACAGGCGCGCTCCGATCCGGTGGGACAAGCATACAGAAGAGCACGAAATGGCTTGGGAGAGCTCAGCACACTGGGTTTTCCTATCGTTAACTACAGGGCCGCAGCTATCTGGTTGATCCGGAGACGTGGAGACCGACCGACCGAAGGGCTGTCCTGTCCATGCAGCCACTGTCCCCTGGGGTGTTGCACGGATCCTCTCGAGCATCGTGCCCATGTAGGCCCGAGTCTCCTCGTCGCGCTCGAAGAGCCGGTGACCGCCGTCCTTGA
>CAZVEF010000147.1:0-6268 GCA_964625715.1 uncultured Spirochaetaceae bacterium | reverse complement strand
TGTCAAGACGACGGTGCCGTAGATCTTCCCGGCTCTCACCGTGAGCCACGGCACGCTTCGTGCACTCGCCTCACTCCTGCATCTCCATTCACGGGGACCCGGGATTCTGCGTTTACGTCCGGCCCTCACCGGCACTACTCTCGCAGGGCACTGCGCAGCGCATGCGCGCCGTTATGAAGCACTCAATGCCGCGGCTTCGCGCCCACGGCCGGCTGGTCTGAACGGTCTTCCCGAGATCGGGCTGCCTGACCGCTGATCTCACGGAGAGTCTCGCCGGCCCGGTTGAAGACACCGATGTAACAGAGAGGTCTTGAATGACGCGGCCGTCGAGCAGTCGGCACATACTACAGTCACGTCGTGATACAATTGCACAAAGAAGCTGTGAAGGAGGGTGTATATGAAACGTGCGGTATGTGCCACGGCCCTGCTGCTGGCGGCATTGGTATTCGCCGCAGGAGAAACGGACAATCCCGCACATAAACCGGGCAGGTGGCGTGAGTGGGTGCCCGACAGTGCTCATCGAACGGGAAGGCTGAATCCCCGTCGGCCGAACACAACACAGATAAACGATATCTACGAACGTTTAGGCGACATGGCGGATATCTTCCGGGCAACACCGACCCTGTCGTCCCCTTTGGGGTTCGAGATCAAAGGGAGCCGGAGTGTAGACCTCACCCTGCCTCGGTGGGCCGAGGGGGTCCCGGCAGGAACGGGGATGGAGCTCAATCTCTTTCTGTATCCCTACTACCGGAGCGGAGGGCGCATCAAGGTCAGTGATGTGGATTACACGGGGCATATTATGGTCTACGGGAATGATCCCGTCCCCGTTTTACTCATGGGCCCCGGCGTCGAATCCCTCGAAGGCGAGCCCTGGTTCCTCGAACCCCTTCAGGAGGGTACCATAGGCCGTTTCCCCGTCTACCGGGCGGAAGCCGACGCACGGATGAAATATCAGGAGCCCCCACGGTTCGTAGTGATTCCCGGGCCCGGCTGTCCGCCCCTTTGGCTCCCGGTCTCCACGGAGGAATATGTAAGCGACCTGATCCGCCGGCAGGAGGACGTTCTCGCCGAGCAGAGGAGGCGGGCAAGCGAGTTACCCAGCGGGGCGGAAATGCAGGACGAGCTGATACGGGGCATCGAAGAGAGCATCCGACAGCAGATTGAGATGTTCCCGGAAAAGCGTGAGGAATTACTGGCCCAGAAAGCGGAGCTCCTCAAGGCAGTCGGAGCTATGGATATGGAAGAGTACGATCAGACGAAGCAAGGAGCAGCGGAGTACCACGCCGAGATGGAGAAACCCATTTCCGATCTGAAGGCGCAGCTCGCGGCAATGACCCGGGCGGAAAGGAATGCCCAGGCCCAGGCCGCGCTCAATTTCCGCCTTGCCGCAACTCCCGGATCCACGTATATGGTGCCTCCCGGCACCCCGGGATCAACCGAACCGCGGGGTGTAGTCCGGGTGAATCCCACGCTCTTCGATCGAAACGGCCGGGCGACCGCGGCGCGTTTTCTCATAATCAGCCTGTACGCAGGCAGCCCGGATATGAAGACGCGCATGGACGCGATTACCCGCGAGCTCGATTGGGAGGCCCTCGCGCGTTTGATTGAATAGCGCTTTTCCGGTCGCCGGGATTACACAATTATGGACGCCGCCGGAATCCCCGGTGCGTCCGCCTATTGATGGCACCTCTTTGATCCGCCCCCGCTCCGTCTGCCGGTCCACGACAAAGCCACCCTCCACGGGGATGGGACCATACTCCGTGCCGGCATCGTCGTGCCAATAGACGAAGAGCTCGTAGCAGCAGGGGACATACCTCTCCGTAACGCCAATGAACGAGGAGTAGTCGTTCCCCCCGCGGTGACCGCATGGACCGGATCGCTGTATTCGGGAGAAAGATCGTAGATGACGGCTTCCCCCTCCGAGCCGAGGACAAACAGGGTGTACTCGATATTCCCGGCGTCCCTACCGCCGGCATTCGTTAGCTCCACTCCCAATACGAAGGTCCCGTAGTAGGATTCCGATTCGGCATGACAGCCGGAGCACGTCAGTTCCGGGTTTGGCGAGGTCAATGAAGTGTACCGGGTGCGAACATGACCGACACCCCCTCGAGCGTCCGACATGTCTTGATATTCAGTATCACCGGCGCAAGGACCCGGTGTCCGGGCGCATACGGAACATCGCTATCTCGGGGCTTAGCTGCACGACACGCGGGCGGTGAGGAGCACCGTCGCGCACCGGACGATGCCGCCCGGAGCGACGCTCTGAGCGACCGCTTCAACGGCGACAGACGCAAGCAGGTATCGGTCGTGCCAATGTGCCCCATGCACGCGGTGTACCTCCGAAACCGCCACGAGGTCGAGCTACAGAGCCCACGCCTTCGCGCATGCGGGGGAGCCGAGCGCATACGCGAGCCGCTCCTTCGCTCCCGTCCCGGGGCGCTGGCCGCGAAGTTCCGACGCATGGTAGTCTTCTGCCGACAAGCAACAAAGAGGAACTCATGTATCTCAGCGCATACTACTTCCGGGCCCACATGTACACGATCGTGCCGCGACACGTCCGCGAGGACATGGAGTGGATGGCCGACATGGGGACCGATGCCGTCGCGATTGGTATTCTCGAGCAGGACCTTTTCGCCGCCGTGGAGAACATCGAGATCCTCTATCGCGAGGCCGATCGGGTGGGCATGAAGCTGCTGGCAACACCCAGCCGGTGGGGCAACCTGGTTGCCGGTTGCCCGAAGGTTCCCAGCCTCTTCTGCGCGACGAACCCGGAAGCCACCATGCTGAGGGCCGACGGCTCGCCGCTGATCGGCGCGTTCGGGCCGCTCGCGAGCGTGCATCATCCGGCGACCTTCGAGTTCTTCTGCGAGTCGATCGAGCGGATGCTCGGGATTGCGCCGTTCGCGGGCATCGTCTGGGACGAGCTCAAGGCGCTCGATGCGATGGACTACTCCTCGGCCGCCAAGCGCGCGCTCGCGGACTCGGATACGGGTCGCGGCGGCGATATTGACGACCTTCATGCGCACATCGACGCCTTCTGCGATTTCTTCGACCGGGTCAACGGCGAGGCCCGCGGTATGAGCCCGGACCTCCGCCTGAGCGCGTTCGTCTACGGGTATCTCACGGGCTACCGTGCCGAGCGTCCGGCTCAGATCGGTAACCTGGACGAGTACGGCTGCGACGGGCGCCCGTACCGCGCGGAGGACAAGGGCGGGAACGACAGCGGAGCGACTCGTGCAGAGAAGCTCCTGTGCGAGCAGGGACCGTACTTCGTAGAGCTCGCCCGGAGGAACGGCAAACGTCCTCTCTTCCTGATCGAGAACCACGCGATGGCCGAGGAAGACGTCGAGATCATGGACCGACGATTGCCCGAGGTGCTCTCGCTCGGCGCCGAGCACGTTCTCTACTACTACTACCCGCGGAGCCTCAAGGATCCGGATCGGAACATGAACACGCTCAGAAAGCACCTGTCGAAGTCGAGAGCCTGACCGACGCTCGAATCTGCGCCTGGAGCTTCGCGTGCACCGGCTCGGCCGGTGCGCGCTGCGGATCGTGCGCCCAGTTGATGAGGGCGGTAAAGAAACCGCGTGCCGGCTCGCCGATGTAACTCAGATCGTCGAACCCCGGAAGCTCGTGAAAGTGCGCGCCCCAGTAGAGCGAGTAGAGGTCGCGCCCTATCTCGATGCCGTTCCGGTCGCAGACTCGGATCAGCGCCGCCATGTCGCGGAGCCCCGCGACCCAGATGCCCGGTGGCGCGACGGCGCGTTCGGCGCGACCGGCCGGCCGCCGCCGTTCGCTCCGGCCGAGCACGATCCCACGCATGTGATCGCCGCCGGCGGTTCGGCCGGAAACCGAGTCGACCACCACGATCGCGCCGTCGCCGGTGAGCTCGTGGACGCGCTCGGCGTATCCCTCGTACTTGGGACCGGCGGGATCGCCGCAGAAGAGGAAGCGCGCGCAGCCGGCGTCGTAGAGGATCTCCGCCGCCTCCCGGGCGGCGCCGTGACGGTCGAGGAGGATTGCAGGGCCGTACGAGATCGTTCCTGCGTCGGCCTCCCGGTCGCGAGGGTCTACCACGACGTACGGGATCTCTCTGGCATCAAGCGACGCTCTCAACCTGGGGAAGCCGGAGGAGACGAGCAGGAAACCGTCGGCCGGGGTCCGGTAGAGGTCGACTTCGGTCGCGTCGTCGATGTAGTAGACTGTTGCCGCGAAGCCCTCCTGTCGCAGCGCGTCGAGAATCTCCTGAGTAAGCGTGTTCGTGAGATTGGTCGGTCTACGTGGCAGGACGATCGCGAAGAGCCGCGACGCGCGGTCTTGCATCTTGCGTGCCCACGGATTGGGCGCGTATCCGTACTCAAGCGCCTTCTTGCGAACGTAGTGCGCGGTCTCCGCCTTCACCGACGGGAGCCCGTTGAGCGCGGCTGAAACCGTACCGACCGAGAGCCCGATCTCGCGGGCGAATCGCTTGATCGAAAGCCGTGCCATTCAGTACCAGCGCCACCCCATGCGGTTCACGTCAAAGGTGATCTCATCCATATCCACCGCCGGCGAGGCCCGCAGATCGTCGCCGTCGAGCAGTTGCTCGTCACGGTTCTCTCGAGCCCACGCGATGAGCTCTCTCCGGAGCTCCGCCGCCCGCGCGGCGTGCGCCGCATCGCCTGCGACGTTGTACTCCTCCCGCGGATCGTCGCCCAGGTCGTAGAGCTCCTCCACGCCGCCCCTCTCATTGTACACGTACTTGAACCGACCGTCGGTGATCATCGCGGTCTGGTTGGGCGAATCCAGGCTGTACGAGACGAAGAGCTCGCGGTCCGACGTGGAGCCCGCCGGCGATCCGGTGCCGGCTTCCAGGTAGGGCAGGAGCGAGCGCCCGTCTACCGGGTTGGGCGGCTCGACCCCGGCCACAGAACAGAGCGTCGGCATGATGTCCTGCAATCCCACGAGCGCGTCGCTCGTGCCCGTGCGGCCGCCCGGCATCCGGACGATGAGCGGGACGTGCGCCGCGCCCTCGTACATGCAGCTCTTGAAGAAGAAGCCGAAGTCGCCGAGCATCTCTCCGTGGTCGGCGGTGAAGACGACGATGGTGTTGTCGTCCAGGCCCAGCTGTTCCAGCGCGGCGAGGATCCGCGCCGCCTGCTCGTCCTGGAACGAGATGAGTCCGTAGTAGTACGCGCGGATCACCTGGAGCGTCTCCGGTGAGAGCAGATCCTGGCCGTGCTCGATCGCGCTCATGCGCGCGGTGGGTGTCCGGGGGAGCTCGTCGCGGTTCTGCGCAGGGCTCCGGACGGTGCGCGGGTCGTAGGCGGCGGCGTGGCGGTACGGCGGGTCGAAGGGTGAGTGCGGCTTGGGGAAGCCGACGTTGAGGAAGAACGGCTGGTCCGGGTTCGAGTCGACGTGCCGCTCGAGGTAGTCGATCGCGCGCGTGGCGACCCATGAGTCAACGTGGTGCTCCTCGGGAAGCGGGTTGATCGCCGGATGCACATCGTTGTTGCCCACACCGTGTGCGCGTGAGTAGCCACGCCACCCCACATCGTCCAGGTAGTCGAAGTAGTCCTCCACGCCTCGCTTCGTGCCCTGCGGATCGTACTGCCTGATGATCCTGCCGGACTCGGCGCTGGCCCAGTGCTGGAAGCCGTGGGTCACGCGCGGTTCGCCCGGGGCCGCGTAGGGCATGTAGTGAAGCTTTCCGGAGGCGTAGGTCGCGTAGCCGGCGTCGGCGAGGAGCTGGGGCAGCTTCGCCTGATCGTCCCCGATCGCGCCGCCGTTGTTCTTGGTTCGCGTACACTTGTGCGAGTAGTTGCCGGTGATCATGGTCGCGCGAGCGGGAACGCAGATCGGGTTGGGCGTGTAGGCGTTCGTGAAGCGAACGCCTTCGGACGCGAGACGGTCGTAGGTTGGGGTTCGAACGTCGGGGTGCCCCGCGCATCCAAGGCTGTCTCCGCGGAACTGGTCTGCGACGATGAATACGATGTTTGGCCGGTTGATAGACGCCTCCGCATATGGTAGTCTGATCGAGCTTTTGAACTAGTTCAAAGATATCTGATCGTCGCGCGTTCTGCAACCGGAAGCGACGCGGCGAGGGGGAGCAGAGGCGACGATGGGTCAGGCACAACGAACACGACCGAACATCCTCTTCATTCTTACCGACAGCTGGGACGGGCGTATGCTCGCCACGCTCGGGCACCCGGCGCTCAGGAACGCGACGCCGAACGTCGACAGACTCGTGCGAAACGGCACCATGTTCGCAAACACGTACACGACGCAT
>CAZVEF010000146.1:0-6341 GCA_964625715.1 uncultured Spirochaetaceae bacterium | reverse complement strand
CCGCGCTCGACCTCGGGATAAACTACATCGATACCGCGGACGTCTACGCGAAAGGGCGGGCGGAGGAGCTTCTCGGGCGAGTCCTCCCCGGGGCGGTGAGGCGTCAGGACTACGTGCTGGCGACCAAGGTCTACTTCCCCATGGGCGACGGCGTGAACGATCGCGGCCTGTCCCGAAAGCACATCTTCGACTCGATCAACGACAGCCTCGCTCGCCTGCGCCAGGAGTACGTGGATATCTACTACTGCCATCGCTACGACGAGCACACCCCGCTCGTCGAGACCATCCAGGCGATGCAGGACCTCATCCACATGGGCAAGATCATGCACTGGGGCGTCAGCCAGTGGACCGCCGATCAGATCGCCGACGCCTCGAGCAAGTGCAAGGCAAACGGCTGGATTCCCCCCGCCGTCGATCAGCCCATCTACTCGCTGCTCAACCGGGGTATCGAAGAGCGCGTGCTGCCGGTCTGCGCGAACCACGGGCTCGGCGTAGCTGTGTTCTCGCCGCTCGCGCAGGGAGTTCTCACGGGGAAGTACAGCGCAGGCGCGGTTCCGGACGGGTCGCGCGGGTCGATCGAGAGCCTGAACATGTTCATGCGCGAGCACCTTTCGGACGACGAGGTTCTCTCTCGGGTCGATCGGCTCGCCGAGCTCGGCCGGGAGTGTCATCTGTCGGCCGCGCAGATGGCGCTCGCCGCGCTCCTGCAGCGCCGCGACGTGGATACGCTCATCGTGGGTGCGAGCTCGCCCGCGCAGCTCGAGGAGAACGTCCGGGCTTCCGGTGTGACGCTCAACCCGGATCTCCTCGATCAGATCGACGAGCTGTTCCCCGGCCCGTGAGACCGCCAAGCAACGCCGGGCCCGCCGCTGCGACGGTTGCCGACTGCAGCGTTTTGTCGTAGAGTGTCGGAGTATCGGGCGCCGACCGGTAAACGGCGGTCGCCGATGCGCAATCGGGGGTGCGAGTGAGTACTACGAGTCTCGCCGTCGGAAAGACCGCCGGCCTCATCAAGGGCGGCCTGTCTCTGACCGGCTATCACAGGATCATGAACGATCTGTACGAGGAGATCGCCGGCGAACACTGGATGGTGCACTTTCCGTACTACGGCTCGAGCAACGACTCGCTGATCGATGGGCAGGTGAATCTCACCGAAGCGTGCATGCGCCACTTCCCTGATCTGCGCGGCAACCGGCTGCTCGAAGTCGGATGCGGGAACGGTGTTCAGTCCATGTACGTCCTCTCCAGGTACGGCCCCGACTG
Organism: uncultured Spirochaetaceae bacterium; assembly: GCA_964625715.1. Taxonomy (GTDB): domain Bacteria; phylum Spirochaetota; class Spirochaetia; order DSM-27196; family SLST01; genus SLST01. The sequence continues at coordinate 5,078 of CAZVEF010000146.1, read as the reverse complement.
GGTGACCGGGCTCGACTACAACGCGGATAACGTGGAGCTTGCGAACCGGATAGCCGCGCGCAAGGGGCTGCGGCACATCGACTTTGTCGAGTCCGACGCTCAGAAGATGCACGCGATTCCCGACAACAGCTACGACGCCCTGCTGAACGTCGAGAGCGCCTTCCACTACCCGGACAAGGACGCCTTCTTCCGGGAGATCTACCGGATTCTCAAGCCGGGCGGGGTCTTCGTAATAGCGGACATCCTGATGAAGCCGAACAACCGCAACGTTCTGCTGCGATGGTGGGAGCGGCGTCTCTCGCAGAACTACTGGCCCCTCGCGCGTTACCGCGCTCGTCTGGCGGCTTCGGGTCTTCGGGTAGAGTCCGAGGAGGACATCACCGCGCCGATCCTCAAGGGCTTTGCTCTGCACCACCGCTGGTTCCGTCACTCGACCTTCCGGGGGCCGATTCGACGCATGCTCGTCATGATCTTCGTGCGACTGCAGGTGCTTCGGCACGTGTACTACCTGCGGAAGGTCTGTACGTACAATATCTTCGCCGGACGAAAGCCCGAGACCGCACCGACGGAGCCGAACGACGCATGAAGGTGCTTCTTACCGGAGCCGACGGCTTCGTTGGCAGTAACCTGTCCCGCGAGCTGCTGAGGCGAGGTCATCGCGTTCGCGGTATGGTCCAGGCGAACCGTAACACGACGACGATTGACACGCTTGACGTCGAACGGGTCGTCTCCGACCTGCTGGATGCGGACTCGGTGGACGCCGCTGTGAACGGCTGCGACGCGGTCGTCCACGCCGCGGCCTCTACGTCGATCTGGCCTGCTCGTTCGCCCATCGTGAGGCGCATCAATCTGGAAGGAACGAACAACGTCCTGCGCGCGGCGCGAAGGCACCGGGTCCGCCGTATGGTGCACATCGGGACGGCGAATACCTTCGCGCCGGGGACCAGGCAGCGGCCCGGCACCGAGAGCGGCGAGTACGGTTCGCGGAAGTACGGCGTCGACTACATGGACTCCAAGTACGAGGCGCACCTCGCGGTCATGGAAGCCAGCCGGCGCGGGCACGTGCCGGTCGTCGAAGTCAACCCGACCTTCATGTGGGGGCCGTACGATCGCGTTCCGGGCGCCGGCAAGATGATTTTGCGGGTCTATCGCCGGGAAGTCCCCGGCTTCGCACCGGGTGGCCGTAACTGCGTCGCGGTCAAAGACGTTACGGTTGGCATCGCGAACGCGCTCGACCGGGGGCGCGTGGGTGAAGCCTACATCCTGGGCAACGTCAACCTGAGCTACCCGGAGATCTTCCGCACGATCGGGCGCGTGCTGGGCGTGCCGGTACCGAAACGGACCTTTCCCGACTGGATCGTGAAGGCTACCGGCATGGCGGGGTCCGTTGTCTCGTTCTTTCGGCGCACCGAACCGGTCGTGAGCTACGCGATGGCTCAGATCAGTTGCGATTGCCACTACTACAGCGCCGAGAAGGCCGTTCGCGAGCTGGACTTGCCGCAGACGCCGGTTGAGATCGCCATAGAAGAAGCGTTCGAGTGGTTCGTCTCCAACGGCTACGTCTACGACGACGACGGCAAGATCCCGCGTAAGCTCCCCGCGCCGGACCGCGTGTAGGGCCGGGGTGCGAGTACTGGTCACCGGCTCGAGCCGGGGTATCGGGCGCGAGATCGCACGCCGGTTCGCTCGCGCGGGCGCTCGGGTTGCGGTCCACGGGCGCGATCTCGCCCATCTGAGCGAAACCGCGTCACAGCTCCGTCGCGCCGGCATGGACGTATACGAGGTGGCAGGCGACGTAGCGGTTGCGGATGAGGCTTCCCGTGTCGTCGCCGATACCGTTCGACTGCTCGGCGGGATCGACGTGGTGGTGAACAACGCCGGCACGGTCATGCGGGGGCGCTTCGCCGACACAGAACCGGAGGTGTGGGAACGCGTCGTGCGGACCAATCTCCTTGGCACCGCGTATCTCACGCGCGCGGCCCTGCCGCACGTGGTGCAATCCGGCGGGAGTATCGTATTCATCTCGAGCCTCGTCGCAATCTGGGGCTTTCCCTTGGTATCCGCCTACGCGGCGAGCAAGATGGCGCTGAACGCTCTGGTCGAAAGCATGCGCACCGAGCTTGCCGGAAGCGGAGTTCATCTGGGGGTGCTCTACGTGGGCGTGACGCAGAACGATTCCGGGAAGACGATCCTTTCTGCCGATGGCTCGCCGACGCCGCTCCTGCCGCGTCCGCGCGCGATGAGCCAGGAGCGCGTGGCGCAGGCGGCGTATCGCATGGTCGTCCGTCGCCGTACGAGCAGGGTGCTCACGACGGCCGGCGTTGCGCTCGTCGCGATCACGCGTTTGTCGCCGTGGCTCGTCCGCGCGATACTCAGGCGTTCGGCTCGTCGGATCGACCGGATGGCGCGGTAGTGATCTCTCGCCGGCGCGGCGCGATGCGCATCCGCGGATTCTCGGCGATCGCGACGAAGCTGTTCGCGAGCGCGAGCGCGAGATGCAGGAAGAAAGCCGGCCAGATCGTCCCGAACTCCAGACTCAGACAGCAGACGAGAAGCCCGAACGGAATCGCCGCGATCGCCTCGGAGAGACCTTTGGGGACGTGGACGGCGACGTAGAGCAACGTGTTGACCGACAGTGCCGCCACCACGCCGCAGGGCAGGAGCGCGCGCAGCAGGAACCCGCGGAACATGAGCTCGTAGGCGAACAGGTAGGCGGCCCAGCCGAGCGCGTTGATCACGACGTGGCGGGGCAACCACGAGGCGATCCGCATCTGCGGGTACATCCCGATCAGTTTCCTGCGGCCCGGGTTGATACGGATGACCAGGACAACGACGAGCGAGAGAGCCGCGGTGATCGCCGCGTGCCCGGTATCCCAGACGAGAATGAGACCGTAGTCGGCGAGCGATCGCGGTCCGAACACCGAGAGCAGAACCGCCGGCACGATCCCGAAACCGAGAACCATGAGCGCGCGGTAGAAGAGGTTGCGCAGCGTTTCCGAGCGATCGTGCTCGTAGCGTCCGGCGAACCATGCACGAACGCGCGCGCTGTGGAACACCGAGTAGTAGGCCGCGTATCCAATCGCGAAGGTCGCGGAAACGATGGCGATCTCGAGCTCGGCCGGAGCGATCTGGTGCACGGGCTTCCTCGGCGGGAGTATAGCGTCGATCTTTCGGGCGTGTCACGCGCAGGGCGTTGACGGAAAAAAACCCGGAAGAGGGCTTGACGTGAGGAGATGACCATGATACTATGACCATAGTAACACACCGGGCGTGTGCGGGGTCCGAACTGGGAGGCAGCTGCATGCAGATGGCCGCGGGCAGATTCAAGGCGCAATGCCTGCAGCTGATGGACCTCGTCCACGACACCCACCAGAAGGTGGTGATCACGAAGCACGGCCGACCGGTCGCACAACTCGTTGCCGTAGAGCAGCGAAAGCCTCGGCCGGTCTTCGGTCGTCTGCGGGGCAGGATCGAATCGTTTTCGGATCTCATCGGACCGGTTCCCCAGGCGTGGGCGGGAGGCCGTCAGGACGGCAGTGACGAGTCAACCGACGCTCAACCTACTTGATACGCACGCCTGGCTCTGGCTGATGGAGGGCGACGCGCGGCTGGACGACCGGCGCGTGGCGGATCTGGAAGTCGCCGCTTCGAACGGTTCGCTCTTCGTCGCGACGCTCTCGCTCTGGGAGGTTGCGGCGCTCGAGTCGATCGGGCGCGTGCGCTTCGCAGTCCCCGTGGAGAGCTGGCTGCACGAAGCGCTGGAAACCCCCGGGCTGAATCTCCTCGAAATCGATGCGAGAGTCGCTGCTGAGAGCGTTCGGCTGCCCGGAACCTTCGCCGGCGATCCGGTGGATCGGCTGCTCGTCGCAGCGGTGCGGACGCATGCCGGTCGGCTCTACACCGCCGACCACCTGATCCTCGCCTACGCCTCGGAGGGATACGTCGACGCCGTCGCCGTGACCTCTGCGTCAGCCTGATTCCACGTGGACGGCGGCCTCGCGATGCGTCCGGAAGTAGCCGACCAGCTCCTCTCGGATCGTCTGGTAGTCGCGCGTCTGCGCGAGTCGAGCGGCGGTCGAATGGCCGAACCTCGCGTTGTCGAGCAGGTAGGCGACGAATCGCCGGGCCCTCGTCGGCCAGAAGTCGCGTGGCTGAAACGTTTCCAGGAGCTCGAAGAAACGCATCGCGGTCCGCAGGAGATCGACCCGGTACTCGTCGGATCGGCGGTGCGCCGCGCCGGTGTCGGCGAGCACGCGGGCCGTCTCGAGAAGGCTCTCGGGTCGGTAGCCGACGAGCTGAAAGACGAGGCGATCGGGATCGGGATCCGTGAAGAGGTAGTACCGCTCACGATTCCTCGAGCAGCTCTGCGTAGCGCGCGACGGGGCGCTCGAGCTCGTGCATCCCGAAGTGCCGCGCGAGGCGCAGCGCCTCGTGTCCGCCCACGACGAGCAGGAAGACCGGTACGACGAAGACGCTGTACTGGCCGGCCGCCTCGGGGTGTTCCTCGACGTCGATGTAGCGCACTGCGAGACGGGGGTACTCGCTCGTGAGTTCGGCGACCTTCGGTTTCAGGGCGTTGCAGACACCGCAGTCGGAGGTCGTGAAGACGAGCAAGGCGAGGTCGTGATCGTTGCGCCACGATTCGAGCTCGGCGAGAATGGTGTCCATCGCGTCAAGATACCGACAGCGAATCCGCGCGGCCACGGCGGCGGGTGCACCAGCGCGGCGGGCCATTTGACCGACTTTGTGTCTTTTTCTACACTCTAAGCTCGCCGATTTCGGGGATGGTTTCCACAGGAGGGAGTTTTGTACAAGCCGGTAGATCCGCGGGTTGATTTCCCGAAGATGGAGGAAGGAATCCTCTCCTTCTGGGAAGCCAACGAGATCTTCAGGAAATCGATCGCTCAGCGCGAGGGCAACGACGAGTACGTCTTCTACGACGGTCCTCCGTTTGCGACCGGTCTGCCCCACTACGGGCACATCCTTGCAGGCACGATCAAGGACATCATCCCGCGCTATCAGTCGATGAAGGGCAAGAAGGTCGAACGCCGCTTCGGCTGGGACTGCCACGGCCTTCC
>CAZVEF010000145.1:0-6374 GCA_964625715.1 uncultured Spirochaetaceae bacterium | reverse complement strand
CCTCAACCTTCTTCATGATCTCGTCGTAGACGCTGCGCGTGATCGGGTAGAAGCTGAGTACCACGATGCCGAGGACGAAGAAGAATGCCGGGATCGGTCCGGTGAGCAGCCTGATGCCCATGATCGCCGAGTCCGGCTGGGCCGGTACTCCGCCTGCGGTCTGCGGCTCTACGTACGCGAAGAGCGCGAGGATCCAGCCGGTCAAGCCGCGGGCGAGCGCGGATCCCAGCTTGCTCGTGAATGTCCACATGCCGTAGAAGATACCCTCGCGCCGCCTGCCGTTCTCCGCGAAGTCGTACTCCACCGCGTCCGGCACGAGCGACCACGGCATCACGTAATTCGTGGACAGTCCGATGCCGCCGACGCCGAAGACGACGAACGCGAACCAGACCGGCAGATCGGTCCCCAGAAAGAAGAAGACGAGGACCGCGGCGGCGAGGATGCCCATGCCTACGTTGTACGACGACTTCTTCCCGATCTTCCGGGAGATCAGCACCCAGATGGGGATGAACACGAGCGCGGCCACGAGCAGGAACAGCAGCGCAAAGGTGAACTGATCTTCTGCCTCGTAGATGTAGCGGAAGTAGTAGATGAGGCTCGCCTGGATGACGGTGATGCCGGTCATGTGCAGCGCGTAGGGGAAGAGAATCGTCAGGAACGACTTCTGTCCGACAACCTGGAGGTACGAGCGGATGATGTGCACCTTCTGCTTCAGCGGAGCGCCCAGTCGCTCCTTCACGGTGAGCACCGTGATGAACGTCGCAGTCGCCATCACCGCTCCCATGATCGCGGCCGTCGCCGTCCAGCCGGTCGGATCGCCGCCGAACAGCGAGACGAGCGGGAGGACCGTTCCCGCGCCGATGAGCGTGCCCACGACGGCGAATGACATCCGGTAGCCGTTGAGCGTCGTCCGTTCGTCGAAGTCGCTCGTGAGCTCGGGGGTAAGCGAGCCATAGGGGATGTTCACGAGCGTGTACGCGGTGTTCAGCAGGCAGTAGATCACGAGCGCGTAGGTGAACTTGCCGGCGTCCGAGGTGATCCCGGGGTTGGTGAACATGAGGATCAGCAGGACGAAGAGGAAGACCGCCCCCACCGCCATGTACGGCCGTCGCCGTCCCCAGCGCGTGTGCGTCCGGTCGGAGATGTAGCCGACGACCGGGTCGGTGATCGCGTCCCAGACGGTTCCCAGGAGCGCCGCTGTACCCGCGGCAGCAGCCGCAAGTCCGAACGAGTCGGTGAGGTAGTTGAGCAGGTAGAACCCCACCACGGTGAAGAAGAGGTTCCCGCCCAGGTCGCCGACGCCGAAGCCGAGCTTGACGCCCAGCGAGAGACGATCCGGCCGGTCGGCGAGTTGTCGTGCGCTCGCGGTCTGCATGCTGTTCTCCTCCGCCACGGAGGATTATAGAGGCTCGGGACCGGTCTGTCAGTCGGAATCGTCGACCGGGGCGGGCGACAACAGCTCGGCGCGGAGCGTGAATCGGCCCTCGCCGTCGACGGCCATGCGCGTGCTCCCGTCGGGGACCGCGTAGTAGGCGAGCAGCATCGCGCCGCGCAGCGGCTCTCCACGGTCGGCGAGGATCGTGTGAAGCTCGCTCGGGCGCGCATGGCGTGCGAGGGGGGCGAAGTAGTCGGGAGAGCCGATCCCCGTTACCGTAACGCGCGTGACATCGGCCTGCTCGATCGCGACCCGCTCCACCCTCGCATCGGGATGGTTGTCCTTCGCCATCGTCGTGACGGCCGTGTCGAGGCCGTTGGGCAGCCGGACGGTCGGGGCCTCGGTCCGAACCGCGATTGCCGGGCCGAGCTCCTCGAAGGCAGCCGCGAGCTCCGCCGGGTCGAGCTCACGCTTGGGCCACGGCAGCCGGTGACGGGCGACGACCTCGTGGACGCGCAGATGCGCGTCCGGCAAGACGTCGTGGAGAATCGAACACGCCTCGCGCAGGTCGTCGTCATCGGCAGCGTCGCCCGCTTCGGCGAGCGTCTCGTCGAGGTCGCACTCGATGAGCGAGGCGAACCGGACAAGCTCGCCGAGGTGACGGCGTGCGACGCGGGCCTCCTTGAACGCCCGGCTCGCAGCTTCGGCGAGATGGATCGCGCTGCGCAGCGACCCGGGCGCGCCGAGCATGCGCTCGATGAGCTGCAGTTCGGCGTGGACGACGTTGATCAGATTGACGAAGCTGTGCCGCTCGAGCCGGGCAATCTCCGGGTCACTGGCGCTGAGGTCGATGTCGATGGGCGTATCCGGCATTCTGAGCCGAAGTATAGCACCGCCGGGCGTGCGAGTCAGAAGTAGTGCTGCGAGCCGGTGCTCGTCGAGCCGGTGACCGTGTGCCCGGTGCCGCTCAGGAAGAGCTCGCGCTGACTGCGGTCCGCGCCCACGCGCAGCGATCCGGTGGTCGAGCTCAGGTCGAACTCGAGCGCGTGGACGTCGTTCTCCAGGTCCATCTCTATGCTCCCGGTCGTCGAGTCGAAACTGCTGTCCCCGGTCAACCGAACGTCCGCGCCCACCTGGCGTCCCGTGGACGTGCGCAACCGCAGCCGGCCCTCGGTGTCGGAGAGCTCGATTCGACCCGTCGTGGAGCGCGCGTCGATGTCTCCGGTGATCTCCTCGTAGCGCTGCGAACCGGTGCTCGAGTTCACCTCCAGATCGCCGTCGACCGAGGTGATCGCGATCGATCCGGTCGTCGAGCGGACGGTGAAGTCGCCTTCGGATCGTCTGATGTCGATGCCGCCGGTGGTCGAGCGGACGCTCGCGCCACGGGTGAACTCCTCGACGAGGACACTGCCCGTTGAAGTCTCGATGCTCACCGAGTCCGTCGTGATGCCGGTAGCGTAGACCTCGCCGGTCGAGGTATCCAGCGTCAGCGCCATGTCCGCCGGAACGAGAAAGACGAGTCGCCCACGGTGCGGGCGCGAGAAGAGCGAGAAGGTACGCTCGACCCATACGCGTACGGCGCCGTTTTCCGTGCTGTGGTAGACCGTGTATGAGTTCGGGGCGTTCTCCACCTCCATCTCCACGCGCCGACCGCGCGTCGCGCGGATCTCGACCGCGAACGTCTCGGCCTCGACCTCGAGCGCGTTCATGCCGGAGTATTGGAATTCGCCGCTCTCGCGCTCCCCGAACCCGAAGAGCGAGCTGGCTGTGATCAGTAGTACCGCTGCGATGACAAGCCGCTTCATGTGCGCCTCCTGATGTATATATGTCCACACGCCGTGGTTTCTGTTACGCCGGGGGCGTACGTCCGGCCGCGCGCCCTGAGGGGGTGCGGCAGCGCGTGCACCCGAGTACGTGTACGTGTTTGCGACCGGGCTTCTCGAACATGCGGGCGATCACGTATCCGTCGTCGGGGACGACCTGGTTGCATACCGGGCACACTCGCCGGTGCCCGGCATTCGCCGGGTAGCAGTAGGGGCAGCCGAAGATATGGGCCATCGATTCCTCCGGCGTTCGCCGCGAGCCGGTGCGACGCGCAGCGGTAGCCGTGCCCGGCTGCACCGATTCGGAACGCGCGGGGCCCGAGAAGACGACGCTGTGTACCGTCTCCCCCCTCCGGAGCATCGTCGAGCAGAGCGGGCACGGCTTGAGGACCTCGAACCGATCGCGCGTACGGTCGGCCATGCGGTCCGCGAGGTAGGTGTAGTCGCTCTTGCCCAGCCGGATGAGCGTGTAGATGAGCACCCCGACGACGACGGCCATCAGGACGAGCACCGCTGCCTGCATGCCTCGCATAGTACTCGACAAGCGCGCCGGCGCGAAGGGCTTGCGTCCGCACACGCGTCTCGACATCGACCCCGGGCGTCCCGGCCTCGCGTCCGCGCTCCGCGGTAGGCAGCCGGATACCGCCGGTGTACACTGCTCTCGATGCCCACCCTGTTCATGGTCGCCACGCCCATCGGCAATCTGTCCGACATCACCATCCGGGCGCTCGAGGTCCTGAAGTCCGTCGATCTCATCGTCTGCGAGGACACCCGGCACAGCCGTCGGCTGCTTGACCACTACGGCATCTCCAAGCCGCTGCGCAGCGGCCACGGTCACAACGAGGTGCAGAGCGCGCTCGGGATCGTGCAGGCGCTCGAGGCGGGGTCCGACGTGGCCTACGTCTCGGACGCCGGGTCGCCCTCGATCAGCGATCCTGGACGGCTCATGGTGCGGACCGTGCGCGACGCGGGGTTTCCGGTCACGCCGATTCCCGGTCCCTCGGCGCTCACCGCGCTGCTCTCGGCGAACGGCTTTCCCGGCAAGGCCGTCACCTTCGAAGGCTTTCTCTCCCCCAAGCAGGGGCGCCGGCGTAAGCGCCTCGCCGAGCTGCTCGAGCGCGGCGAGTCGTTCGTTTTGTACGAGTCGCCGCATCGATTGCTGAAGTTATTGGGTGACCTCTCCGATCTTGAATCTGAGCGGCAGATCCTGGTCGGACGTGAGCTCACCAAGATCCACGAGGAGCTCGTGGAGGGCAGCGCGGCCGACGTGCTCGCGACGATGAGTAATCGGCAGGCGATCAAGGGCGAATTGGCGCTCCTTGTCGGACCACCCAAAAAGGGGTAATATTGGAGGGTCTGGGTGTCGATGATACGTAATGAAAGGAAGGCTCTGCAATGACCATCGAGCGGCTTGGCCCTGTAGACCCAGTACAGCGCTACTCGCAGGCGGACAAGACCAAAGCGCCTCAGTCCAAGCCCGAGAACGACTCCGTCTCGTTCAGCAACGAAGCCAAGATCAAGGCGGAGATGCTGCGGGTCGCAGAGCAGGTCAAGCAGGCGCCTGACGTTCGCGAGGATCGCATCGCGGAAGTGAAGCGAAAGCTCGAGGACCCCGACTACATCGACAATCGCGTCGTTGAGCACGTCGCCGAGCAGATCATGGACATGTTCAACCTGTAAGGCCGCGGATATGGGACTACGGAGGCAGTGGGCGCAAAGTCACTGCCTCTTTTTTTTCGGTGGGGGAAGATGAGCGACCTCATTCTGCAGTTTCCGAATCACGTGGTCTTCGGCCCCGACGTCATCCAGCGCATCGGGCAGATCGTCGGGTCGCTCGGCAATCGATGCTTCCTGATAACCGAGACGGTGCTCCGTCAGCACGGGACCATCGACCATATTGAGGACATCCTCGAACGACGCTCGATCAGCAACATCGTCTACGACCAGATCGGTCCGGGCGCAACGACCGCCGGGCTCGACAAGCTCACATCGGTCGCCCGCGCGAGTCACGCGGAGGTGATCGTAGGCGTGGGCGGCATGCGCGTGCTCGCCGCCGCGCGGATCGTCGCGACCGCCGCCGGCGGTGCGGAGGTGGGCGATGTGCTTGCCGGCCGAGTCAACGAGCGGTCGCCGGTCGCCTACGTCGAGGTCCCGGCCTCGTACCGTAACCACTACATGCTCCGCGATCAGTGCATCGTCACCGACGCGACCACGCGTCACCCCTTGCTCGTGGCGCTTCCCTCCGGTACGACCCGTGCGATCCTCGTCGACCCCAACCTCACGCTCACGATGTCGCCCAAGTACGCTGCCGCTGCGATGATGGACACGTTGCTCGCCGCGGTCGAGGGGTACGTCTCGAACCGATCGTCGTTCTTCTCCGACACGCTGCTGATCGAGGCGATCTCACGCCTCGCGCAGGCGTTGAAGGGCATCACGGAGACGCCCAACGAGCCGAAGCACCGAATCCGGGCGAGCGAAGCCGGGCTCCTTACCGCGCTCGCGCTGTCGGCGAGCAGCCAGGGTGTGGGCGGGGCGCTCTCCTATGCGATCAACAGCGTCCACGCGGTGCCCAAGAGCTGGATCGCGACCGTGCTTCTACCGCACGTGCTCGATACGACCGTCCTCGCCCGACCCGACAAGCTCAAGCGTGTCGCGCACGCGCTCGGCGAGGAGGTGCGCGAGCTCAAGCCGGCCGACGCGGCGTACCAGGCGAGCGCCGCGGTGCGCAGGATCATCGGTATCCTCGAGCTTCCGGGTCGGCTGCGCGAGATGGACCTGGCGATCGACGACCTCGTCGACGTCGCCGAGCTCGCCGCCTCGCTCGACATGAGCGCGAGTGCCCCCGTTCCCCACACGACGAGCGATCTGTACGACCTGATCAAGCTTGCGTTCTGATCGGCCGGGCCGGACCGCGCCGCCGCGCCGGGTGGCGCCGGGCGGGCGCCGCCCCGGGCGCCGCCGACGAAGGAGTCGCCGTTGATCACGATCCGCAAACTTGCGAGCCTCGCCCCGAACACGCGCCGGCGCAAGATCGTTCGCCTGTTCGAGGGGTGGCAACGCGACGGTCGCCTGCCCGAGGAACGCTACCTCGCCGGTGTCCTCGATCTGCTCGTGCAGGACCACGAGCTGCCCGGGGAGGTGCGCGAGGCGGCGCGCGCGGTCGGCGAGGCGGACGG
>CAZVEF010000144.1:0-6378 GCA_964625715.1 uncultured Spirochaetaceae bacterium | reverse complement strand
CGCGCTCGCCGGCCTCGCGCTTCGCCTCCTCTTCGTCGCGACCGCCCTCGCCGGCCTCGGCCTTCGCCTCCTCTTCGTCGCGACCGCGCTCGCCGGCTTCGACCTTCATCACGGCCTGCCCGACGACGACCTCGTCGCCCGCGCCGACAAGAATCTCCTCGACGGTGCCGCCGAACGGCGCGGGGACTTCGACCGAAGCCTTATCGGTCTCCATCTCCAGGATGCCCTGGTCGGCCTCGATGGTATCTCCCTCCTTCACGAGGACGCCGGTGATCGTCCCTTCGCTCACGTTCTCCGCGATTTCCGGAAGCTTGATTTCCTTGACCATGGTTGCTCCTATACGTCCGCCGAGAAGGTCTTGCCTGGATCGATCTCGTACTTCTTGATCGCCTGCTGCGCCTTCTTTGCTTCCACGACGCCCTCCTGCGCGAGGCGGTGCAGCGCCGCGACCGTGATATGGCGAGCGTCGACTTCGAAGTGGTCGCGCAGCGCCGGCCGATTGTCGCTCTGCCCGTACCCGTCGGTGCCGAGCACGGTCAGCCCGCCCGGTACCCAGCTGCCCACCGAGAGCGCGACGGCGCGCACGTAGTCGATCGCCGCGAGCGCGGGCTTGCCGTCCGCGAGTTGCTCGGTGACGTAGGCGGTCGCATCCTTCTTCGTGGGATGAAGCCGATTCGACCGCTCGACGCGGATCGCATCGTCGTAGAGCGCCTTCCAGCTCGTCGCGCTGAAGACATCGGCCTGGATCCCGAAGTCGTCGGCGAGCATTCGCCCCGCCTCGATCGCCTCGAGGAGGATCGCGCCGCTGCCGGCGAGGTGGATCGCCGGCTCATCGGCTTCCCGGATCCGGTACATGCCCCGGATGATGCCGTCGTCGGAACCCGTGGGCTTCGCCGGCATGGGGTACTTGTCGTTCATGACGGTCACGTAGTAGATAACGTCCTCGTTATCCTCGTACATCTCTTTCACACCGTGGCGGATGATCGCCGAGACCTCGTAGGCGTAGGTCGGGTCGTACGCGCGGACGCTCGGCACGGTCATCGCCGTGAGATGGCTGTTGCCGTCCTGATGCTGGAGCCCCTCTCCGGGAAGCGACGCGCGACCGGCTGTCCCGCCTATCAGGAATCCGCGCGCGCGATTGTCTCCGGCGGCCCAGATGAGGTCGCCGACGCGCTGGAAGCCGAACATGGAGTAGAAGAGGAAGAACGGTACCATGGGCACGCGGTGCGTCGAGTACGATGTGCCCGCGGCGATGAACGAGGAAATCGACCCCGCTTCGGTGATGCCCTCCTCGAGGATCGCGCCGTTCTTTGCCTCGTTGTAGTAGAGCAGGCTCTCGCGGTCCACAGGCTCGTACTTCTGGCCCACGTGCGAGTAGATGCCCGCGTCGCGAAAGAGCGCCTCGAGGCCGAAGGTACGCGCCTCGTCGGGGATGATCGGTACCACGTGGTTCCCGAGCTCGTCGTCGGAGAGCAGATCTCCGATGAGCTGCACCGCCACCATCGTCGTGGCGAACTCACGGTCCTCGCTGCCCTTGTCGTATCTGGCGAACGCCTTCTCCTTCGGCTGCGGCAGCGGATCGAAGTCGGACGTGCGTTTCGGAAGAAACCCTCCCAGCTTCTCGCGGCGCTCGAGAAGGTACTTCATCTCCTCGCTGTTCTCGTCGGGCCTGTAGAACGGCGCCTTCGCGACGTCCTCGTCGCTGATCGGAACCCCGAAGCGGCTGCGAAAGTGACGCAGCTCCTGCTCGTTGAGCTCCTTCTGCTTGTGACTGACGTTGCGGCCCTCGCCTGCCTCGCCCTGACCGTAGCCCTTGATCGTCTGCGCGAGGACGACCGTGGGGCTTCCCTCGTGGTGGATCGCGCGCTCGTAGGCGTTATAGACCTTCACCGGGTCGTGACCTCCGAGCCGCAGCTTGGAGAGCTGTTCGTCGGAGTAGTTCTCCACGAGCGCCGCGAGGTGCTCGCTGCGGCCGAAGAAGCGCTCGCGGAAGTATGCGCCGCCGGCGGCCGCGTACTTCTGTGCCTGTCCGTCGACCATCCTGTCCAGCTCCTGCGCAAGCTCCCCGGTCTCATCGGCTTCGAAGAGCGGATCCCAGTCGCTTCCCCAGAGGACCTTGATGACGTTCCATCCGGCACCGGAGTAGGCGGTCTCGAGCTCCTGAATGACCTGACCGTTCCCCCGAACGGGTCCGTCGAGCCGCTGGCGGTTACAGTCGATGACGAAGATCAGGTTGTCCAGACCCTCGCGGCTCGCGAGCGGCAGCGCACCCATCGACTCCGGCTCGTCCATCTCGCCGTCGCCCAGGAACGCCCAGATGTGCCGCCCTGCCTCCTCGATGACGCCCCGGTCGGCGAGGTAACGGCTGAAGCGCGCCTGGTAGATCGCCTGGATCGCGGACAGGCCCATGGAGACGGTAGGGAACTGCCAGAAATCGGGCATCAGTCTGGGGTGTGGGTAGGAGGAGATCCCGTGCTCGCTCGAGATCTCGTGGCGGAACTCCTCCAGGTTCTTCTCGGTCAAGCGGCCCTCGAGAAAGGCGCGCGCGTAGACGCCGGGCGAGGAGTGGCCCTGGAAGTAGACGATGTCGGGCCGATGGTTCGCTCCGTAGCCGTGGAGAAAGTGATTGAAGGCGACCTCCCACAGCGTCGCCGAGCTCGCGTAGCTCGAGATGTGGCCGCCTATCCCGTGGTCGACGCGGTTGGCGCGAACGACCATCGCCATCGCGTTCCAGCGGATGAGACTCTTGATCCGTCGCTCTATGTCTCGGCTGCCGGGGTACGGCTTCTCCTGAGTCTTGGGTATCGTATTGAGGTAGGGCGTTCCGCTGGGAACGGTGAATCGAACGCCGGCCCGCTGCGCCCGTTGGTGCAGAACGGCCAGCAGTTCCTGTGCCCGCTCGGTCCCCTCGTAGTCGAGAACGTAGTCGAGCGAGTCGATCCATTCCCGCTTCTCTACCTCTTCGTGGCGTTGCTGGTCAGACACAACTCCTCCTCGTGTTGAGTGGTGCACTCGTCCTTCATGAAGGGGCAATTTCCGTACCAACCAGCTGGATGGGTACCCCTTACTCGTTGGCACGAATCGTGCATCCGTATGAGGGGAGGCACTATGCTCATACGAACATCCCGGATCGAGAACTCCAAGCTCCGGGGAATCGACGGGCCAATCGGGAAGGTTCGAACGTTTCTCTTTGACGAGGACCAATGGGTCCTCCGCTACATTGTCGCCGAGTACGGATTCCTCTTCTTCGGCGGCCACGTCCTCCTCTCGCCGGTCTCGGTGACGGGAACCGTCGCAGACGGCGAGGAGATCACTGTCGGACTGACGAAGAAGCAGATCAAGGATGCCCCGTCGGCCGATCTCGCTCGGCCTATCTCCCGGCGCAAGGAAGAGCAGTTCCACCGCTACTACCAGATCCCCGTGTACTGGGGAGGCGCCGGACTGTGGGGGTCGGCCATGACACCCATGGAGGCGGGCACCGTCGCCTACGAGCCGACGCCCGACGAGGAGCCGATCGCCGCCGGCGAGGACGAGTATCACCTGCGCAGTACGCGCGAGGTCGAGGGCTACCGGGTCCACACGACCGACGGGCAGGTCGGTACGGTGGCCGGCTTTCTCATCGAGGATACGACGTGGGCGGTCCGCTACCTTCGGATCGAGACGAAGGAGCAGATCGGCGACGGCTCGCTCTACGTCTCGCCGCACTGGGTGGACGAGATCTCGTGGATCGAGGGCAAGCTCTCGCTCGGTATCGACAACGAGCGCCTCGCGCAGGTCCCGACGGTGGGCGTCGAAGGAACGCTGACGCGGGAAGAGGAAGAGCGGCTGCACAAGCTCTTTGACCAGCCCAGGTACTGGGAATAGGAGGGACCATGCCACAATGGCGACGAGTCGCACAGGCGACCGATATAACCGAGCACCAGCCGCTCGTCATCGAGCTGGCCGAGGACGAGTCCGTCCTGATCACCCGCGTGAACGGAAGGCTCACCGCGTGCGGGGCGACGTGCCCGCACTACGGGGGGCCGCTCGGCGACGGCGTGCTGCGCGGAGGCCGCGTCGTGTGTCCGTATCACAACGCCATGTTCGACCTCGCGACCGGAGCGCTCGATCGCACGCCGGCGATCGACGACCTGCCCACCTACGAAGTGAAGGAGGAAGACGGGTCGGTGTTCGTCGGCGAGAAGCACGAACCGGGCATTTCGATGCCGTCCGGCTCCGACGAGCGACGCGTGCTCATCGTCGGCGCGGGCGCCGCGGGCTCGAGCTGCGCGGAGACGCTGCGACGCGAAGGGTTCGCAGGCACCATCACGATGCTGACCGCCGACGCCGAACCGCCCTACGATCGACCCATGCTCAGCAAGGGACTGCTCTCCGGCGATGCGCCGGCGAAGTATCTGCCGCTTCGACCGAGCGCCTTCTACGAGAAACTGGGGATAGAGGTACACACCGGTGCCACCGTAACCGAGGTGCGACCGGAGGCGAAGGAAGCCGTCACCGCGGACGGGACGACGTATGAGGGCGACATGATCCTGGTCGCGACCGGTGGCGTTCCGCGGCGGCTCGATCTTCGGGGCGCGGAGCTCGACGGCGTCTTCACGCTCCGGACCCGTGCGGACGCCGAGGCGATCATGGCAGCCTGCAAGAAGGCGGATGCGGCCGTGGTGCTCGGCGCGAGCTTCATAGGGATGGAGGTCGCCGCGCAGCTGCGCCAGCGAGAGATCGAAGTCACTGTGATCGAGCCGCAGCCGCAGCCGATGAACGCGGTGCTCGGCCCCGAGATCGGCGCGTGGCTGCAACACGTACACGAGGAGCAGGGCGTCCGGTTCCGCATGGGACGGACCGCACGCCGTATTGGTGGCGAGGGCGGCGTGGCGCAGGTCGAACTCGACGACGGATCTACCGTGGATGCGGGGCTCGTCGTCATGGGCGTTGGCGTACAGCCGCGCGTCGACTACCTCACGAACAGCGGCCTCATCGGCGGCGACCCCACCCTGGGTGTCCGCGTGGACGAGCGGCTGTCCACCACGGCGTCCGGCATCTACGCCGCAGGCGACATCGCCGTCTACCCTGGCCGAGGCGCGGAGTATCGCGTCGAGCACTGGGTGCACGCCCAGTCGCAGGGTCGGCACGTCGCCCGGGCGATGCTCGGCAGCGACGAGCCGTTCCGCCTTCTGCCCTTCTTCTGGTCGCGGCAGTACAAGACGAGCGTGAAGTACGCCGGCTTCCCGGAGCGCTTCGACCACATCCAGTACGACGGCGTACCCGGCGAAGGTGAATTCGCCGCCGGTTTTTTCGTGGGCAAGCGGCTCGTCGGCATCGCCGGGATGGGCAAGGCGAACAAGTTCGCAAAGGTAGCGGAGATGCTCGAGCGGGGCGAGAGTGTCGACCGCGAGGCGTTCCTGGGCGTGCGCGACGCACCGGACGCAGGGTAGCCGCGCGTCTGGGGGAGCGCGGGCCGGCGCGGTCGGCCAATCGCGTGCGGTCCTGGTCGCAGCGGTATGCGACCCGGCGCCCGCACGGTATGCTTGCCTCCAGGAGGCATTCATGTCAGATCCGCAGCGCTCACAGAGCGACGTCATCCGCCAGCTTGTCGTCCTCGTGCTCCTCGTCGCAGGCACCGTCGCGGCGAACATCCTGGGGCTCGCGATGGGCGAGACCGACACGGGCAACATCGCGAACGACACATTCACCGATACGGTCTTCTTCTTCCCGGGTACCTACGTCTTCGTGACGATCTGGCCGGTGATCTACCTGGGCATCTTGGGCCTCGCGGTCCACCAGGCGCTGCCCTCCCAGGCGACTAATCCCCGGTACCGGCGGGGGATGTGGATGCTCGCGATCAACCTCCTGCTCAACGCGGGGTGGGTCGCGGTCTTCGGCGCCGAGCTCTTCATCCTCTCGCTGGTCACGATCGTCCCCATCCTCGCCACTGCAGTCCTCGCCTACGCGTGGCTCGACATCGGCCGCTCATCTGAAGCGTCGACGGCCGAGAAGGTCCTCCTGATAGCCGTGTCGATCTACACGGCGTGGCTCACGATCGCGACGGTCGCCAACGTATCGCTCGCGCTCGTCTCCGGCGGCTGGAACGGTTTCGGCATTTCCTACGAGACGTGGGGAACGATCATGATCGTCGTGGGAATCGGTCTGGGCGTCGTCCTGATGCTGCTCTTCAGCGACCCGGCCTTCCCCGCGGTCTACGCGTACGCGTACGCGGGCATCGTCGTGCGGCGACTCGGAGAGACCCCGGCGATCGCGTTCTCCGCCGGCGCCGGCGCAGCGATCTTCATCGTTCTGTTTGTCGTGATGCTGGCGATGAAGAGAAAACGGGTGTAGCTCGGCGCGTTCGCGGCGGCGCCTCGCGGCTCGCCGTGGCTCGTG
>CAZVEF010000143.1:0-6408 GCA_964625715.1 uncultured Spirochaetaceae bacterium | reverse complement strand
GCGCCTACACCGAGGCCGACCCGTGCGACGTCTGCAGCGACGAGTCGCGCGACCGCACGACGGTCTGCGTCGTCGAGCAGCCGCAGGACGTCGCGGTACTCGAGACCACCGGCGTGTTCCGCGGCCTCTACCACGTGCTCGGCGGGGTGATCTCGCCGATCGACGGGGTGGGGCCGGAGGACCTCTCGGTGGGCGATCTCATCAAGCGCTGTTCGCAGGGCGTCGACGAGGTGATTCTCGCGACGAATCCCACGGTCGAAGGCGATACGACTGCGCTCTACCTCGCGAAGATGCTCGAGGAGCGCGGCTATTCGGTTTCGCGCCTCGCGCTCGGGCTGCCGGTGGGAGGCGACCTCGAGTACGCCGATCGTCTCACGATCGAGCGCAGCTTGCGCGGGCGCACGCGGCTGTCGGCCGGGCAGTAGACCCGCCCGTCGCGTTCCGGCCGGCGCCTGCCTGCCGGCCGGGCGGCGATCGTCAGCCGTCCGCGTCGCTGAGTCTCGTCTTCTCCGGTACCGACGCGAACCCGTCCCTGTAGCCCGCTCGCACGAGCCGCGCGGCCGCGTCGACGATACCCGGCAGCTCGGCCTCTTCATCGCTGCTGAAGCGCCCGAGCACGTGTCCGTGGAGCTCTCCGTGCCGAGGGCGACCCACGCCGATCCTCACCCGCCAGAACTCGCGCGTGCCCAGGCAGTGCGCGACCGAACGCAGCCCGTTGTGACCGGCGAGCCCGCCGCCCATCCGGATGCCGGCCTCGCCGAAGCCGAGCTCCACGTCGTCGTGCGCGATCGCCACCTCATCGGCGCGGTACTTGAAGAAGCGCGCGGCCGCCTGAACCGCCTCGCCTGACAGGTTCATCATCGTCTGCGGCTTGAGTACGACGATCTGCTCGCCCTCGATGGTCGCCCTGCGCCAGACACCCTTGAACTTCTGCTGCCACGCCCCTCCGCCGTCGACCTTCTCCTCGAGCAGCCACGCTACGTTATGCCGCGTGCGCGCGTAGCGCGAGCCGGTATTCCCAAGAAAAACCAACAGCTTTGGCCTATCGCGATTCTCCATGGTGGTCTATAATATAACGCACATGACAGCGCAGAGTGTCCTCGCGATAGATATCGGCTCGGTGTCGATGGGCATCGTGGAGATCGACGCCGACCGCACCGTACTCCGGCACGACTACCGCGCGCATAACGGCCGGGTTGAGGCGACCGCGCAGGCGGTGCTGTCCGCCTGGCCGCTCGAGCGCGTCCGTGCCGTCGTCGCTACGAAGGCAACCCCCGGCGCTATTCGCGCCGACGAGCGCATCGACTGGATGAGCGCGCTCGTCACCGCACACCGCCACCTCAATCCCCAGGCCGAGAACCTCCTCGTCGTGGGGGGCGAACGGTTCGCGCTCGTGCGCTTCGACGAATCGGGCAACTACCGCAGCTCGCGCGGCAATACGAGCTGCGCCGCCGGCACCGGCGGCTTCCTCGACCAGCAGGCCGCGCGCCTCGGTCTCTCCGGTGCCGCCGAGCTCGCCGAGCTTGCCGAGGCGAACACCGGCACGCGCCCGAAGGTCGCCTCTCGCTGCTCGGTCTTCGCGAAGACCGATCTCACCCACGCGCAGCAGGAGGGGTACTCGATTCAGGAGATCTGCGACGGGCTGTGCCACGGGCTCTCCCGGAATCTCGTCGATGCGCTCGTGACCGGGACGCTTCCGTCGGGCGACGTCGTGATGGCCGGCGGCGTGGCGCTCAACCGCGCGGTCGTCGGGCACATCGGCACGATCCTCGAGCGCGAAATCCGCACCGACGAGTACGCTCCCGTTTACGGAGCGCTCGGCGCGGGGCTCGCCGCGATGGAGGCCGGGCTCGATCTGCGCGACGAGGCGCCCACGCTCGAAGAGATCGTCGACTCGAGCCCGGCCGAGCGCTCGCACTACCACGAACCGCTCGCCGAGCCGCGCGACTACCCGGACTTCGACGCGCACGAGCGCTTTGTCGTCGAGCCCGAGCTCACCGTCGGGCCGGAGGTGGAGGTGGACCGCTACCGCCCGCCCGGCAGCGCACACCCCGACCGGCTCTACCTGGGCATCGACATCGGCTCGACGAGCACGAAGGCGGTGCTCATGACGCCCGACGGCGAGCCGACATCGGCCTTCTACACGCGTACCGCCGGCGCCCCGATCCGTGCGCTGCGCGCGATCCTCGAGACCATCGACGCGACCGGCTCTGCGCCGGTACCGATCGCCGGAGCCGGGTGCACCGGCAGCGGACGCAAGCTCGTCGGCGGGGTGATCGGCGCCGACCTCGTGCTCGATGAGATCTCCGCGCACGCGCGCGCGGCGGTCGAGCTCAACCCGCAGACCGACACGATCATCGAGATAGGCGGGCAGGACGCGAAGTTCACCACGCTGAAGCGCGGACGGGTTACCTTCTCGCAGATGAACGCGGTGTGCGCCGCCGGAACCGGCAGCTTCCTCGAGGAGCAGGCGGGAAGGTTGGGCGTGTCGCTCTCCGACTACGCCGACCGCGCGATCGGTACGCCGGCACCGCTCGCGAGCGATCGGTGTACGGTCTTCATGGAGCGCGACATCAACCACTACATCAACAGCGGGTACCGCTCCGACGAGCTGCTCGCCGCCGCGCTCCATTCGGTCCGTGAGAACTACCTGCAGAAGGTCGCGAACGTCTCGGCGATCGGCGACGTGGTCTGCTTCCAGGGGGCGACCGCAAAGAACCGGGGGCTCGTGGCGGCGTTCGAGCAGCGACTGGGGAAGCCGATGATCGTCTCGCGCTACTGCCACGTTGCCGGTGCGCTCGGGGCGGCGCTCACCTGCCGCGACGAGATGGCCGGCGAGACGAGTTTCCGCGGCATCGGCCTCTACCGCACCGACATCCCCATTCGAAGCGAGCGCTGCACGCTGTGCACGACCCACTGCCGGCCCACCGACGCGCGGGGGGGCGGCGCGGAGGTCGCCTACGGCTTCCTCGGCGGACGCGACAACCAGACGCCGTCGTTCGTCAACGCGAACACGAGCGGCTTCGACCTGATCGCGACGAGACGCAGGCTCAACCGCGACGTGAGCCGGGTCGGCCGCCGCAGCGGGGAGCCCGCGCAGCGGGGTGTCCTTCGCGGGCTCGCCGATGCCCCGTCGCTCCGGATTCGTATCCCCGGCCTCACCGCGGAGACGCCGCGCCCTGCGGATCTGCCTGCGATCGGCATCCCCACCGGGCTCCACCTCGCCGAGGAGTACAGCTTCTGGCAGCGGGTCTTCGGCGAGCTCGGTTTCCGCACGACGCTGCCGCGCGATGAGGGGGAGATGCTCTCGCGCGGTAAGCAGCTGCAGGGCGCGGAGTTCTGCAGTCCGGTGGCCGCCTTCCACGGACAGGTGGCCGACCTGCTTGATAACGCGGACCTAGTCTTCGTGCCCATCCACCTCGAGAAGCCCGACCCGGACAACCGCCGACGGGCCTACTGCTACTACACGCAGTTCACGCCGTCGGTGGTGAAGGGCGCGGTGAGGCCCGAGGAGAGCGAGCGGCTGCTCATGCCGGTCATGTGGGGCGGCGGCCGCGATCCTGCCTGCGAATTCGCGCAGGCGCTCGAGGCGGCGATCCCGTCGGCGCAGTTCCATCCGAACGAGGTTCGTCGCGCGATGCGCGTCGCACGCGAGGCGCAGGAGCAGGCGGTGCGCTTCCTCAAACGCGCGTTCGAGGAGCAGCGACGTCCGGAGAAGGCCGATGTAGTGCTCCTCGGTCGGCCGTACACGGCGCTCGATCCGGCGATGAACAAGAAGATCCCCGACATCTTCGGTCGCCACGGCGTGCGCTGCTTCTACCAGGACATGCTGCCGCGCGTGCTCCCGAGCGAGGCGTCGAAGGAGCTCATCGAGGGCGTGCACTGGCGCTACGCGGCGGACATCCTGCTCGCCGCCGACTACATCGCGCGTACGCCCGGGCTCTACCCCGTGTTCGTGACGAGCTTCAAGTGCGCCCCCGACGCGTTCTGCATGGACGCCTTCAAGCGGATCATGGACGAGCGTGACAAACCCTATCTCATCCTTCAGCTCGACGAACACGACTCCAACGTGGGCTACGAGACGAGGATCGAGGCGGCGATCAGGGCGTTCGGAAACCACTACCGCGAGGGAGTCGCGCGCGCCGCGGCGATGCCCGCCCTCTCAACGCGCGAGCTGCCCGAGGTGTCCCCGCGGCTCGAGGAGGCGATCGGCGATAAGACGCTCCTGTTCCCCAACTGGGATCCCCTCACCGCGCCGCTGCTCGTGGCGAACCTTCGCGGTCACGGCATCCGCGCGGTGGCGCTCGAGGAGACGCCGTTGTCCATCCAGAAGAGCATGCGGCTGAACACCGGCCAGTGCATCCCGGTGAGTGCGATCGCGCAGGAGGCGATGGACTACGTCCGCGAGCACGATCTGGACCCCGCGCAGACCGTGCTCTGGATGGGACGCGGGAACTGGTCGTGCGGTATCCCGCTCTACCCCCGCTTCCTGAAGGGCGTGTTCGAAAGCGAGGGCATGCCCGACCTGGGAGTCTACCTGGGCGAGTTCACCTACACCGATATCTCGGCGAGCGCGACCGTCGGCGCGTACTTCGCCTACCAGTTCGGCGGCTGGCTCCGGCGTCTCGCGTGCCGCACGAGACCCTACGAGGTCAATCCGGGGCAGACCGATCGGCTCGTAGCCGAGTGGCGTCAGCGCTTCGAGACGCTCTTCGAGTACAAGGGCAACCGGCTGCGCGCGCTGCGCCGGATGGCCGAGGAGTTCCGCGCCGTTCCTGTGCGCCGGGAGGAGCGGCCCAAGGTCGGCGTCTTCGGCGACCTCTACGTCCGGGACAACGACGTGATGAACCAGAATCTCATACGCTCGATCGAGGAGGCCGGCGGCGAGGCGGTCACCACGCCTTACAGCGACTACGTGAAGATCGTCGCCGGTGCAAGCTTCGACCGGATGTTCCGCCGGCGCGAGCTCGCCCGAGTTGCGAAGCTTCGGCTGATCCTCGGAGCGATCGAGCAGCTCGAGAAGCGGTACCATCGCGAGGTTGCCGACCTCGTGGGACCCGCGGTGGAGTGGCGCAGGCCGGGTCTCGAGGACGAGTTGGACCGCTTCAACCTGGTGCTCGAGCAGGCCGGCGAGTCCTACGAAAACGCGCTCAAAATCCTGCACCTCGTCTCGCAGTACCCGGACATCTCGGTCTTCGTACAGACGAGCCCGGCGTTCTGCTGTCCCTCGCTCGTCACCGAGGCGCTGAGCGAGCTGATCGAGCGGGTCGTCGGGGTTCCGACGATCACCGTCACCTACGACGGAACCGAGGGCGACAAGAACGGTGCGATCGTGCCCTACATTCGCTTTCCGCGCGCCGCCGGCCGCGGCGCCGGCCGCGAAAAACCGGCTTGAGAAAGGGGTGGGCGAGCCGTAGAATGGGAGCATGAGAAGGCTGATCTTCGCGTGCGCGGTCCTCGCCCTGCTCGGCGTCGCCGCGACCGCCGCCGCCGAGAACATCACCGTCGCAACCGTCAACGTCTGGTCGGGCCTCACGTACAGGGGAGCTTTCAGCGTCGGTACCTACGAAGACCGCGCGACGAGAGCCTTCCGATTCGACCTCCTCGCCGACGGTCTCGCCTCGCTCGAACCCGACGTCGTCGCCGTACAGGAGGCCAACCCGCTGCCGGACTACGCGAACCGGCTTGGCGAGGAGCTTGGCTACGACGCGGTCTACGACGTCCGTCAGGGTGGCGTGCGGATAGGACCGGTGGGATTGCCGGTGAACCTTCGCGAGGGCGAGGCGATTCTCGCGCCCCCCGCACGGAGCGTCACGCTCGCCGCGGTGAATCAGCTCGCCGGGCCCGGCGCCGGCAACGTCGCGGCCTTCCAGCTCGGCACCGGCAGCCAGGTACTCGCCGCGCAGCTTGAGGCCGAAGGCCGCACGGTGTACGTGTTCACCACGCGCTGGACGCCCTCGCCGCAGGCGAGCCGGGAGCGCCTGGTCGATCTCGTCGACCGGTACGACGAGAGCGACATTGACGGCGAAGAGCTCACCCGGCTGATGGAGCTCGCGGTCGAGGGAAGCGAGCGCCGCCGCAGCGAGGCGCGCGAGACGGTCGTCTTCATCAACGAGCTCGCCGGCTCGGAACCCGTTATCCTCGCCGGCAGCCTCTACGCGCTGCCCGATTCCGACGAGATCCAGGTCCTGCGCGACGCGGGTTTCGTCGACGTCTGGTCGGTCGTGGGTCGCGGCGCCGGTTACACCTGGGACCCTGCGACGAACGCGAACGTCATCGAGCACGGGCTCGCAGCCGGCGAGGGTGAGCGCGCGCGGTACGACTACGTCTTCATCCGCGGGGAGGGCATTGTGGCGCGAAGCGCGTCGGTGATCTTCAGCCGCCCGACCTACGGCGTGCACCCCTCCG
>CAZVEF010000142.1:0-6441 GCA_964625715.1 uncultured Spirochaetaceae bacterium | reverse complement strand
GCAGCGTGCCCGACCCGCCGATCGAGTTGAGATAGATGAACAGGTAGTGGTGGATCAAGGTGCTGCCGGTGCCGGCGGCGAACACGGTGAGCAGGAAGTACCTCCACCGCGGGTCCCTTGCGATCGAGGCGAAGCCGGAGAAGATGTCGGATCCCAGCCGTGTCCTCGGAATGCGGAGCGTGAAGCTGGTGAAGAACAGACCGACCATGAGCACGCCGTAGACGGGAAACACCGACGGCAGACCCGCCCGATCGACGACGATGCCTACGACCGGCGCTGCCACGCCCCATCCGACCGCACCCCACAGACGAACCCGTCCGTAGCGCTCCTGCCGCTCACCGAGGTCCTCGAGCACCGCGTGGTCGAGCATGGGACCGACCGGGGCCACCGCGAGCGAGAAGGCACCGACGACCGGGATGAGCAGCGCAAAGCTCGAGGCGACGAGAAAGACCTGCGCGCTCGCCGCGGCGAGCAGCATTGCCAGGCCGAGAACGAGGCGGTGGCGACCGGTGGCGTCGGCGACCGCGCCCCACATCGAGGCGCCCACAACGCTTCCGGCCGGCCACAGCGCGGCGAGGAACCCGAGGCGGGCGCCGGCCACGCCGAGCGTCTCGTAGTAGAGGGTGAGGACCGGCAGAACGGCGGCGTTCGCCGCGTAGAAGAGCAGGTACACCGCGGTGCCGCGTCGCGAAGCGAGCATCCGCCTACGCTACACGAGCGTGGGCGGTTGGAAAACACCCTGATATCCCAATCCTGGTGGCGTCGCCCGCAGATCGGTTCGTAGAGCTTGCCGTTGGCGTCGCGATCCGCCTCGCGCTCGTGCCACCGGCCGGAATTCTCGCGAGACGCACCGGGAACCGATCGGCGCGTACGTAGGCGGTATGGCCTATGGCAGGCGGTCGGTCGGTCGCGTACCCTAGCGTCATGGCCGTTCGCAACCGTGATATCGCCGCGATCTTGAATGAAGTGGCCGACCTGCTCGACATTCAGGAGGCGAACGCGTTCCGCGTCCGCTCGTATCGCAACGCCGCCCGCACGGTCGAGGACCTGGAGGAGCAGGTGTCCGATCTCGTCGAGCGAGGCAGCGATCTCTCGTCGCTTCCGGATGTGGGCGACAGCATCGCCGGGAAGCTCGAAGAGATCGTGAGAAGCGGGCGGCTGGAGCAACTCGACGAGCTGCGCTCGCAGATGGATGGCGACGTCACCGAGCTGCTCGACATCCAGAACCTCGGACCGGCCGGCGCGCGAAAGCTCTTCAGCGAGCTGGGCGTGACCGACGCGGAGGGCGTCGTGCGCGCGGCGGAGGAGGGCAGGATTGCCGAGCTCGACGGGTTCGGCGAGAAGACGCAGGAGCAGCTGCTGCGCGACGCGAGACGCTATCTCGAGCGCGGCACGCGCGAGCGCATTCCGCTCGGCGAGGCCGACGATCACGCGACGCCGCTTCTCGAGTATCTGAACGCGAGTTCGAGCGTCGACCGGGCGGTCGCCGCTGGAAGCTACCGGCGGCGCAGGGAGACCATCGGCGACCTCGACATCCTGGCCGTCTGCGATGATCGCAAGGCTGCGATGGACGCCTTCGTCGACTACGAGCGCGTCGACAGGGTCGTCTCGCACGGCACGACCCGATCGACGGTCGTGCTCACCTCGGGACTGCACGTCGATCTGCGCGCGGTAGGCGGGGAGAGTTACGGAGCGGCGCTCTACTACTTTACCGGCAGCAAGGAGCACAACATCGCAACGCGGCGGATTGCGCAGGAACGGGGCCTGAAGATCAACGAGTACGGCGTGTTCGACGGCGATGAGCAGATCGCAGGCGACACGGAGGAGTCGATCTTCGAGGCGATCGATCTGCCCTACATCGTGCCGGAGCTGCGCGAAGACCGTGGCGAGGTGGAGGCGGCGCAGGATGACGCGCTGCCGGACCTCATTGGCCTCGATGACATCCGGGGCGATCTGCACATGCACTCGACGGCCACCGACGGCAAGAACTCGATTCGCGAGATGGCGCAGGCCGCGACCGAACGGGGTTACGACTACATCGCGATCACCGACCACTCGAAGCGGGTGACCATGGCGAACGGGCTCGACGTCGACCGGCTCGAGCAGCAGATCGACGAGATCGCACGGATCAACGAGGAGATCGACGGTATCCGCGTCTTCTCGGGAATCGAGGTCGATATTCTCGCTGACGGCTCGCTCGACCTGCCCGACGAGGTTCTCGCGAGGCTTGACGTGGTCATCGCCTCGGTGCACTACAACCGCGACATGTCGGAGGCGCAGATGACCAACCGGATCGTTACGGCGATCACCGAGCACCCCGTCTCGTGCGTGGGCCACCCGACCGGGCGGATGATCGGCGTGCGCGACGCGTACCCGATCGACCTCGGGGCGCTCTGCGAGGCTGCCGCCGCCGCCGGCGTTGCGCTCGAGCTGAACGCGAACCCCGAGCGCCTCGACCTCACCGACCAGGCGTGCCGGGCTGCGGTGGATGCCGGGGTAACGCTGACGATCGGCACCGATGCGCACAGTACCGGCAACCTGGCGTTCATGCGATACGGGGTGGACACCGCGCGCCGAGGCTGGGTCGAGGCGGCGAGCGTGATCAACGCGCGCGGCGTTGAGGACGTGGCGAGCGCGCTCGCGCCGGGAGGCGCGCATGGCTGACAATCGATTCGTCGACGAACCCGATGCCGAGCGGAAGCCGCCGGACGAGCTCTCGTACGACGAAGCTCGCGACGAGATCGACGAGCTGCGCCGCGCGATCGAACGATTCAACCGTGCGTACTACATCGACGGCGAACCCGAGGTCTCCGATGAGACGTGGGATCGGCTGTTCGCCCGGCTCGAGACGATCGAGGAACGGTTCGAGGCCCTGCGCGACCCGGCCTCGCCGACGCGGCGGGTCGGCGTGCCCCCGGTCGACGAGCTCGGGGACGCCGAGCACACCGCTCCCATGCTCAGCCTGAACGCCGTGCTCGAGGAGGCCGAGGCGCGCTCGCACTTCAAGACGCTCGCCGAGGCCGCGCGTCGCTCGGGTGCCGCCGACGATCCCGCGTCCACGGGGGCATTCGCGATCGCCGAGCCCAAGATAGACGGTCTCTCGCTCGAGGCCGTGTACGAGGATGGGGTACTCGTCCGCGCGGCCACGCGCGGCGACGGTCGAGTGGGCGACGACGTGACCGCCAACGCGCGGACGATCCGCTCGCTCCCGCTCCGGCTTCCCGACGGAGCGCCGCGACGGCTCGCGGTTCGCGGCGAGGTCGTGTTGCGGCGCGACGATTTCGTCGATCTGAACGCGGTGCGCGTCGAGCGCGGCGAGGAGCCGTTCGCCAACCCGCGAAACGCTGCCGCCGGAGCGATCCGCCAGCTCGACTCTCGCGCGGTCGCTTCGGTCCCGCTCGACATCATCTGCTACGACATCCTCGCGCTCGAGGGAGCCTCCGACGAGCCGCAGACGCACGCCGAAGAGCTCGATCTTCTTGCAGACCTCGGGTTGCCGCTCTCGGAGCTGAACCGCGAGATCGGCTCGTTCGACGAGCTCACAGCGTATCGGGCGCGCCTCGTCGACGATCGCGACAACCTGCCCATCGAGCTCGATGGTGTGGTGGTGAAGCTGAACGACCTCGCGGTGAGCGACGAGCTGGGCGTCCGCGACCGCAGCCCGCGCTGGGCGTTCGCGTGGAAATTCCCACCGCGTCGCGAGCGTACGCGGGTTCGCGACATCGCGGTGACCGTGGGACGGACCGGGAAGCTCACGCCGGTTGCGCTTCTCGACCCGGTAGAGATCGGCGGGGTGACGGTGAGTCGGGTATCGCTGCACAACGCGGACGAGGTCGCGCGGCGCGACATACGTCCGGGCGATCTGATTCGCGTCGAGCGCGCCGGGGACGTGATTCCCCACGCGGTCGAGCGCATCGGCGAACGCGGCCGCGAGCGTGGTGAACCGTTCTCGATGCCCGACCGATGCCCGGCGTGCGGTACGGCGGTGGTGCGCGACGGTGCCTACCATCGGTGCCCGAACGGACTCGCCTGTCCGGCCCAACTCGCCGGCGCGCTCGAGCACTACGGCTCACGCGAGGCGCTCGACATAGAACACCTCGGCGAAAAGACCGCGCGGCTGCTCGTCTCCGAACAGCTCGTCTGCGACCTCGCCGATCTCTACGAGCTGTCCGTTGATGCGGTAGCGTCGCTCGACGGCTTCGCCGAGCGCAGTGCGCGGCAGCTCGTCGATGCGATCGACGCCTCGCGCGAGCCTCCGCTCGATCGGTTCGTCTACGCGCTCGGCATCCCGGGCGTAGGGCGGCACCTCGCGCGGGTTCTCGCGCTCGAGTTCGGCGATCTCGAGACGCTGCGCTCGGCGGACAGCGAGCGGCTGCGCGCCGTATCCGAGATCGGCGAGGAGACCGCGCGCTCGATCGCGGGTTTCTTCGCCGACGAGCGCACCCGCGAGGTCATCGATCGCCTGCTCGACGTGGGCGTCAGCCCGCCGGCGAACGGCCATCGGACCTCGACGCTCGACGGGCTGAAGATCGTCGTCACCGGTTCGCTCGAGCGCTTCAGCCGCGACGAGGCGAAGGCTGAGATCGAGCGCCGCGGCGGGCGGGCCACCTCGAGCGTGAGCGGCGAGACCGACTACCTCGTGGTGGGCGAGAACCCCGGCTCCAAGCTCGACGACGCGCGCGACAACGACGTGCCGGTGATCGACGAGGACGCGTTCGAACGGCTCCTCGGCGGTGAGCGGCCGTAGACGCGCTCGGTCACCCGGCGTTCTGGTACGAGGGCGCGCCTGCCTCGTCGCCCCAGAGCTGCTCGAGCCGTCGGACGCGGCCGCAGGCGGTCTTGTAGCTGTTGTACCGCACCGGGTTCTCCAGGTAGTAGTCCTGGTGGTTCTCCTCGGCGCGCCAGAAGCCGTCGTTGTCGTCACCTTCGATCACGTCGAGCGGGGAGATCGGGGTGACTATGTCGGAGGTGAATCGGTCCGATTGTTCGAGCTCGCGCTTGCTTTCCTCGGCGATGCGTTTCTGCTCCTCGGTCCGGTAGAAGATGCCCGTCCGGTACGACTGGCCGCGGTCGCAGAACTGGCCGCCGTCGTCGAGCGGGTCGACGTTGCGCCAGAACACGTAGAGCAGGTCCTCGTAGTCGAGCTGCTCGGGGTCGTAGAAGACCCGGACGACCTCCGCGTGGCCGGTGCCGCCGCCGACGACCTCGTTGTAGTCGGGATCCGGGGTCTCGCCGCCGGCGTAGCCGGAAACGGCCTCGTAGACCCCGGGAACCTTCTCGTACGCCTGTTCCATGCACCAGAAGCACCCGCCCGCGAAAACGGCCGTCTGCGCGCCCTGGGGGATGGGCTCTGAGCCCTCGGATGCGCTTGCGGCGCCTGCCCCGGTCTGTCCGCTGCTTGCGGCCTCGCTCCCTCCGGCGCCGAAGAGCGGCGCGGCCGCGAGCGCGAGGACGATCATCACCACGATCTCGTAGCGAACTATTCTTCTCATGAAACGAAGGTATGTCCCCCGCTTCGAACCGGTCAAATGAGCCGGAACTCCTGCCACTTCCCGCTTCGGAACCGCAGGTACATGGTCACGCCCATCGAGATAACGAAGGCGATGAAGAAGACCCACACGAGCACGGGGTCCGCCCGGACGACCCGGATGAGCACCACCGCGACGACTGCGAAGATCCAGTGCAGAATGACGCTCGCGCGCATGACCCACTTCGTGTCGCCGGCGCCGCGAAGCGCCCCGGCGAACACGAGCTGCGTCGAGTCCGCCATCGTATAGAGACCGGCGAGCCGCACCATCGTCTGCGCGAGCGAGGAGACCGCGCCCGTGTCCGCGAACCCGGCGCTGAACAGCCCCACGAGCGAGGGCGCCGCGACCAGAAACAGGACCATCATCGACCCCGAGTAGATCCAGCCGATCCGCAGCGCGAGCAGCGCGGACTTGCGCGCGCCTTCGGCGTCGTCTGCGCCGATGTACTGGCCGACCACCGCGGTCGTCGCCACGCCGAGCCCGAGCATGGGGATGAACGCGACGATGTCCCAGTTGAAGGTGATCGTCGTGGCCGCCGCGACGTCGGCGCCGTAGCCGTGCATGAGCTGGACGAAGAGGTTGAACGCGAGCACGTTCAGGAAGATCTCCACGCCCGCCGGGCTGCCGAACCGCAGCAGGCGGGCAAAGAGCTCGCGGTCGAACGCCCACGCGCCGCGCGTGCCGTACTCGCGGTCGATGCGTTTCGAAAGGTAGGCCGCGAGCAGGATCGCCGATCCGGTGAAACCGCCGCCGAGCGTGCCGATCGCCGCGCCGACGATGCCGAGCTCCGGGAAGCCGAGCCTTCCGAAGATGAGCACGTAGTTCAGCGGAACGTTGACGAGCATTGCCACGATATTGCTGAGCATCACGATCCGCGTCCGCCCGATCCCCAGGAAGAACCCGGTCAGCGCGT
>CAZVEF010000141.1:3970-6472 GCA_964625715.1 uncultured Spirochaetaceae bacterium | reverse complement strand
CAAGGATTCCGACTTCGCCTCAGAGGGCCAGACGTGGGACGCGTGGGGCCACTATCATCTCATCGTCGGAGCGCTCACCTGGTACGAGCTCACCGGAAATACGACGGCGCGCGGTATCGCGATCCGCATCGCCGACCTCTTCTGCGACCTCTTTCTGGCGACCGAGAGGCGCCTGGTGGACATCGGAGACGAGGAGATGAACATGGCCGCGCTTCACGGCATGGCGCTCGCCCACCGCACCAGCGGGGACCGGCGCCACCTCGAGCTCGCAGAGCAGCTCGTCGCAGAGCTGCGCGAAGGAAAGGCGGGCGACTACCTCAACGGTGCAAAGGCGGGCCGCGAGTTCTACGAGCTTCCCGGTCCCCGGTGGGAGAGCCTCCACATCATCCAGGGTCTCGCCGAGCTCGCCCGGTTGACCGGGGACGCGTCGTACGAGAAGGCGGTCAGCCACCACTGGTGGAGCATTGCGAAGACCGACGTCCACAACACCGGCGGGTTCTCCTCCGGCGAGGGCGCGGTGGGAAACCCCTACGACCCGCACGCGATCGAGACATGCTGCACCGTCGCGTGGATGGCGCTCAGCGTCGACGAGCTTCGCTTCACCGGATCCTCGCTCGTCGCCGACGCGCTCGAGCTCAGCTACTACAACGGCGGGCGCGGCGCGCTCTCGCCGTCGGGACGGTGGTCGACGTACAACACGCCGATGGACGGCGTCCGGATGAGCTCGCAGCGCGACATCGTGTTTCAGTCGCGACCCGGGAGCCCGGAGCTCAACTGCTGCTCGGTCAACGCGCAGCGGCTCGTCGGGACGGTCGCTCGCTGGGGCGTGATGATGAGCGACGACGACGCGGTCGTGGTGAACTACTACGGCCGCTCGGCGACTTCCGGGCTGACCGCGGCAGGGACCGCCGTGACCCTTCTGTTCGACACCGACTACCCGGTCTCGGGCGACGTACGACTCGTTGTCACGCCGGCCACTCCCGCTGAGCTCGAGCTCCGTCTGCGGATCCCGCTCTGGTCGCGCGCGACCGCGGTGACGGTCGCCGGCACGCCGCAGCCCCGGCCCGAGCCGGGCACGTACCTCGCTATCCGCCGCGTCTGGCAGCCCGGCGACGCGGTCGAGCTCTCCTTCGACATGCGTCCCTGGTACTGGGTAGGTGAGCGAGAGTGCGCGGGCCGCTCATCGGTCTATCGCGGGCCGATCCTGCTCTGCGTCGATACCGACTTCACCGATGGAGACGACCCGGATCCGGAACTCGCGGTTGCGAACGGCGACGAGCTCGAGTTCGTCGATCCCGATCCGACCCGGCCGGCGCGTGTGCTCGCAAGACACCCGGCTGCCGGTGCTGGTACGGTCACACTGTGCGACTTCGCGAGTGCGGGGCAGCAGGGCAACTGGTACCGCAGCTGGTTGAGGATACACGGCACGCAGAGCGCGGCGTTCAGCCGCCACAACCCCTTCCGAGCCTGGTGGCCGGACGAGAGGAGCAGATGATGCAGAACTTCGAGGTGAAGAACAGGGAGATCGAGACGCGATTCGCCGATCTCGTCGAGTCGGAGCCGCACCGGTTTTCCAACCGACTGTCGCTCAGCTGGAGCAACTGGGGCTTCGGGATGGAGCCCCTCGCCGATTCGGCGCTGCGTCTCCAGGAGTACGGGTTCGAGTGGATCGAGCTCCACGGCAACCACTACGGGCCGGATCTGGGCTACGACCCCGGCGAGGCGAAGCGCATCCTCGCCGACCACGGCCTGCGCGTGGGCGGGATCTGCGGCATGTTCAGCCCCGATAACGATCTCTCGAGCAACCGTGCCGTCGTGCGGCAGGCGGCGATCGACTATATCCGACGCGAGCTCGATTTCGCCGCAGAGGTCGGCGCGCACTACATGCTCGTCGTACCCGGTGCGGTCGGACGGCCCGACGCGTACGACGACACCGAGTTCGAGCGGAGCGCGGAGACGCTGCGGCAGGTGGCGCCGCTCTTCGAGCAGGCGGGCGTGCGGGCCGCGGTCGAGCCGATTCGCAGCGCCGAGGTGAGCTTCTGCCACACGGTGGCCGACGCGAAGCACTACATAGAGGCGGTCGACCATCCGGCCGTGGGCCACATCAACGGAGACGTCTACCACATGCAGAGCGAGGAGGCGCACATCGGGATGGCGATCGTCGAGGCAGGCGAGCAGCTTGCGAACATTCACCTCGCCGACTCGAACCGCGACGCGCTCGGCGACGGTTCACTCGACGTCGACACGATGATTCGCGCGCTCTACGTTATCGGGCACAACGACCCCACGCGCTTCGTCACCCCCGAGCCGCTCGGTCCCGGGGGCGATCCCTATCCGGCGATGTACGGGCTGCCCGATCCCGACCGGCTCGACGAGCTCGTCTCGAAGACCGCAACCTACTTCCGTGAGCGGGAAGAGGCGGTCCGCGAGCAGGCAGGGCTGTAGTGCGGGCACCGGGCGACCACTTCGACGCGATTCGCGCTGCGATCGAGCCGCTCGAGG
>CAZVEF010000141.1:0-3870 GCA_964625715.1 uncultured Spirochaetaceae bacterium | reverse complement strand
GCCGCTCGAGGAGCGGTGGCCGCTCTTCGAGCAGGCGTACCGCGCGAGCAGGTTCACCGGGTACGGCCGTGCGGTCCGCTACGGCCTCGAGCGCGTCTTTGGCTCTGCAGACGTAACGCTCGAGAAGGTCCGCGAGTGGCAGGATCGCCTGCCGGACTACTCGGACGAGGGCGCCTTCGAGGCTCTCATCGCCGAGGCGCGCGTCGTGGCGCGGATCTCGGACAACTACCCGCCGGTGCGCGCGATCGTCGACGGCACCTACGAATCGCTTCCCGGTCAGCACCCGGCGATCCACATGCCGCAGTTCCACAAGGTCACGAACTGGCGTCAGATCGAAGGCCTTGCCGCGGCGGCCGGAACACGGGTTACCTCGCTCGACGAGTATCTGGAGGTGTGCCGGTTCGTCTTCGAGAAGTGGCGCGAAGCCGGCGCCGTCTGCTTCAAGGACCAGTCGGCGTACGAGCGGTCGCTCGCCTACGGTCTGCCCACGCGAGCCGAGGCCGAGGAGCTCTTCAACACGATGCTCGCCAACCCGAGAGCCTCGCTTGCCTGGGGCGAGCACGGCCACGCGCTGAGTGACTACCTCATCCACGCCTTCATGCGGATGGCGCGCGAGTTCGAGCTTCCGGTCCAGCTGCACACGGGGCACATGGCCGGCTATCGCAACGACGTCGCGAAGGCGAACGCCTCGCATCTGCGGCTCCTGCTCGAGACGCACAAGGACGTCCGCTTCGACCTCTTCCACGCCAACTGGCCTTACGCCGGCGATCTGCTCTTCCTCGCGAAGAATTACCCGAACGTAGCGATCAATTTCTGCTGGGCGCACCAGATCGATCCGATCTACTCGGCGAAGATGCTGGCTCAGTCGGTGGCCACGGTTCCCTACACGAAGGTCCACGGCATCGGGAGCGACGTCGACGGCTGCCAGCCGCACATCATCTGGGCCCACGTGAAGCTGGGCAAGGACGTCATCGCGACCGCGCTTGCTAAGCTCGTCGGGATGGACTACATCGATCACGATGACGTCGTCGAGATCGCTACGGCGTGGCTCTCGCAAAACGCGATCAGGTTCTTCGGGTTGCCCGGATAGTCCGCAGGGAGCCCGCGATCTATGGAACGGCAAAAATCAGCCCGATTCCTGTCGTTGACCGGGGCGACGAGCCGGGCGATGATGAGATCTCAGCAGAGGGAATACGAGTGAGAAGCCTTGGAGACATACTACCCCTTCGCAGGAAGGAAACGCAGCAGGACGCCAAGCGGGAGACGCAGTGGTACCTTTTCCGGCGGAAGTTCCGATCGCACAGGCTCGCAACGGTGAGCCTCTGGATCCTGCTCTTTCTCGTCGTCACCTGTGTGCTCTTTCCGGAGTTCTTCGCCCCGTACTCGCCACGGCACGTCTTCGAGAACCAGAATCTCCCACCCTCCAGGATCCGATTCTTCGACGAGGAAGGTCGATTCCACCTTCGCCCCTTCGTCTACGGCTTCACCCAGGAGCTCGACGCGGAGACCTGGAAGCGCGAGACCGTCGTCGACACGTCGGATCGACGCAGTCTGCGGTTCTTTGTCCGGGGTGACTCGTACCGCATCCTGAGCCTTGTCCCCGGGAGGCTCCATCTCTTCGGAGTGGATGGCGATCAGGGAGTCTTTCTCTTCGGCACGGACGAGCTCGGCCGCGATCTCTTCTCGAGGACGCTCCACGCGACCCGCGTCTCCATGACGATCGGGCTCGTGGGTGTCTTGCTCAGCACCATCCTCGGCCTCATCCTCGGCGGGATCTCCGGTCTCCAGGGCGGTTGGCTGGACGGCCTGATCCAGCGTTCGATCGACGTGATCCTGTCGATCCCGACGATTCCGCTCTGGATGGCGCTCGCCGCTTCCGTCCCACGGAACTGGAGCCCGATTACTATCTATTTCATGATCACGATCATCATCTCGCTCATCGGCTGGACCGGCCTGGCGCGGACGGTCAGAGGCAAGTTCCTGAGCCTGCGGAAGGAGGACTTCGTGCTCGCGGCGGTGGGCTTCAACGCACCCTTGTCCGCAATTATTGCGAAGCATCTCATCCCCAATTTCCTGAGCTACGTGCTCGTCTCGCTCACGCTCTCGGTTCCCGCGATGATTCTCGGCGAAACGGCGCTGAGCTTCCTCGGCATCGGCCTGCAGCCGCCTGTCGTGAGTCTCGGCGTGCTCATCAAGCAGGCACAGAACATACAGGACGTAACTCTCTACCCATGGCTTCTGATTCCAGGCGCCTTCGTGGTAGTCATCGTGCTTCTCTACAACTTCATAGGAGACGGATTGCGCGACGCCGCGGATCCGTACAGCTGATCAATGTGGGCATACATAATCCGTAGGCTAACCTACCTCATACCGATGTTGCTTCTCATCTCGATCGTGGCGTTCATCGTGATCGAGTTGCCGCCGGGTGACATCTTCACCACCGAGGAGCAGAAGCTGCGCCGCACGGGCAACCCCAACGCCGCACAGATCGTGGAGGCCCGACGGGAGATCTACGGTCTCGACGAGCCGGTGATCACCCGCTATTTCATCTGGATGGGCAACATCATCTTTGACGGCGACTTCGGCATCTCGATCATCAGCCAGCGGGAGGTGACCGAGATCATCCGCGATCGGTTGCCCACCACACTTCTGATCACCGCGCTCTCGATGGTGTTCACCTGGGTCCTCTCCATACCGATTGGCATCTACTCGGCGGTCAAGAAGTACACCGTCTTCGACTACTCAACCACCTTCATCGCGTTCCTGGGGATGGCGATCCCCAACTTCCTGCTCGCGCTCATACTGATGCTCTTCGCCTACAACACGCTCGGGTGGGGCATTGGCGGATTGATGTCCGAGGAGTTCATCGGCGCTCCGATGAGCACTGCAAAACTGCTGGACCTTGCGCAGCACCTGATCATCCCCGTGATCGTCGTGGGCATGAGCAGCATGGCGGGACTGGTTCGCGTCCTGCGTGGCATGGTGCTCGACGAGCTGGGGAAGCTCTACGTTCTCACAGCCCGCGCCAAGGGCATGCCCGAGCGGGTGGTGATCTGGAAACACATTCTGAAGATCGCGATGATCCCGGTGATCTCCACGATCGGATGGGTCCTGCCTGCGCTCATCTCCGGCGAGACGATCACGGCGATCGTGATGAACCTTCCCACGATCGGGCAGGTCTTCCTGCGATCGCTGCAGGCGCAGGATAGCTACGTCTCGGGCGCGCTGATCCTCATTCTCAGCACGCTCACGATCATCGGGTCACTCATCTCGGACATTCTGCTTGCCGTCGTGGACAAGCGCATCGTCTACACCTGAGGCACCATGGAGAAGCAGAACACGATACTGAAGGTGACCGGCCTCAAGAAGTTCTTCCCCATTCAACGCGGTGTCTTTCGACGAACGGTAGGTCATGTGCGAGCGGTAGACGAAGTCAGCTTCCACCTTGCCAAGGGCGAGACGCTCGGGATCGTCGGGGAGTCGGGGTGCGGGAAGACCACGCTCGGTCGATGCATTCCGCGGCTCGTGGAACCTACCGACGGCGAGATCATCTTCACCGGCGAGTCGGTGGACGAGGAATTGCGGCTGCGCCGCGCCGACAAGGAGCGCACTGCGGACCTGAGGCGCAAAGTACAGATGATCTTCCAGGACCCTATGGCGTCGCTCGATCCGCGGATGACGATTTTCGAGATCGTAGCCGAACCGCTTCGCTACAACGCTCGGCTCTCGCAGCAGCGGCAGCGCGACATGGCCGCCGAGCTCCTCGAGAAGACCGGCATCCGCGCCGGCTACATGGACCGCTACCCGCATCAGTTTTCCGGTGGCCAGCGCCAGCGCATCGGCATCGCCCGCGCGTTGATCCTCGACCCG
>CAZVEF010000140.1:0-6512 GCA_964625715.1 uncultured Spirochaetaceae bacterium | reverse complement strand
CCGTCGACGAGGCTCAGCTCGAGGAGCTGGGGATACGCGTCGTCGAGCCGCCGGCTGGCGACGACGAGGCGGCCGACGGGTGATGAGCTGCGTCGTCCGTCGTATCGCGGCGCGCGGACATCGGCTGGTCGAGCGCGTCGAGCCGGCGCCCGCGGACCTCGCCGAGGCCGCGGCGGGCGAACATCAGGGCGGGGTCTACGCCGCGTTCGGCACGTGGCACGACTTCCGGGTAATCCGCCTCAGCGACCACTTCGACCGGCTCGAGGACTCGGCCGCACGGCTCGGCTTCGATCTCGCGCTCGACCGCGACCTGGTGCGCTCGCAGCTCTGCGAGGTCCTCCGCGAGGCGGGATTCCGCGGCGCACGCCTGCGCATCGTCGCGTACCCGGACGATCGCACCGCCGCCGGCGAACCCGCACTCACGGTTACGGCAGAACCGTTCGCCGGGCCGTCTCCTGAGGTGCGCGCGCACGGCGTCGCGTGCCGGACCGCGCCGCGCGCCGCGCGGGCGAGCCCGCGCGCAAAGCAGACGAGCTGGCTCGCCGACCGCGCTCACCTGGGCGACGCGAACCGGGACGGCCGCCGCGACGACGCCCCCTACGAGTGGCTCCTGCTCGACGACGAAGAACGAATCCTCGAGGGGGCGAGCAGCAACTTCTACGCGGTCGTGCCGCGGACAACCAGGCCGGATGCCGGCGACCGCGACGCGGTAGAGGTGCGCACGGCGGGCGAAGGGGTCCTCCGCGGAATCGCGCGCTCGATCGTGCTCGAAGTCGCGCCCGGCGTGATCCCGGTACGGCTCGACGCACCCGGCCTCAGCGAGGCGCGTGCCGCGCGCGAGGCTTTTCTCACCTCCGCGAGCCGGGGAGTCGTTCCGATCGTCCGCATCGACGAGCAGCCGATCGGCACGGGCAAGCCGGGCCCGATCACCCGGGAATTGACGGCTCGATACGATGTTCGGGCGGCCGAATTCGAGGAGCCGCTCTGTACCGACGAGTAGCCGGGGCGTGGCGGCGCGTCCCGATTCCCGCTACACTGAAACCGAACCGGAGATTCGGGGAGGCATGACGAGCAGCAACCGCGGCGATAGCGACAGCTATCGCGAATCGATCCGACAGCTCATCACCACACCGGCGATCCGCGAGACCCTCGCCGAGCTGGGCGTATTCATCCGCAATCTCAAGACCGGTGAGAGCTACCCGAACTACATCTGGCGTGACCTCGGCTACCGTGACGAGCAGCTCAGCGAAGCGTTCTGGCAGAGCGTCATCCACCCCGACGACCTGCCCACCGCGATGCGCCAGTACGAGGAGGTCCTCTCCGGCGAACGGACGGTCTACCGCACCGTCTACCGCATCCGCAGCGCCACGGGCAGCTGGCGATGGATCGTCAACGCCGGGCACGTGGTCACGTGGGACGAGGATGGTCACCCCGAGTTCTTCCTGGGTGCCGACGTCGACATCACCGAGCGCCGCGTAACCGAAGAGGCGCTCGAGCGAGCGAAGACCGAGGCGGAGGAGCAGGCCCAGGAGGCGGAAACGCTGCGCATGGCCGGCGCGATCGTCGCGAGCACGCTCGAAGTCGAGCAGACGGTGCAGCTCGTCCTCGACCAGGCGCTGAACGTTGTACCCTACGACACGGCGAGCGTCCTGCTGCTGCGCGAAGACGCGCTCGAGGTGATCGGCGGTAACGGATGGGACGACCTCGACGCAGTTCGCGGGCTGCGCATCCCCTGCCCCGGCGCCAATCCGCACAGCCGCGCGATCGAAACGCGAAACGCGACGGTTGTGGACGATGTCGCGGAGGAATTTCGCAGGTTTGCCAACATCTCGGGCACCGAAATCCGATCGTGGCTGGGCGTGCCGCTCATCGTCCACGGCGAGGTAATCGGCCTACTCGCACTCGACAGCGTGACGCCCGGTTTCTTCACCTCCAAACACGTCCGCCTCGCGACCGCGCTCGGCGACCACGTCGCCGTCGCGATCCAGAACGCGCGGCTGTACGAGCAGACGCGCGAGCTCGCGATGACCGACAGCCTGACCGGCATCGCCACCCGCCGCGCCTTCTTCGTCCAGGCCGAGCACGCGCTCGAGCAGGCGAAGCGCAACGACCAGCACATCAGCGTCATCATGGCGGATCTCGACCACTTCAAGGCGTTCAACGACGAGTACGGCCACGGCCGTGGCGACGAGGCGATCCGTCTCGCCGCAGGCGCCGCACGCGAAGTGCTGCGCCGCAGCGACATCATCGGTCGTTACGGGGGCGAGGAGTTCGCGGCCGTCCTCCCGAACACCGATGCCGCCGACGCCACGACGATCGCCGAGCGGCTCCGCGCTCGCGTGAGCGAGATCATCGTTGCGGGCACCGAGAAGCACCTGTCGGTCAGCGTGGGCGTCGTCAGCGAGGCACCCGAACCGGCGGAGACCGTCGACGCGGTGCTCGACAAGGCCGACCGCGCGCTCTACGAGGCGAAGCGACTCGGACGCGACCGGGTCGAGGTCTTCGCGCCGTCGTGAGGTGAGCGCGCGTCGGCTGCCACCCCTACTTCTCGGTGAGCGAGGTCACGCCGGTCCACGAGGCGCGCTCCGACGGGTCGACGGCGAGCCACGTGTCGCATTGATCTACCATCCTGGAGGCGACGACGTCGTCGTTGGCGATGGAGGCGAACAGATCGCGTGCTTCCTGAACACGGTTGTTGTACCAGAGCCGCAGCGCTCGGTCGTAGGTCTCGAGGACCGCCCGCCGCGCCGCGTAATCGGGTGAGAGCATGGGCTCGTACACGGTGACCGGCTCGAGGCGCCCGACGACGGCGATCCGACCGAGCTCGCGGACCGGGAACGTGTCGCCCGTCCGCTCGCGCGTGGCGTGCGAGATCATCGCGTAGGTACCGAACACCTTGTTCGCTCCCTCCAGCCGGGCCGCGAGATTCATACCGTCGCCGAGCGCGGTGTAGTCGAAGCGCGTGCGGCTTCCGAAGTTGCCCACCGAGACCTCGGCGGTGTTCAGCCCGATCCGCGTGTGGATCTCTCGCCCCACGCCGGGAATCTCGCCGTCGGCAACCACGCCGGTAACCGGTCTCGCGTAGTCGGCGCGAAGCTCGGAGAGCCGCTTCTGACACGCGAGTGCCGCCCGAACGGCGCGGATTGGATGGTCGTCGAGTTCGAGCGGCGCGTTCCAGAACGCGATTATCGCGTCGCCTTCGAACTTGTCGATCGTACCGCCCTCGTCCTGAATGATGTCCACGAGCTCGGTAAGGTAGTGGTTGAGAAAGCCCGACAGTTGCTCCGGCTGCAACCCTTCGGAGAGCGTCGTGAACCCCTGGATGTCGGAGAAGAACATGGTAAGCTCGCGCTTCTCGCCGCCGAGCCGCAGCTTCTTCGGATCGCTCTCGAGTTCGGAGATGACCGCGGGACTGAGGTACTGGCCGAAGGCGCCGCGGATGAACCGCTTCTGCGCACCCTCGGTCGCGTAGTTCGCGACGTTCGCCGCGGCGAGACCGAAGAAGACGGTGACCAGCGGCACGACCATGGGCACCCAGACGTCGACGAGGTACCCTCCGAACGCGAGCCCCACGATCAGCGCGAGAAACCCGACGATGCACAACACCTCGCTGACGGTGCGCTGCGCGTACGTCGCGGCAAAGACGGCGGAGAGGGTGAGGGCGACGATCAGCACGACCGCCGCCACGGTCGGCAGGTCGCGGAGGAAGTCGCCGGCGAGCAGGTTGTCGAGCATCGTCGCGTGCACGGATACCCCGGGGGCGCGCGGGTCGAGCGGTGTGGGCCGCAGATCGAGCAGCCCGGAGGCGCTCAGGCCCACGAAGACGTGCTTCCCGGCGAACGACTCCGCATCGACGGTGGGCTCGCCACCGGAGGCCAGGTTGAACCCGGAGACGACGACGTCGAAGGCCGGGAAGTTCTCATGGAGGTAGCCGGTGCGCGCGCCGGTCTCCGGGTCGGTCTCGCCGGGCGTCGTGTAGCGCAGCAGTACGTTGCCGTCTGCGTCGAGCGGGACCCGCGTGTCTCCCACGAAGACGGCGTCGCCTTCGAAACGGTAGGTGAGCGCGTCGTCGCCGGCCACGACGAGCGGCGCGGAGGCGAGCGACGGAACGGGCTGGTCGGCGTGGTAGCTGAGCAGCCGGTAGCGCCGGAAAACGCCGTCGTCGTCGTTCTCCTGGTTGACGAAGGCGAGCGTCGCGTTCGCCGGTATCACGTCCTGGTGCGGGAAGGACGCCTGCGCGAACGTGAAGCGCCGCCTGATGAACCCCGGAACGTTCTCGACCGACAGCTGCGGCCGGTCGATGTACGGCGGCCAGGGCTCGATGCTCTCCCCGCCGCGCGCGAGGAGCTCCGCGCCGTAGATCGTGCGGCCGTACCGCCGGGCGGCTGCGAACATCTGCCGGTCGTCGTCGACGCCGAACTGCCCCTCGTCCTCGAGGATGATGTCGAAGGTAACCGACGCCGCGTCGGCGTGCTGAAAGAACTCGAGCATGTACCCGTAGAGGCTTCGCGGCCAGGGCCAGTCGATGCCGTTCTGACTGCTCATCAGCTCGAGGCTCTCCTGGTCGACGAGCACGAGTACCACGCGGTCGGTCGCCTCGGTCGGCGCGGCGAGCGTCCTGACACGCCAGTCCCAGGTCGCTCGCTCGGGTCCGTCGAGGACGCCGGTCAGCAGGAGCGCCACGCCGACCGCCGCGGAGGCCAGCCCCACGACCATCGCCCGGATGTGCTTCGTCGAGAACGATCCTGAAGCGCGCGTCATTGTCTCCTCCTTGGCCCGGCCGCGCCCGGCTACGCGCCGGCGAGCATCGCGCCTCGCATGATGCCTTCTTCGGACGGCTCGGTTGCGCGGCAACGGATTGCGGCGAGATCACCGTCCGGCTGCGACGGCCTCCTCGTATCGCCGCGCAGCGACGGCCTCGTCGATACTGCCGCCTTCGGGCGTGTTTCGCAGATCGGTCTTCTCGAGATCGAAGATGCGCGACCGGGGTCGCGGATGCGTCTTGGAGAATCCGCGTCGCTCCGCAGAGCCTTCGTACTGGGCCTTCTGCGCTTCGTCCATCCGTTCGAGCACGCGCACGAGCGCATAGGGGTCGTAGCCCACATTCATCAGGATCTTCACCGCTTCGGCGTCCGCCTGCCGCTCGGTACCGCCGGAGTAGCCGCGCGTTACGAGCGTGTCGACCACGTCGCCGGTCGTGTCGGAGAAGACCGCCGTGACCTCTTCGAGCTGCTCGTCGGTGACCGTCGTGAGCGCATCGAACATGCCGTCCTGCACCGCCGAGATGACGCGCGCGGTCCGGATGCTGCCGAGCCCGTGCCGCAGCGCCACGTGCCCTATCTCGTGCGCGAGGACCGCCGCCAGCTCGTCTTCGCTCCTCGTGAGCCCGAGCATCCCGCGGCTGATGAAGATATGGCCGCCGGGCGTCGCGAAGGCGTTGACCTCCTCGGTGTCGAGGACGAGGAAGGTGTAGCCGTGGTAGAGCTGCGGCCGCGGCGACGCGATCGCCAGCGACTGGCCGAGGCGGTTCACGTAGAAGGTCACCGCCGGGTCGTCGTACCGCTCGTACTGATCAAGGATCGTCGCGGCCACCGAGCGGCCTAGGTAGTACTCCTGCTCCGGGGTGAACGGGCTCGAGGTAGCGTCGGCGACGTCGCTGAGCGTCTTGAGACCGGTCCGAGCGAGTTCCGCCCCCTGCGACGGCCCGGTCGCCATCCCGAGGTCGCCGAGCCCTTCGGTAGCGGATTGAAGCGCCGCGCAGCCGCCGAGCACGATGGTTCCGGCGAGCACGAAGAGAACGAGAGCGAGCAAGCGCCCGCCACGCCCGGAACGCGCGAGACGGCCGGTCAACCTGGTGCGTATCGTGTTCATCTACTCGCCCTCCTCGAGGATCTGTGCACCGATCGCGGCGAGGAAGTCACCGAGCTCGGCCGGGGGAAGCAACAGCGTCTCCATTTCGTCCACGCCGCCGAAATCGAGCTCCTGTTGCTCCTGGTACTCCTGCTCGACCTGCTCGTTGAATCCGCGGCCGGCGAGTGCGATCTCGCGCGAGGTGGTGCCGGTGTCTTCTGAGGCCGAGCCGGTGAGGTTCATCTCCTTCGGCGGCAGAACCGCCGTGGAGTGCAGCCAGCCTTCGCTACCGTTCGACTCGACCCGGACCCAGTCGCCGCGAACGCCGAGCGCCGTGAGCGACTCACCGTAGGGCAGGCGTTCTTCGATCGTGCTGAGAAACCCGGGGGCCGATCTGAGCTCGCCCTCGCGAACCGACACGGCGAGCGTGTCACCGGGCTCGATCGCGAACAGCGCGCCGGCAAGCACAAGCACCAGAACTACCGCGCCGATTCTCTTCATGGTACCCTCCTCCGCGCTTGGAGTATATCCCCGCGACGGCACTGCGTCGAGCGCCGGCCGCTGTGTCTACCGCGTTCGCGACCACTTGCGCTTGGCCCGTCGGAACGCTTCGGCTACACTCGTCGGAATGCAGGGCGGTATCGCAGTTCACATCAGACGGC
>CAZVEF010000139.1:0-6528 GCA_964625715.1 uncultured Spirochaetaceae bacterium | reverse complement strand
AGCTGTCTCCGCGGCCGACTCAGTTCTCGTTGCCGCTTCCGTTTCCCCCGCTCTGTCCCCCGCCCTGCGAACCCCCGCGCCCGCGGTTGAAGATGGGCGCGAAGTACTCGTCCAGGTTCCACTTGTTCGAGATCCACTTGATGAGCCGGTGGTACAGGAAGTACGTCAGGCCGATCGATCCGAGGAAGATCACGATGCCGACGATCTGGCCCGCCTGCGTCGAGAAGCCGCCGGGGACGACCCACGCGTACAGCAGCATCAGCGCGAGGAAGATCACGATCATCATGATCACGTTGACGACCGTCGCGCCGAGCATGAAGAGGACGGTATTAACCTTCTTGTTCATGGGTTTCACTCCCGTGCTCCTTCTGAAGGAGCACACTGATGATGAGCAGGATACCACAGACGACGACGCTCGAGTCCGCGACGTTGAAGGTGGGCCACCGCTCGAGCCCGAAGAGGCCGTAGAAGCGTACGTCGAGGAAGTCGACCACGCCCTCGGGCCGGAAGACGCGGTCGATCAGGTTCCCCACGCCGCCGGCCACGATACCGGCGATCGCCCAGCGCTGCAAGCGCGTGAACTCGTCGGTGCGGAAGTAGTAGACGAGCAGCCCGGCGATCACCACCGCCGGCGTGACGATGAACAGGATCCGCCGCAGCTGCGGTCCGAGGCCGCTGCCGATGCTGAACGTGATCCCCAGGTTGCGCACGTGGATGATCCGGAAGAAATCGCCGATGACCTCGATCATCGGCCCGCCGGCCTCCAGCCGCTCGACGTTCGCGACGATGATCGCTTTCGTCACCTGGTCGACCACGATAACAATCGCGGTGAGAATGAAGGGCGCGAGCAGGCGCTTCAGCTCGCCCGACGAACGTTTCATGGTACTGGCCTCACAATCCCGTGGGAACGTCGATGAAGGTCGTCTCCAGCTCGAGCTCGTCGCGCATATGCCGCGCGACAGCCTGCACGCCCCACGTCTCGGTTCGGTAGTGTCCACCGAACATACTGTTGATTCCGGCTTCCAGACAATAATGGTAGATCTCGTGCGAGGCGTCGCCGGTCAGGAAGAGATCGAGGCCCTCGTCGATCGCCTGCGTGACCTCGCGCGGCGCGCCTCCCGAGATGATGCCCACCGAGCGATTCCTCTCCGGGCCGAAGGGCAGCAGACCCAGCAGGTCGTCGGTCGTACCGAAGAGAGCGCGCGCGACCTCCTCGGTGGTCATGGGTTCGGGCAGCTCGCCCGCCCAGCCGATCGTCGTGCCCTTGTAGTCGCCGAACGGACGCCGATTCACG
Organism: uncultured Spirochaetaceae bacterium; assembly: GCA_964625715.1. Taxonomy (GTDB): domain Bacteria; phylum Spirochaetota; class Spirochaetia; order DSM-27196; family SLST01; genus SLST01. Next base: position 5,234 of record CAZVEF010000139.1, on the reverse strand, counting down.
AGGCCGAGCTTCTCGGCCATCACCGCGTTGTTGCCGAGCGTCTCGTGCGCGTCGAGGGGAAGATGCACCGCGTACAGGCCGATGTCGTTCGCGAGGAACGACTGCAGCCTGCGGTAGTGGATGCCGGTAACGCGCTGCGCCCGGCCCCAGAAGAGGCCGTGGTGCACGAACAGCAGGTCCGCGTTCCAGTCGGCGGCGCGAGCGACGGTCTCTGCGGCGGCGTCGACCGCGACGGCGACCCGGCGGATCTCCTTGTCGCTGCACTCGATCTGGACGCCGTTCCACGAGACGTCGGTCCGCTCGTACTCGTCGAGCCGCAGGAGCTCGCGCAGATGCGCGTCGAGTTCGTGAAGCTTCATGCCTCACCTTACGCACGGGACGCGCGCGTGTACACCACCCGTGATGCGGCGCGGTCGGCACGCTCTGGACGTGACCACACAGACGCCGGTCCTCGGCTGGTAGCAGCTACGCGCGAAACCGCACCCTGTCCTCCGGGGTGCTCGCTCGGTATACTTACGCTATGGCTCACCCATCTTCGTCCCTCTCGACCAGTGAGACAACGGCTCGAGCCAGCGTCCTGAAGAACAAGGAAAAGGAGCTGCCGGCCGAAGACGTCGGCTTTTCGATTACCGCCGAGGACATCAGGACTCTGGATGATGGCTCGGAACACTTCGACATCATCGGCCAGCCGCGGGCGCTGCGCGCGCTGCGCCTGGCGATCGACATAGAAGGCAAGGGATACAACATCTTCGCGACCGGCATCGCCGGGACAGGCAAGCGCACCGCGATCATGAAGATCCTCAAGGGTTTTCGGCCTCGCAAGTCTCGACTGCGCGACATCGCCTTCGTCCACAACTTCACGCAACCCGACCGTCCGCGCGCGCTCTACTTCGACCCGGGGGAGGCGCGCCGCTTTCGCGGCGCGGTCGTCGACCTCATCGACCGTTTTCGCCAGATCGTCAACGCGTTGTTCGTCGACCCGAGCTACAAGGATCAGCGCGATCGGATCGTCATGCAGGCCGAAGGACGCGAAACGCAGAAGGTTACCGAGTTCGAGCAGAAGCTTCAACAGGAAGGCTTCGAGATCATCCAGGTGGACGAGGAGGACGACCAGCGTGCCGATATCGCTCCCATCTACGAGGGCGAGAGCGCGACCTTCGACGAGCTGCAGCACCTCGTCACAAAGGGACAGATCGAGGAGCAGGTCTGGAGCGAAATCCGCGAGAAGTACTACACCTTCATGGACGAGATGAAGGAGATCTTCCAGAATCTCCGCAACGAGCGACTGAACGTCGAAGAAAGCCTCCGTGCGCTGCAGATGGACCTCGTGCGGCCCCAGCTTGAGGCCGAAGTGGCGCGGCTGCGGATCGACTTCCCCGACGCCCGGGTCCACCACTACCTCGACGACCTGCTCGAGGACGCGTTGCAGAATCTCCAGTGGTTCCGCACCCCCGACGAGAACGACGAGGACGCCGAGCCGGCCCCGTTATGGCGCTACGGTGTGAACGTGGTCGTCGACAACGCGGACACCAAGGGCGTGCCGGTCGTCCACGAGAGCCATCCCGACTACCAGAAGCTCTTCGGCACGCAGGAGACGGTGGGAGACCCCTCCGGCGAGCGGACGAGCACCTTCATGCAGCTGCGCGCGGGCTCGCTCCTGCAGGCGTCGGGAGGGTTCCTGGTGCTGCGCGCCGAAGACATCCTCACCGAGGAGGACGCCTGGAACAGCCTCAAGCGCGCGCTCCAGGACGGAACGACCGAGATCAGGCCGCTGCCGAACCCGATGAACCCGGGACCGTCGCTGAAGCCCGAACCGGTCGAGATCTCCGTGAAGGTGATCATCATGGGCAACGAGCACATCTACGACTACCTCTACAGCCTCGACGAGGAGTTTCAGAAGCTGTTCAAGGTCCCCGCGGAGTTCGACTCGGTCATGCTGCGTACCGAGCACAGCATGCGCGAATACATCGGCTTCATGCGCATGATCTGTCGCGACGAAGGCCTGCGCGAGCTCGACCACGACGGGATGGGAGCGATCGCCGAGTACGGGGTGCGGCTGAGCGAGTTCCGCGACCGGCTGTCCACGCAGTTCTCCCGTATCGCGGATCTCATTCGGGAGGCCGACTACTGGGCGTCGCGCGAACACCACACCACCATCAGCCGTACCGATGTCGAGCGGGCGCTCGCCGAACGCAAGTTCCTCTACGACCTTCCCGAGGAGAAGATCGACGAGCAGATCCTCTCCGGCGAACTGCTCATCGCGGTGAGCGATCGGGCGGTCGGGCGGATCAACGGCCTCGCCGTGCTCGACCGCGGCTACTACAGCTTCGCCCGGCCTATGCTCATCACCGCCCGGGTGGCCCCGGGCGACGACGGGATCATCAACATCGAGCGCGAGTCCGGCCTGTCGGGCGAGATCCACGACAAGGGCGTCTACATTCTGCAGGGCTTCCTCGAATCGACCTACGCGACCGACTTCCCGGTCAGCATCAGCGCGAGCGTCGCCTTCGAGCAGAGCTACGTAGAGGTCGACGGCGACAGCGCTTCGTCGACCGAGATATACGTCATCCTGAGCGCGATCGCGAACGTGCCGCTGCGCCAGGACATCGCGGTAACCGGGTCGGTGAACCAGATGGGGCAGATCCAGCCGGTGGGCGGGATCAGCGAGAAGATCGAGGGTTTCTACGAGGTCTGCAGGAAGATCGAGCTCACCGGGAAGCAGGGCGTGATCATCCCGCGGAAGAACATCCCCAACCTCGTCCTCACCCCGGAGCTTCAGCGAGCCGTTGCCGAAGGCCAGTTCCATATCTACGCGGTGGAGACGATCGACGAAGGTATGGAGATGCTCACCGGGATGGAAGCCGGCATCCGCGATGCCGAGGGCCACTACCCGGCGGGCACGCTGAACGCGCTCGTCGAGGAGCGGCTGCGGCAGATGGCGCGCGTGGTGAAGGAATTCGGAAACGGATAGGGGTTTCCTTGACAGGTAGGTTACTCAAACTATACTTGTTACGGGACTCTCCCAAAGGGCGGTTGCATGGCGAAACAGGTCGACGAAGCGAAGGTACTTGAGGCAGCGCGCAGCTCGATTCCGCTCACGGTTAAATCGTTCACGCTGCCCCACGAAACCGAGGTCTACCTCGAGGAGATCCTCGGCGTCTTCCTGAAGGAACTGGGTCAGGAGCGGCTCAAGGACCCCCTCGCCTACTGCCTCCGCGAGCTCGCGGTAAACGCGAAGAAGGCGAACACCAAGCGCGTCTACTTCCAGGAGAAAGGCCTCAGCCTTACGAACGAGCCCGAGTACGAAGAGGGCATGCGCAACTTCAAGCAGGAGACCCTCGACAACATCAACCACTTTCTCGAGATGCAGAAAGAGGCGGGGCTCTACATCAAGATCATCTTCCACACGAAGGGGGGACGCCTCAACCTCTACGTCGCCAACAACACGGAGATCACCAAGCGCGAACAGTTTCGCGTCTTCGACCGGATCGCACGGTCGCGCGCGTTCGATTCGCTCGAAGAGGCGCTTACCACCGTCATCGACGACTCGGAGGGTGCGGGACTGGGAATCGTTATCCTCGTCCTGATGCTCAAGAAGATCGGGCTCGACGAGGATGCCTTCGACATCGATACCCGCAACGGTGAGACGATCGCGCGTGTGGTGATCCCGATGGACCAGGTGAAGGCGGACAACCTGGACATGATCAGCGAGAAGCTCGTCGAAGAGATCGACAGCCTGCCGCGCTTCCCGGAAAACATCGTGACGCTCCAGAAGAAGATCGCGGAGCCGGAGGCCGAGCTGTCGGAGATCGCGCGCATGGTCAGCACCGACCCCGCGTTGACGGCCGACATGCTCAAGATCGTCAACTCGGCCGCGTACATGCTTCCCAAGCGCGTGGATAACATCGTGGAGGCGGTGAAGCTCGTCGGCCTGCGGGGCCTCAAGAACCTGCTCTACCAGTACGGGGCGCAGCAGGTGCTCGGTTCCGAGACTCCGGAGACCAAATCGCTCTGGGAGCACTCGTACCGCACGGCCTTCTACGCGTACAACCTTGCCAGAAGCGTGACGAAGAAGCGCGAGATCCTCGACGACGTCTACGCCGGCGGTATCCTCCACGACATGGGAAAGATCATCTTCTCATCGACGCACCCGGAGATGATCAGCCGCATCGAGCAGTTCTGCCTCGATAAGGGCATTCCTGCCGAGCTCTTCGAGGACCTCTCGAGCGGCCTGAACCACGCCGAGATCGGCGGGCGCATCGCACGCAAGTGGAACTTCCCCGACGCGCTCGTGCACGCGATCGAGTACCACCACCACCCCTCGGACTGCCCGCCGGAGCACCGCGACGTCGTGTATACGGTCTACATCGCGAACGTTCTCTCCGACCCGAAGCACCGGGAGTTCGACTTCAACCAGTTCGACCAGGAAGTCATGAGCGAGTTCAACGTCAAGAGCCACGACCATCTCAACACGATCCGTACGCGGCTCGAGAACATGTTCGAACGCGAGCAGATCGGGTCCCGAAAACCCGTATAGCGCGGCGCCCGTCGCGCTTGACGCGAGTCTTCCTACATATTAGTTTCGCTATATAATCTGAGGAGGACGTATGGCCATACATCTCTACACCACACCGTCGTGCACCTACTGCAAGAAGGCGAAGAGTTTCTTCAGGGAACGACGGGTTCCGTTCAACGAGTACGATGTATCGCGTGATCAGCGGCGGGCGGACGAGATGGTCCGTAAGTCGGGTCAGATGGGCGTCCCCGTGATCGACATCAACGGCAGGATCATCGTAGGCTTCAACCAGCCGGAGGTCGAGCGCGCGCTCAAGTAGCGCACACGGGCCTTCGGCCCTCAGGAGAAGCAATGAGCTACATAACACGCGCAGAGAACACCGAAGACCTCGCGTTCGACGTAGAGCTGCAGGGCCACCGGTTCACCGTCGACGCCGATGAATCGGTAGGCGGTAAGGACCGCGGTCCCCGGCCGAAGGCGCTCGTCCTCTCAGGACTCGCCGGATGCACCGGCATGGACGTCGCGAGCATCCTGAAGAAGATGAAGATGCCGTACGACAGCTTCGTGATCGAGATCGACGCGGAGACGACCGACGAGCATCCCAAGGTCTACACGGACATCACGGTCCGGTACCTCTTCACCGGCTCCGAGCTCGATCGCGGCAAGATCGAGAAGGCGGTGAACCTCTCGCAGGAGAAGTACTGCGGCGTGAGCGCGA
>CAZVEF010000138.1:0-6580 GCA_964625715.1 uncultured Spirochaetaceae bacterium | reverse complement strand
CTGTCCTGCTTCATATCTGCAAGGTCGGTGACAGTTTAGCCGAAACGCGTCTCGAAGTCGCGCATGAACTCCGTCAGCGCCTGCACGCTCTCAAGCGGTAACGCATTATAGAGTGACGCGCGAATCCCGCCCACGCTACGATGGCCCTTGAGCCCGATCATGTCATTGTCCGCCGCCTCGTCGATGAACCGCTTTTCGAGCTCCTCATCTGGAAGCCGGAAGACCACGTTCATGTCGCTGCGGAAGCGCGTGTCAACTGGGCAGCGGAAGAACTCGGGGCTCGAGTCGATGATCCGGTAGAGACTCGCCGCCTTGCTCACGTTGCGCTTGGCGATGGCATCCAGCCCGCCTTCGCCGGTGATCCAGTTCATCACGAGGCTCAGCGCGTATATCGAGAAGACCGGCGGCGTGTTGTAGAGCGACTTCTTCTGCGCGTGTGTGCGGAAGTCCAGATACGCCGGAAGCGTCTCGGGGATGCGCTCCAGAAGGTCCTTGCGGATGATAACGACCGTGACCCCGGCCGGCCCCAGGTTCTTCTGTGCACCGGCGTAGATGAGCCCGAACTGTGAGATATCGATCCTGCGGCTCATGATATCGCTTGACATGTCGGCGACGAGCGGCACGTCACCGGTCTGCGGGAACTCCTTCCACTGCACTCCGCCGATCGTCTCGTTGGTCGTGATGTGGACGTAGGAGGCGCCCTTCGAGGGCCGGACCTCCGAGGCGTTCGGCAGCGTCGTGAAGCCGCTGTCCGACCCGTCGAAGAGGACGTTCGCCGATCCCAGCTTCTTTACGTCGGCGATCGCTTTCTTCGCCCACGAACCGCTGACCACGATATCCGCGTGACCGTCGGGCGAGAGGAGGTTCATGGGCACCATGCCGAACTGCATGGTCGCACCGCCGCCGAGGAGCAGGACCTCGTACGAGTCCGGCACGTCGAGGAGCGCGCGCAGGCCGGCCAAGGCCGATTCGTGCACATCGTCGTACTCGTTCGAGCGGTGGCTCGTTTCGACGATCGACAGGCCCATGCCGTGATAGTCGACCATCTGCCGCTGGAGCTCCTCCAGCACCGGAAGCGGGAGTGTCGAAGGCCCCGCGTAAAAGTTGTGTTTCCTCATAGTGTCCCCGTGCCAGCATACTACTCGTCTCGCCCCATTCGCTCAAGCGCTTCGTGGGCGATGAGCCGTGAGATGAGTACTTTCGTTGCATGAGCCGATTCAGAACTGCGGGATTCGCCCCCGTGCTGTTCTTCGCCGCCACGCTCGCGTCCGCGCAGACCGCCTCCGAATCGGAGCCGCCCCTGGAGGGCGAGGCGAAGACCGACCTTGACTGGGCCCAAGTTTGCAAGGTCATCGCTATCGAGACGTCCGAAGGGACCTGGCGCTTCGATGTTACCGTCGAGCACAACGACGAGCGCTGGGATCACTATGCCGATTTCTGGCACGTGGTTCACCCGGAAACACTCGAGGTCTACGGTGAGCGAGAGCTGCTCCATCCGCACGACAACGAGCAGCCGTTTACTCGAAGCGAGCGCGGCATTAGAATGCCCGACGCCCACAAGACCGTGCTCGTGCGCGCGAAGTGCAACGTCCACGGATTCGGCGGGCGTACGGTCCTCGTCGACCTCACCGTCGACAAGGGCGAACGTTTCGAAGTTCGGAGATAGCATGCCCATTACCTCAGATCAGGTTCTCGAGCTCTTCGAGCGCATCGACAGGATTCCGCGTTGTTCGGGACGCACGCAGCAGATCGCGACGTGGTTGCTCGAGTGGGCCGATGCCCACGGCTTCGCGGCCGAACAGGACGAGGCACGCAACGTGCTCGTCCGCGTCCCTCCGACAGAAGGGCTCGAGCACGCACCCACCGTCGTCCTTCAGGGGCACATGGATATGGTCTGCGAGAAGACCCCTGACTCGACGCACAACTTCGAGACCGACCCGATTCCGCTCGTCTACGACGGCGAGTGGCTCCACGCGCAGGACACGACCCTCGGCGCGGACAACGGCATCGCAATCGCGATCGCGCTTGCGGTCGCCGCGGGCGACGCCGCGCACCCGCCGCTGGAGATCCTGGTCACCGTCGACGAGGAAGCCGGACTCACCGGCGCGAGCAACCTCCGCGAGCGCTGGCTCTCCGGGACGAAGCTCCTCAACCTCGACAGCGAGGACGAGGGGGTCTTCACCGTAGGCTGCGCCGGCGGACGCGATTCGATCTTCACGCTGCGCCTTGACCGGGAGCCGATGCCCGGGGGGCTCGAGGTCCGTGAGCTCGCGGTGGGCGGCCTGCAGGGCGGCCACTCCGGCGTGGACATCCACCTCGGCCGCGCGAACGCGAACGTCCTGCTCGTGCGCGCGCTGCGCGCGATACGCGACGCGGCCGGCGCGGCCGGGGGGCGCGGCGCAACCGCGGGAGGCGGCGGACCCCGGGTCCGACTCGCCTCGCTTCACGGTGGGAGCGCGCACAACGCGATCCCGCGCGACGCAGCCGCCGTGATCGCCTTCGAACCCGCGGATCGGCAACTCGTCGAGGAGACCGTCGCCGCCACGCAGGCGACGCTCGCGACCGAGTTCGCGACGCTCGAGCCGTCGCTCCAGCTGAGCCTGCGGTCGGCAGCGACGCGCCCGGACGCGATCGCAGAGCCGAGCGCGCGCACGCTGCTCGACTTCCTCGCTGCGATGCCGCACGGGGTGCTTCGGATGAGCGCCGACGTTCCCGATCTCGTCGAGACGTCGACCAACTTCGCGACGATCCGCATGAAGAACGATACCGTGGAGGTCAAGACGAGTCAGCGCAGCTCGTACCGATCCCGGCTCGACGAAGTCGTCGGGCAGCTCGAATCGCTCGCCAGACTCGCTGGCGCGACCGTCCGTAACGAGTCGAGCTATCCTCCGTGGGAGCCGCACATGGAGAGCGAGCTTCTCGGCCGGGCGGTCGAGTCGTACGAGAACGCGTTCGGCAGCGCGCCGATCGTCGAGGTGATCCACGCCGGGCTCGAGTGCGGGGTGATCGGCGCGAAGTATCCCGGGATGGAGATGGTCTCCTTCGGCCCCACCGTCCAGAACGCACATTCGCCCGACGAGCGGCTGCATCTGCCGTCGCTCGAGAAGACGTGCACCTTCGTGGAGGCGCTGCTCAGCTCGTACCGGGAGAGCTGAGAAACCGCCCCAGCCGACGAATTCCCTTTACGATGACATCTGGCGGCGAGAGGTAGCTCGCGATCAGCATCGTCGGCTCCTCCACGCCGTAGAGATACCCCGGGTGCACGCTCAGCGCTTCGCGTTCGAGCAGGCCGATGGCGAGCTCCTCGTCGTCGAGCCCCAGCGGCGGGTCGGGCAGCACGATGGGAAGGTGGATCCCGCCGCGCGGCTCGCTCCACTCGAGCGCCCCCGGGTGCGCCGCGTCGAGGCGCGCGAGCTCGTCGAGCATCACGCCACGCCGTCGGGCGACCTCCGCGACGACGCGTTCGGTGAACGCCGACTCCTCGTCCAGAAGCACGGCGGCGACGTACTGGTTGATCGGCGAGGCGTTGAGGTACAGGTCGTTCTCGATCTCCAGCGCCTCGACCGCCTCCGCGACGCGCGCCTGCGGTCCGGTCACGGCGATCCAGCTCACCTTGAGATCCGGGGAGGCGGCGAGCTTGCTCGTGCCGTTTATCGTGTAGACCAGCGTCTCCGGGCAGAGCGCGGCCGCACGCGGAAGGCACGCGCCGAACCGGAACGCGCTGAACACCTCGTCCACAACGAGCGCGACGCCTTGACCGGCACACGCGGTCCCGAGCGATTCGAACACCGACGAGTCGACGACCGAACCGGTCGGGTTGTTGGGCGAGATCACGACGAGCGCTGCTGTCCGTCGGCCGATTCTCGCAGCCACCTCGTCCGGATCGACACGCCACCCTGCCTCGGGATCGAGCTCGTAGAAGCGCGGCTCGAGTCCGCATCGCGCGGCGACTTCCTCGAAGAGCGGATACCCCGGACGCGGTAGGAGCACCTCGTCACCGGGGATCGCGGCCGCGCGGAAGATCTGCGTGTAGCTGTCGGACGCGGAGGCGGTCGCGATGACAGCCGCGGGCCGCACCTCCACCCCGGCGCGAGCGTAGAAGCGCGAGACCGACTCGCGGAGCGCCGGCAGCCCTGCCGGATCGGGTCGGTACGGTCGCAACGTGTCGTTGGTGAGGTAGCGCGCGGCGGCGTCGAGCAGCGTGTTCGGTGGCGGGGCGAGGCCACACGCGTGGAAGTTGGTGTTGATCAAATCTATGAAATCGTCGCGCGAACGTGCCCGGCGGAGCGCCGCGGCGATCCGGTTTTCCACGATCGCCCCCCCCTCAGCCCAGCCGGTGTGAGAAATCCTCGATTGCCTCTGCGACGCGCGAGGCTACCTGCGGGGAGGCGAAGAAGTCGTCGTGGCCCACGCGTTCGGTTCGGGGCAGAATCATGAGCTCGCTCCCGAGGACCTCGCCGAACGAGCGGGACTGGCCTGCGGGCACGATCCGGTCGGCCTCGCTCGCGATCACCAGCGACGGAACGGGCAGCGGTTCGGTGAACAGGTCGGTGTGGAAGTGCCGACGCTGCACTGCGATCTCGCGCAGCGCCGGCGCCTCCAGCACGGCGTTGGCAAAGACTTCCTTCTGGATCTCGATCGGTGTCTTATCTGAGAAGAAGCGCGGCCGCACGAGCCACGGAGGGAGAAGCTGGTGGCGCAGGAGGAAGCGCGTGAGCGGTCCGGGCAGGTCGTTCCGCTCGCCGTACGGGCTGGCGATGATCACGGCCCCGGCCACCACGGGCGGCCCCGGCTCGCGTGCGACGAGCGCGGCGAGCACGCCGCCCAGGCTGTGCCCGACAGCGAGGATCGGACCGTCGGCCTCGAACGAGAACCGCCGCGCCCGTCCGCGAGCGAGGGTCAGCAGCTCCTCAACCGACCCCGCTGCGATGTCCGGCGCGGTAGTCGGTCCGGTACGCGTGCCCAGCGCCGCGCGGACCGTATCCCAGGTGCCGCCACGGACGCCATAGCCGTGAAAGAAGAGTGTCCCGCGCGTCTTCATGGGTCCAATATACGTTTTCGCTTACCGTGTGGTATGGTTGGGCGCAGAAAGCGAGGGTGTATGAGAAACGTAGTTCTGCTGGCAGTCGTCTTCGGTGCGGTGGGGATCGTCCTCGGCTATCTGATATTCGCGCGAGCCCCCATTACCGGCGAGCTCATCGCCATTGGGAACCTCATCCAGCCGCCCGACGGGTTCGTGGGCGAGCTCGTGAACGAGATCCGGCAGCTGCGCGAGATTCGTCGGAGCATCCTCTACACCGGCGCTGGTGGGCTCGTCGTCGGCGTCGTCCTCGGAATCGTGGTTTCACGTCGCTGAGCGGGCTACACGGGTGGGTATCCGACTCGTCCGGTGATATAGTGGGCACGAGGCGGGTGTCCAAGATGAAACGGATAGTCTTTCTTGTCGCGATATCGCTTCTCGCGTCAACGGGGCTCGTCGCCCAGGAGATCGTCGTGGGGTACATGGACGGCGTCCTGGAGGTTCGCGAAGGTACCTCGTGGGCCGATCTCTTTATCGGTGACGGGCTCGAGCCGTCGGACCACATCCGGTTGAGGGGAGACTCCTACGCTGAGCTCACGAGCGGGCGGACGACGGTGAAGCTCTCCCGCAGCGGGACCTACGAAGTGTCCGACCTGATCGAAGCTACAGGACGCACCGAATCGGCGGGTATCGCCGGGCTCGTGCTCAACCGGATCGGCCGGCTCACCGGTCGCGAGGACGAGCAGCAGGAGCAGACGGCAGCAGGAGGTGCGCGGGCGAGCGAAGCGGTCAACCAAAACGCGCCTACCTGGGCCGGCGGCGAGAGCGTCGACGAGCTCATCGACGAAGGCGTGGGCCTGCTCAACGACGCCGCCTACCAGGACGCCTACGACGTCTTCCAGGAAGCCTACGAGTACGCGATCACCGACGCTGAGTACGGTAAGGCGCTGTTCTACTATGGCTACGCGTCCACGCTCGTCGGCAAGAGCGCGCAGGCGTTCGACCTGCTGGAGGAGAACGGTCCCGACCCGCAGACGGCGTATTTCGCGAATCACGTGCTTGCGCTCGGCCAGTTACTCGTCGAGAGCTTCGCCTACCAGGATGCGATCGGGTACCTCGAGCTCCTCGAGAATGCCGATGACCAGGATCCGGAGGATGTGCAGTCTGCGCAGCTCCTGATGGGGATCGCGTACGACGGGCTGGGGATGCCCGACGAGGCGCAGGCCTATCTCGAGCGCGCGCGGCGGACGGTCCCGGGGACGGCAGCTGCGGACACGGCCGACCGACTGCTTGTCCACTGATAAGTGTCATCGACCTTGCAGGTCGCTTGAGGGGTATCTCGTTTGCTCAGGGCCGATTGCGGGTTGCCGGCTGGTCGGTCGTACGCGCGGCCGTCTTGCTTCGGCCAACAGAACGAGTTACGCGGTATCGACCTGCAAGGTCAGTGACAGTTAACGGATGCCGACCCGTCGTGTGTAGGCGGAAAGCACTTCGCCCATTTCGCTGCCGCCGAGCACCTGCTTCGTGAGCACCTTGCCCAGCTGAACCCCCTCCTGGTCG
>CAZVEF010000137.1:0-6640 GCA_964625715.1 uncultured Spirochaetaceae bacterium | reverse complement strand
AGGAGAAGAGCGCGCTCGACAACTCGGCCGAGCACGTCGAGCAGGGCGTGAAGGATCTGGATTCGATTTCGTAGCGCCGGCGACGACGTGCCGCGGGCCGATGCATCGGCTCAGCCGAGCGCCTTGCGTAGTCGGTCGACGACTCGCGCGTGCTGTGGGCAGCGCGGCTCCTCCCGCAGCAGCGCGTCGCCCGTGGCGCTCATCCATTCTGCAAGATCTGCCAGCAGCCCGTCCCGCGCCTGCGCGTGGTCCGGTTTGTCGATCACGTTGACGAGCTCTGCCGGATCCGCGTCGAGGTCGTAGAGTTCGGAGTCCGGATGGTGACCGTTCTGCGGGACCGGTTCGCCGGTGCCGTCGAGGAGCGGTGTGAGCGATCGGCCTTCGATCGGTTGACCCTCATCGCCGAGTGCCGGGGCACGGGCGAGCTCGAGCAGGGTGGAGTGAACGTCGAGTGTAGAGCGATGGGCGGCTGGGGCTGCACTGCGGGGCGGTGCAGAAGCTGTTCGCGAAGCGCACGCCGTCGGCGGCGAGCGCGTACAGGTTCGGCGAGTGCACCGCGGAGACGCCGTAACAACCGAGGTGGCGCCCCAAGTCGTGAACGATGACGAGGACGATGTTGGGGGTGATGGCGGGCATACAGCGAGTGTAGTCGTGCGGGCCGGCGTGTACACGGGCCCGGCGCTACAGCGCAGCGGTTACCGTGCGCGTGGTACCTCGTCAGCGAGCCCGGATGAGTGCCTCGGTTTGGGCTACGGAGAATCTCCAGCTCCTCGACTCGCGGCGAATGGGTCTGGAGCCGGCCAGTTGAGGATGGTTGACCGCGAACCCTCAGGTCACCTGTCCCGCTCGGTGCGACGGGTACAGGTCACATACCGCAATGACTGCGACGCGAGATTGCTCAGTCAGCGTACTCCCGGTTGAAGAATCTCCTCCGCACGGTGCGCGCAGCCGCCCATCTATGGAGCGTCGGTGTATGACAGTCCGAGGACAGTTTTCGAGTTTCGCGGTTTGAGCAGGCTCTCATCTATCCTGACCAAGTACCGAGCCATGCTCGTCTTCAATCGATTGAGGAGCGTGTATCCGTTCATCCGGTATATGGCGGTCTACAACGGCTATACGAAGCGTTAGGTCAATGCCGAGGCGCTCACCCGTGAGCGTGAGCTCGACGTTCTGCGCTCCGGGCACTCTCTTCTCGTGGGAACGCGGGAGGACCTTTCGCCGAACGACAAGCTTGCGCAAGGCATCACCGAAGGCTTCGCCGCGCCGTCATATCGTATCGCCCTCGTTTCGATAGACGGCTACGCGGAGATACGCGGCGTTCAGTCACAGCGTGGGTTCTCGGCAACGACGCCCGGTCTGGCGAAGGCAACGCGCGACTTCCCGCTCTCACGCGGGAAGAGCGTAGTCGTCGCCACCGAGGAGAACGAGATCGACATGCTCCTCGTCGGTGAGCGTACCTCGGAAGACACGATCGTGCTGCGCGCCGCCCGGGTATCTGGGCAGGATCTTCGCGGAACGACGCCGCCGGTACGTGAACCACTGCGTGAACGAGATTCGGGTCACCCGTGCGAAGGAGCTTCTCTGCACTACCGAGATGACCGCGGCCGATGTCGCCCGTGAGGTTGGCATCATGAACACCTCCTACTTCTACACGCTGTCCCGCAGGGTGGGGTGGTGGGCACAACACCCGCGCGATTCCGCAACGAGTCCGCGCGCCACCCGTGATCCCGTCGCCGAGATGCCACTTCCCCGTGTATCCAATAGCATACCCCGCGGCTTGCAGGCGTCGCCGCAGGAGCTCGGGCGAGTCGGGAAGCTCATTCACACGACACCCGTTGCCGTACGTACTCGTCTCAAGCCCGTGATTGAAGGGGTAGAGTCCAGTTTGAAGCGAGGAAGGATGTGCTTGATCTCATCCGTGTCCTGCACAACGGCAATCACCTTGTCGCTCCCCGCCGGCGAGGGGCCCTTCGCCGGCGTCGACGGCGCGGCGCGGATGATGCTCGAGCTGCTCTTCTCCGTCCCCGCCGCCGGTCGAGACCGGCGCGACGGTGTGGAAGCCGCCGGAACGCAGACGGGGCGGCCGTCCGGCTCGGACCGTCAGCGCCGGTGGCGAGGTAGTCGCGGGTACCACGCGAGCGCGTTCGCCGCGGTGAGCTTCTCCACGACGCGCGGGTCGAGGCCGAGGCCGCTCGCGCGCGAGGTGCCCTGCTCGACCGTCGCGGTTCCCTCGAGGTAGGCGAAGTACGCCTCGTACGTGCGTCGCAGCGTGGCGTGTACGCGCGCCCGGTCCGCGTCGTCGAGCGTCGAGAGCGGCGTTCGCGAGACGACATCGGTCCCGAAGATGATCCGGTCCTGGTGCGCGACCACGAACTCGGCCACTGCGCCCGAATCCTGGCGCATCAGGTCGCCGAGCCGTGCCGAGATGTCGACTGCGAAGTTCGGGTAGCGCTCGAGCCGCGCGGCCACCTCCGAGACGTCGTGCTCGAGGCTCCCCAGGTGCGCGCCGACGACGCGCAGCCGCGGATGCTTCTCGAGCACCCTGTCGCGCGACGCGATGAGCTCGGCGTGGTTCGGGACGTCGGGCCTGCCGTGAAGGTGCCACTCCGGGTGGTCGCGGTAGTAGCCGTAGTGCGGCGAGTCGGGGTCGAGCGGCTGCCAGCAGGCGAGCGGCTCGCCGATGTGCATGATCATCGGCACGCCGTCGCCGGCGAGGCTCTCGTAGATCGGGTCGAAGATCGGGTCGTCGATCATGACCCACGAGCCGTCGGGCCGACGCAGCTCCATGCCGATGTTCTTCCACGCCTTCACGGCGACCGCCCCGTCGCGCAGGTCCTCGCGAAGCGCGGCGGCGACCGTGTCCGCGTACGCCCTTCTCACGCTCGGCGTATCGCCCGCGGAGAAGTCGGGCAGGTCGAAGGTCGTGCACCACGCGTAGCGCTCGGGATGCTCGGCTCGGAGATCCCGGAAGAGTGCGTGCGAGCTCTCCCTCCACCCCGGGTGCGCGACGCAGATATTGAGCGCCTTCAAACCGAGCTCTTCGAGCAGGCCGATTGTCTCACCGTCGTCGCCGGCGAGATGGATGTGTGCGTCGATCCGGTCCATCGTACCCCCCTATCGCGTCGTCGCGGTCAGCAAGCGGAACGCGCCGGCCGGGACGGCGAGGGTGACGGCGGTGGGTGCGTCGTTCATGCCGGTCACTCTAGCCCGCGCGGAGCCGAAGCGCAACCGCGGACGCGATCGGTCCCCCGGCATCTTCCCCCGGTTCCCATCGGCTCGATCTACGACCGGCCGAGCGACCCGTCACGCCGCGATCCGGGCTCGCTTCGCGAATCGGAGCGCGCCGCCGTGCTCGCCGAGCTCAACGCAATCAGGGCGCCCGGTCAATCCCGCGCCTGAGGTGTCAGCCGTACCGCTCCCATCGCCGCTTCCAGTCTCCCAGGTAGTCGACCCGGAAGCGGCTGATCGTCGCCTGGCATACCTCCGGAGGCTCGTCGAGGTCGCAGTAGTAGTTGGGGTAGCGTTCGGGGGCCGGGCGACCGAAGGTGCCGCCCCAGCTCTCCGCCGTGGGATCGTCGACGTCGCCGACCCCGCCGACCACCGGCGAGAGGAGGTAGGTGAAGGTCGGCGTATCGCCCTCCTTCAGCGTGCCCGCGGGCCACGTCGCGACCGGCATCGCGTCGCCGAGGCGCTCGCCGAATCGGTCCCGGCTCGTCGTGCCCTTCCCGCGGATCACCTCTTCGACGAACGCGACATTGCCCCAGATGCCGCCCTGCTCGCCGCCCTGGTAGTAGCCGCGGAAGGTGTCGTGGCTCAGCTTGGGCAGGACGCCGTCCTCGATCCACCAGAGCTCGGGCCACCGGTCGGCCATGCCGTCGTAGACGAAGTCGCGGCTTGATGGATCGTTCACCGTGTTGCTCGAGCCGATCGCGTTGACCCTGATGCGCGTGGCGATCGCGGGTTCGTCGTACAGCGCCTGCGCGAGGTCGGTCATCGAGCCCCACATTAGCACCCAGAGCGGTCGGTCGAGGCCGCGCGGGTCGGGGGCCATCGCGCGCTCGACGATGAGTCGCGAACCGTCGGTCGCGCCGTCGGGGCCGGGAGCCCGCGCAGCGACGGCGCCCTGGCGCAGGAGCGACAGCACATCGGCCTCGCTCGCGAGCTCCGGAAAGCCGCGGTCGCGCAGGTAGTCGAGATCGACGCGCCGCACCCACTCGTCGATCTCCTCGACGCGCGGCTCGCTCCCCGGTCCGGCCGTCGAGACGATCCCTTCGATTTCGAGGATGTCCGAGTAGTGCAGGAGGTGGATCAGCGATTGCGTGTCGTCGGGGTCTCCCCCGAGGTCGGTGCTCACGAGTACGCGGTAGGTGGTTTGCATGCCTGCTCCACCGCGACCCTATCCGGTCGGTCGAATCCGTGCAAGCGGGCGCTCCGTGGTAGAATCTGTCACGGAGGTTGATGCCCATGGCGCATGTGACGACCGGCGGCTTCCGGATGGCCGCCGCCGTCCGATCCCGGGCGCGCGGCTGGAGGTCGTGATCGCCGCACCGCTCCTCCTCGACGTGCCGACAATTGACCATCGTCGTGCAACCTGACAAGCTGATCGATCCAGCTCGAGGGGGCGTGATGGCCAGCACCGAACGCGCCGACTTCCTCGGTACGATGCCCATGGGCAAGCTTCTCGCCCGCATCGCCATCCCGGGGTCGGTCGCACTCATCGTGAACTCAGCGTACAACCTCGTCGATACGATCTTCGTCGGCCAGGGCGTCGGGCCGATCGGAATCGGCGCGGTCTCGCTCCTCTTTCCCTTTCGGATCATCGTCATGTCGTTCGGGAACCTCGTCGGAATCGGGGCGGCGTCAGTCGTCTCGCGGGCGCTCGGCGCCGGAGACGGCGAGCGGGCCCGGGCCGCGGCAGGCACCGCGCTGACCTCCTCGGCGCTCATCGGCGTGGTGGTCGCGCTCGTCGGATCGATCTTTGCGCCGTCGCTCGTGCGGCTGCTCGGCGCACGGGGTGAGCTCTTCGAACCGACCTTCGCCTACACGCGGATCATCCTGCTCTCCGAACCCTTCCTCATTTTCAACTTCGCGGCGAACTTCCTCATCCGGGGCGAGGGGAGGGCGCGCGTGGCGATGGTGACGCTCGCCTCGGGCGTCCTGCTGAACATCGGTCTCGACCCGCTCTTCATCTTCGGCTTCGATTGGGGTGTGGCCGGCGCCGCGCTCGCGACGCTCTACGGCCACATGCTGACGACCCTCCTGAGCGTCGCCTTCTTCGTACGCGGAACCGGGGCGGTCCGCATCACGCGAACGTCGCTCCGCCCCCGGGTAGACGTGCTGCGCGAGGCGCTCGCGATCGGCACCTCCGGATTCGTCCGTCAGATCAGCTCCGGCGTGGTCCAGCTCGTGCGGAACAACCTCATCGTCGCGGCCGCCGGAGCGCTCGCGGTCTCCGCGGTCGGTGTGGTCTTCCGGATGATCCTCATCCTCGCCATGCCGGCGATGGGAATCGCGCAGGCGATGCCGCCCATCGTCGGGTACAACTTCGGCGCGGGCAACCCGGATCGCGTGCGGGTCGCGGTCCGCCTCGCGATCGGCATCTCGAGCGCGATCATGGCGGTCGGGATGGTCGTGCTCCTCGGCTTTCCGGCGGCGGTCTTCCGGATCTTCACCGCCGACGCCGAGCTGATCGCGATCGGCGTTCCGTTCATGAGGGTGAACGCCTTCGCGCTGCTCGTCTTCCCGACCTACTTCATCGGCACCGCCTTCTACCAGGCGATCGGCGACCCTATGCGCGCGCTCGCCGTCGCGGTCTCGCGTCCGCTCTTCGGGCTCGTCTTCATGCTCGTGGGCATCCGCGCGGTCGGACCGATCGGCGTCGTCGCCGCCGACCCGCTCGCGATCGCGATCGGGGCCGTCGCGGTGACCGTGTTCCTGCTCCACAGCTTCCGGACCGACCGGCGGCTCTCCGTCGGTGCGGGCTGATCTGCGGGGCGACTGAGATCTGCGAGCGTCCGGACAAAGATTCATCGAGATGTCACCATCGCAGGAGATGCAATGAACGTTGTCAAGACCGAATCGATCTGAAGACGGGGCAAACGCACATGAGACTTGAGAGGTGACCAGTAAAGATCCGTCTACTACTGGACCGGGACGATCCGGGTCTTCAGAGTGTCTCCCAGGATTGCACTGGGAGAACAGCCATGGATTCAAGGAACGTGGCCGATCATTTCTGCGACCTACCGATCCCCGTGGTCAGCGTTCGGGCCAACGGCGCCGGGTTGACGTTGGCGCAGACGAGGGTGGACGAGAAGTCGGATGAGATCGCCGAGCACATCGTAGACGCCGAGGCCGACTACGTCCCGGCTCTGAAAGGCAAAAGAGCCTGCACTACGAGCAGGTCAAGCTGTTCTTCGACGGGATCGAGACCGACGGTGAGACCGCCGTCGTGTGCGATTACCACAAGACAGTGAACAAGGACCACCGACGGATCGAGACGCGTGAGTGCTGGGGCAACCGATGATCTCAGCTGGCTCGAGGGGCGAGAACGGCTCAAGCGACTGTCGGGCATCTGCGTGGTCAAGTCGCAGCGCACGAGCCTTGAGTGGGACGCGTTCCTCGCCCAACTGAACCGAATGGG
>CAZVEF010000136.1:0-6728 GCA_964625715.1 uncultured Spirochaetaceae bacterium | reverse complement strand
GGAGAAGCGCGGGACAGGATCGGGCACGCGAGCTGGTCCGGGACATCAACCGGGCGCTGCGCCGGGAGAGCTGGGGACGCAACATCATCCAGCTCGCCTGGACAGCCGGACCGGTCACCTACCTCGCGCTGCAGGGCGGCTACTTGCTCGGTTACGGTCAGCCGGCACCCCCGGCGCTGTTCATCTACTTCGGCGCCTATACGATCATCGCCGGAGTCGTCGCGATACTGGCGCGTCTCATCTACCAGATCACCCGCGGCAGGGATGTGGAACGCGGGACACGGATCCTCCGCGACTGCCTCGATCAGCTTCCGCGATTGCTGCTCGCAGCGCGCGACGCCGCGCTCGCCTCGTACTCGGAGGGCGACGCGCGCCTGCTCGCGGCGCAGCACCTGCTCGCCAATCCCGACGCGACCGAGCTCGCCGTCGCGGCCGCGATCCGCGACCTGGGAGGGTCGCGCGACCTCGCCTACGCCTTTCAGCGCATCGAGGTCTTCCGCCGCAACGGCATGCCGAGCCGCGTCGAAGCAGAGCGCAGCAGGATCGAAGCCGAGGTCGACCGGCTCTGCGGAGAGCTCGATTCGCGATCGCCGGATACCGCAGCCCTGGTGCGCCGAAGGTCGCACGGTCAGTCGCCCAGCAAGCGCCGCGGGCGTCGGCGAACCGAGGGCTTCATCGAGCGCGGCCTGGCCGCCGAGTCCGAGGATAACCGCCGACTCATGAGCCTGACCGACGTGGAGGAGATCCTCACCTTCGCGATGGAGTTGCTTGCCGGGCGCTCGCTGCTGCTGGTCACCTTCGAGTTTGCCGGTGACCGCAAAATCGCCGACGCATGGGCGGCGCTCGAGCGAACGAGACGGGAGTTCCGGGCCCGGCTGCGAAGCCGAAACAGCCGCCTTCGGATCGCCGCCGAACGGCTCTCCTCGCGCCTGGATGGCGTGGTTCCTTCCATCGCACGGATTCGAGACCTGAGCGAGCTTCGCGACGACGTCGTCGCCGCGATCGACGCGTGGACGCGTGAGTTCGATCGGCCGCGTCTGCGCAAGCTACCCAGGCACGAGGTCGAAGCGTTTCGCCGGGCGATGAACGCCTACCGCTACCTCGAACAGGCGAACGATCAGCTGCACCGCTCGCACCAGCGGATGGTCGAGGCGGTGCGGCGCTATCAAGCGATCGTGGAGGCACGGACGTCGCGCGACGAGACGATCGGCTTTGCCGTCGACGGTGGCGACGGAGTCCGCATCACCGACTCGGAGATCGGCCTCGACGAGCGCGCGCGCATCGGCCTCGCGAGAGCGATTCGCAGCATTCTGGAGCACGCCGATGCCTGGAAAACCGAGTCGATCGACCTCGCGGCCGCCGACATCCAGGGCGCCGCTGTGGAGATCCTCTCCGCGATCGAGGATCGTCTTCCGCTCTATCGCTCGGACGTGCAGCAGGCGATCGAACTCAGCCGGGCACCGACGATCGAATCGCTCGAGCCCGGATTGTCTGCAGACGTGCGCGCCGGATGGGCGGCCGCGCTCATCGACGAGGTCGAAGAGAACCACGCCGAGTACGCGCTTCGGCGCGTGGCTCAGCTGGTCCGATTTCACGGCCTGCGACTGGGGGATCGTGCGCGTGGGAGGATCGCCGATCAGTTCGGCATAGATCGCGATGCTCTGCAGGCGCTCGACCGCAGCGCGCAGCGCGCGGAGTCGCCGTGGTCGCGCACACCGCTGCAGATCCCGCAGCGCTCGCCGCAGATGCGTCGCATGCTCGACAAGGTGTCGAAGTAGTCAGACGGCGTAGCCCGCCGCGACCGCCGCCACGTAGAGCACCACCAGTATGAGTCCCGGTGTACGGTCGATCCGGCGCCTGCCCAACCCGGCGACCGCGTAGAGGAACGCGCCGGAGACGAGCATCGCAGGATAGAGCAGTACCACGAACTCGGGACCGACCCGAAGCCCGCCCGGCGTCACCGCGGCGCTCAGGCCCACGACGAACAGCACGTTCAGCACGTTCGCGCCGACGACGTTGCCCAGGGCCAGCTCGCCGTGCCCCTTGCGGCTCGCGGTTATCGCGGTGACGAGCTCCGGAAGCGACGTCCCGAGCGCGACCAGCGAGGCCGCTACGACAGCCCTCGGCACCCCCAGCCGCAACGCGCTGGCCTCGACCGCCGGGATCAGGATCTGGCTCGCCGCGACAACCAGCGCGAGTCCACCGGCGAGTTTGGTCACCGTCGCAAGCGTCTGCACGGTGGTGTGCGGGACCGACACGACCGCAGCCTCGCCGACCAAGGCGGGCTGCTCGCGCTCGCTCCCCACGCGCGCCCACCGGACGGAGGCGAGCAGATACGCCGCGAGCAGCACGAGAAAGGCGACGCCTGCAAATCGAGGAACCCGGTTCCCGGACTCGACCAGGCGGACCCACTCGCCGCTCGCGAACGGCAGCGACACGAGCACGAGCAGGATCGCGGAGCCGTACTGAATCGCCCCCTGACGGCGCAGCATGACGCGGTCCACGGGGATGGGTGCGATCAGCGCGGCGACCCCCACGATCAGCGCGGCGTTCGCAGTCACGCTGCCCACTGCGTTGCCCAGCGCGAGTCCCGGATCGCCCTCGATGGCCGACAAGACGCTGACCGCTGCCTCGGGCGTCGTGGTGCCCAGGCTGACGATCGTCGCCCCGATGATCACAGGGCGCACGTTGAAACGCCTGCTGAGCGCAACCGCCTCGGCGACGAGGATGTCCGCCCCCTTGCTGAGGAGGAGGATCGATCCGGCGACGACCACCAGGAGCACCGCGAGCGGCACCTGCGCCGCGAGTTCCCGAAGTAGCTCTGACACTGTTGTCTCGCCTCTATCGGAGTACCGTCCGCCCGAAGCGAGCGGAGGCTTCTTCGTAGAACGCCGTGAAGAGATCGGTGATCTCTCCTTCGAGCCGCCGCTCGATGAAGGCGCGCACGCCCGGTGCGCGCGTGGTCAGACCGGTCCGCGCGTAGTGGCGTACGTACGTCGCCGGATCGCCGTCGAGCACGATCGACTCGAAGTACCAGGAGCCGTACAGATACGACATCCGTCCGTCCAGTGACTCGACGAGCACCCAACGCGACGAGTAGACCTCCGGTCCGCGGTCTACGTACTCGACGTCGATCACGTACTCGGTGCCGAGCGAGAAGATCAGCAGGCCGAACTCGGTTCGCTGACGCTGCCGCTCGACGTTGTCGGAGAGCCGGCACACCACCTCGTGGTCTCCCAGGTTGGGCATGAAGCTCGTGAGGATGTCGTTCGACCGCAACGTCTGCATCATCGACGCAGCGTCCACCGGGAAGACCGCGTGCGTCTCGGAAAGCGTCTCTATCCTCGCGCTATCCTCCGCGGTACGGGTCGCTCCCGCTTCGATCACCGTCGGATTCTCGAACAGCTCGCGCAGCTCGTCTTCGGTCCGCGCGCTGTCGCAGCGCTCGTGCCGGTACTCCCACTCGCCTGCGTGGTCGACGGGCGAGCAGTCCTCCCAGGCGACGAGCGAACGCCCCCCGGCAAGCACGGCGGTGAGAACGATGACGGTCGTGATGAAACCTGCGGGAAGGCTATGGTGTCGCACACTCAGAAGATAGCGAATACGGCGACACCCGTCACGAGGCGCACCCATACACCGCGGCGCCGGTTCAGCGGCCGCGGAAGGCGCTGTTGTGGCGTCGATGCTGAGCGAGCAGGTGTTCGATCTCGGGCTTCGAGAGGATGTCCTCCTCGAGAAAGTAGCGCCCGATCGGGTAGTTGAGCTGGTGCTGCTTGCCGAGCATGACGTAGAGCTGTCGCCGATCGAGCACGCCGAGTTTCATCGCGGTGCTGCCGAAGAGCTCACCGCGCGGCGAAACCCGCAGAATCCTCGAGACGGCTTCGAAGTCGAGAAACTTGTACGATCGGCCGATCTCGCCCACCTTGGGGCGAACCCGGTGCTGCCACGTCAGCGCGTCGATCATCGTCTTCCAGTCGATCACGCGGTTGTAGTAGAGAAACTGCGCGAATCGCAGCTCGCTCTGCGGGACGCGTCCGCGGTAGTAACGCCGGGCATCAGACTCCTCGGCGTGTGTCCGCCTGAGGTCGGAACGCGCAGCCGCCGCGTCGTGCCGATGTCGCTCTCGCGGCTCCGGCTCGCGCGGTGTCCAGAGCCCCGACGTCCGACGCACCGCGGCGGGCCGATCGGCCTCGATGACCCGATTCCGAAGCGCCTCGTCCTCGACCAGCCGGCTGAGCAGCCGATACGCCCCGTGCAGGCGCTTGAACGCCTTCTCCAGTCGGTCGGGCGGAATACCCAGCGTACCGGCCCGATCGGGGTGCAGGTCCAGTGCGCGCCTGCGAAACCACGCGGCGACCTCGCTCTGCGACAGGCTCGAAAGCGCCGAGAGCCTCTGCGAATACGGAGAGTCCTCGCCGAATACGATGCGCAGCGCGTTGTGGACGAGCTTCGGTGTGATGGTCGTCGTCGTCGGCGCCATTCCCTACGAGTATCGGAAAACGGGCCTGTCGGGACAAGCCCTGTCGCGCAGTGCCGCCGCGCGAACCCCTCGCCCCTCGAAGGCTACGGTTCGACCATGGTGAGCGAGATGCGCCCGCGATCGCGGTCGACATCGATCACGGTGACCTCGACGCCCTGTCCTGTGCTGACCACGTCGCGCGGGTTGCGGACGAAGTGGGAGGCGAGGCGGCTGATGTGCACGAGCCCGTCGCGATGCACGCCGATATCAACGAAGGCGCCGAAATCGGTAACGTTCGTCACGATGCCGGACAGTCGCATCCCTCCCGCGAGATCGTCGATCGAGCGCACCTCCTCGCCGAACTCGACGACCGTGAACGGGTCGCGCGGATCGCGTCCCGGGCGGGCGAGCTCGGCGGCGATATCCTCGAGCGTGGGCCTGCCGAGCTCGTCCGTGAGGTAGCGCTCGAGATCGATTGCGCCGATGCGCTCGGCGTCGCCTGTGAGTTCGGCGACCTCGCAGCCGGCATCGCTGGCCATCGCGCGGACCGTCGCGTAGCGCTCGGGATGGATCGCGGTCGCGTCCAGCGGCTCGCGCCCGCCGCGCACCCGCAGGAACCCGACGGCCTGCTCGAAGACTCTCGCTCCGACACCCGGCACATCGAGCAGTTGCCGTCGCCGCTCGAAGCCGCCGTGCTCTTCGCGCCACGCGACGATCGAGTCCGCGACGCGCTCGCTCACGCCGGAGATGCGCCGCAGCAGATGCCGGCTCGCCGTGTTGAGGTCCGCTCCTACGAGGTTGACGCAGCTCTCAACGGTGGCGTCGAGCCGCTGCTCGAGCAGTTTCGCGTCGACATCGTGCTGATACTGTCCCACGCCTATGGAGCGCGGGTCGATCTTCACGAGCTCGGCGAGCGGATCCATGATCCGCCGACCGATCGACACCGCCCCGCGAACCGTCACGTCGTGATGAGGGAACTCCTCGCGCGCAGCCGGTGAGGCGGAGTAGACCGACGCGCCCGCCTCGTTGACCGAAACCACCGGCGGGAGATCGGCCCCGATCGCAGAGAGGAACGAGATCGTCTCGCGCCCGCCGGTCCCGTTGCCCACCGCGATCGCATCGGCACCGTAGCGCTCGAGAAGCGCGAGCACCCGTTGCGCCGCCTCCGCGGCGCGCGACTTCGGTTCGAGCGGGTAGATGACGTCGTCGTGCAGCAGCGTGCCGTGCTCGTCGAGGCAGACCACCTTGCAGCCGGTCCGGAACCCGGGGTCGATCGCGAGCACGCGCCTCTCACCGAGCGCCGGGGCGAGCAGGAGATCGCGCAGGTTCGCGCTGAAGACGTCCGCCGCGGCCTCGCTCGCTGCGCGGAACAGTTCGTTCTTCCGTTCCTTCTCGAGCGACGGAGCGAGCAGACGGCGATACGCGTCCACGATCGTCGCCTCGAGGAACTGAGCCCGCTCACCGGTTCCACACACCCACCGCCGGCGCACCACGTCCAGCGCGTCTTGCTCGGGAGGCGAGAGGTGAACGACGAGGTAGCCTTGGCGCTCTCCCCGCATCATCGCGAGAATCCGGTGAGACGGGACGCGGCTCGCCCGTTCGGTCCAGGCGAAGTAGTCGCGATACGTCTCCGCCTCGCGGTCGCCCTGCTTCCGGCGCGAGCGGGTGCTCTCGACAACGGCGGCACGAGCGAACAGCTCGCGCAGACAGCCGCGCGTGCCGGCGTCCTCGCTCACGTGTTCGGCGATGATGTCCGACGCCCCGGCGAGCGCATCCCGGGCGGACTCCACACCGCTGCCCGGGTCAACGTATGGTCGTGCGGCGTTCGCGAGAGAACCCACCTCCCCGGCGAGGATCGCGTCTGCCAACGGATCGAGACCCTGTTCGCGCGCGCGCGACGCGCGAGTGACCCGCTTCGGGCGGTACGGAAGGTAGAGGTCCTCGAGCTCCGCGGCACTCCGCGCGCGCTCGAGCGACCGTTGCAGCTCCGGGGTGAGCACCCCCCGTTCGCGAAGCGATTCGAGCATACTCGAGCGCCGTCGGTCGACCTGCGTGACCCGATCGATCGCGGCCTGCACCTCGCGCAGCCGCTCCTCGTCGAGCCCACCGGTCCGTTCCTTCCGATACCGTGCGATGAACGGGATCGTCGCCCCTTCGGCGAGCAACCCCGCCACCGCAACCACGCGCGCCTCAACCTCCCCGAGCTCGCCCGCCACCCGCGATGCCACTGTCTGCTGATCGGCCATCGAGTGGGAGTGTGCACGGAGGG
>CAZVEF010000135.1:0-6746 GCA_964625715.1 uncultured Spirochaetaceae bacterium | reverse complement strand
GGCGTGAGCTCGCGCACGCGCCTGACCGGCGGCACGACCTTCGCGTCCAGCCGCATCCGACGCGCCTGGGCGTCGTCGGATGCGGCCTCGATGCCCGGGAAGCTCTCGCCGCCGCTCGACCGCCGCGCGGGGTCGGCTGCCGGCGGATCACCGCCATCCCAGGAGGCAAGCGCCGGTCCCACCACGCGCACCGGCTCCCAGTCGGAGACGTCGGCACCCGGCGTGTCCCAGCCGGGAAGCTCGGCGCGCGCATCGTAGGCCTCGCCGTCGTAGATGTCGGAGCTCGCGATGGGTCCGGCCTTCCAGCTCCACTCGTCGTCGGAACGGATCACCCGTTCGCCGTCGGCGGTGCTGACGTGGAGCTCGCAGAGCAGCTGCGGGCGGGCCCCGAAGCGGCGCTCACCGTCCCGGATCCGCGCGATCCGCCCGGAGTACCATCCGTCGCCGAGGATCGCCCCGATCGCGTTCGCGCCGGAGACGACGAGCTCGCTCACGTCGTAGGTCACGTACTGCGAGCGGAAATCGTAGTCGGTCCAGCCGGGCACGAACACGTCGTCGGTGACCGGCCTTCCGTTGAGTGAGAGCTCGAACAGACCGCGCGCGGAGGCGTAGAGGCGCGCGCTGATGACCTCGCCGTCGACGCTGAACTCGCGGCGCAGGTACGGCGCGGCGCGCGGCGCCTCGTCGGCGGCGGGCGAGGGTTCGTCGCTCGGGCTGATCCAATCGGCCTGCCACTCGGCCGGATCGAGGAAGGCGGTTTCGAACCAGGCGGGCTCGCTCCACGCGGACCACTGCTCGCCCTGGTCGCGCACGCGAACGCGGTAGTGATAGCGCGTTCGCGAGGCGAGCGGCGCGCCGGCGTACTCGACGAGCACCGAATCGGCAGAGGGAAGCTCGCCGCTGTCCCAGACGAGCGCGTCGTCGGGAAAGGCGGGGTCGGTGGCAACCTGAAGCCGGTAGGCGGTCTGCACGGCGCCGGGACGCGCGTCGTCGATCCACCACGAGAACCGCGGCCGCGACGTGTCGAGGCCCAGGTTGGCCGAACCGTATTCGCACGTGAGACGTGATACTGAAGGGAGCATGATTACCTCGCTTGCCGCCGATGATGCCATAGCGTCGCGCTTCTGTCACGGCGGGAGTGGAGGCTCTGCTGTGACATGCCGATGCTCCGGGGCGACGCGCGTCACGCTCGACCGCACGCTCGAGGCGCTTGCCGCCTACGAAATCCAGTACCTCGTGGATCCCACGACCTGCTCACACAGCCGGCGCTACCTGGAGGCCGCGCCCGCACCGACCGGATGGACGGACAAACCCCGACGCGGATACGAGACGGAAGCAGGTGCAGATGCGCAGCGAAGGCCAGTGGCACCGCGGCGGCAGCCCCCTTCCCCACGTGCCCGGCGGCGGATAGAATCCCCGCATCCAGGAGGATTCAGTGGCACCATCGCATTCGCTCCGCGCGACCGTCGTCGGGCTCGGCTGGGCCGGCCAGCAGCACCTCAAGGCGTACCTCGCGCTCCCTGATACGCACCTCACCGCGATCTCCGACCCGAACCCGACGCTCCTCGCGCAGGTGAAGGACGAGTACGGCGTGGAGAACGCCTTCAGCGACTACCGCGAGATGCTCGAGTGGGGAGAGGCCGATCTGGTAAGCGTTGCGACGCCGAACTTCGCGCACGCGGAGCCCGCGATCGACGCGCTCGACCACGGTATGCACGTGCTCGTCGAGAAGCCGCTCGCGCGCACCTACGCCGAGGGCCTCTCGATGGTACGGGCCGCCGAACGCGCGGACAGGGTACTGCAGGTCATGTTCAACCAGCGGTTCCGGCCCGACGTCCAGGTCATGAAGCGCTTCATCGACGAGGGCGGGCTCGGAACGGTCTATCACGGCAAGTCTCGCTGGCTGCGACGCAGGGGTATTCCCGGACGCGGTCGGAAGTGGTTCGTCTCGAAGGAGCTCGCCGGAGGAGGACCGCTGATCGATCTGGGCGTCCACATGCTCGACATGGCGCTCTACACGATGGGCGAGCCGAAGGTACAGGCCGTCAGCGGCGCCACCTACGACCGGCTCGGCCAGCGCTTCGTGACCGATCTCTACGGGGAGGATGCCACCTACGAGGTAGAGGACTTCGCGACCGCGCTCATTCGGCTCGACGATGGGCGCACACTCGAGCTCGAGGCGAGCTGGGCGACCTACCGGGAAAACGGCGACTTCATCAACCTCATGCTCTACGGTGATCGGGGCGGCGCGGAGATGAGCACGCGCAACTACCGCGCCGAAGGCGCGGTCCGCTTCTACACCGACACCGGCGGCGTCCCCTCCGAGACGATCCCGGAGATCCCCGGCAGGGATGCGGCAACGCCCGGACATCAGCAGGCCGCCGCGATCTTCGTCGACCGCGTGCTCTCCGGCAGCTACGACGGCCACCGCGGGCGCGAGGGCCTGCTGCGTACGTGGATCATCGACGCGATCTACCGCTCGGCGAGCGAGGGCCGGGAGATCAGGCTCGAGGAGCTCAAGGACGAGGTGTGAGCGGCTGGAAACTCGACGATGGGTTCAGCACCAGGATCGCGTCGACCTTCGGACCGGAAGGAGCAGACTGGCTCGACGACCTTCCCGAGCGCGTCGAGCGGCTCACTGGGCGGTGGGGAATCGAGGAGATCACCCCCTGTGCCGATCTGAACTACGCCTGGGTCGCCTTCGCCCGGTGCTCCAGCGGCCCGGTGGTCGTCAAGCTGATGGCCTCGCCGGGGGAGTTCCGAGCGGAAGTATACGCGCTGCTCCGCTTCCCCGCCGGTAGCGCCTGCCGGCTGCTCGACCGCGATGTCGACGCGTCTGCAATGCTGCTCGAGCGGCTCGTCCCGGGCACGGCGTTGCGGGAGGTCCGATCGTTCGCAACGCGCGTCGAAGTTGCGGCCGACACCATGCGTAGACTTCATTACGGACGGCGGTCCGCCCGACGACCGGGCGTCCAACGAGACGAGCTTCCTCCGCAACCGCCCCCGTCCTACGCCGACCAGGCGCGACGCGCCTGGCTCTCCGCCATGGGGCGGCTCGCCGGGTCTCCGGCCGGGTGGGAGGCCTCGCTACTGGAGTCTGCGCGACGGGCGCGTGGGCTCCTGCACGCGACCGCGTGCGGGGGCACGCGTCCCGGGCGCGCCGGCGAACCGTTGCTGCACGCGGATCTGCACCACGACAACATCCTTCGGGCGGGGCACGCGTGGAGGTGCATCGACCCGAAGGGGGTCACCGGTCCGCTCGCGCTCGAGCCCGCCCGGTTCATCGTGAACCAGTTCGATGAGGCGCCGGCCGACCAGCGCGAGCGGCAGTTCCACCGGATGGTGGGCGTCTTCGCCTCCGCGCTCGGTGTGGAGCCGTCCGCGGTCGCCGCCGGCGCGGCGGTGGACGCGGCGGTCAGCGCGTGCTGGAGCCTGGAGGACGGCGAGTGCGACGCGGAGATGAAGCGGACCGCGCACCGGGCGGCGGCGATCCGGGGATTTGCGCAGGGGTGGCTGGAGGACTAATCGCCGCGGCCGCGCCGCTCGGCGGCCCGCCGCTGCGCGGCCCGGTGACGCCTGCGTCGCCGTCGCGCTCGTATCGCAAGCACGACGGCGAGCACGAGCAGCAGCAGCGAGGGGCCGGCGACGAGCAGGTAGCGCAGTACGAGCGACACCGCGTCTCCTACGCCCCCGCGATCCTCGGCATGGGCAGTACCGCCTTCGCCATCTCCCCGTAGAGGAACTGCAGCAGCAGCCGGCTCTTGAGCTCGGCCGCCTCATCCCGGTTCCAGAGGTTCACGTACTCGTCGGGATCGGCGACGAGATCGTAGAGCTCGCCGTACTCGCGGTTGTAGTGGATGGTCATCTTGTACTGCGGCGTGACGAAGGTGCGCATGTTCATCGTCGTGGGCTGGTGCTGGTTCTCCACGATCACGTGCGTGCGCAGCGTCTCCACCTCGCCTCGCCACACGGCCGACTCGTCGACGCCGGTCATCTCGCGCGGCACGGGCAGCCCTGCCATCGACAGGAAGGTCTGAGGAAGATCGACGGTCGACTGGAGCGCGTCGCTCATCACGCCGGCGGGCACGACGCCGGGCTGCCGCACGACGAGCGGCACGCGGATCAGGTCCTCGTAGTGGTGGATCGCCTTCGCGACCAGGCCGTGCTGGCCGAGGAAGTCGCCGTGGTCGGTCGTGAAGCAGACCAAGGTGTCGTCGGCGAGGCCGAGCTCATCGACCTTGTCGAGAATCTTGCCGATGTAGTCGTCGAGCATCGTCATCATCCCGTACATCATCGCGATGTTCTTCGCCTTCTCCTCGCGGCTCTTCAGGTGGCTGCCGGCGCCGTGGATCGCGTTGCCGCCCTCCTCGGCAAAATCGCTGAAGTCGGGCGACTCCTCGAGCGCGCGCCTGAAGTACGGCGGCTTGTCGTCGAACTCGCCCTCGGTGTGCTCGGGGACCGTGACGTCGGCCGGGTCGTACATGCTCGCGTACGGCTCGGGGACCATGTACTGCGGATGAGGGTCGAAGAAGCTCGCCCACAGGTAGAAGCTCTCGCCCCCCTTCGCGTACTCCTCCATGAACGCGTTCGTCCGGTCGGCGATCCACGCGTTGTAGTGGTACTCCACCGGGACGTCCCACGCCTCGCCCGGCTCTCGCTTGCGGTGCGCGCTCTCGGTGAGCCGGTCGCCCTCCACGGTCTGCCCCGGCGAGTTGGGCAGGAAGTAGTCGCGCCAGTTCGCCAGGCCGTTCTCCTCCATCCAGATCGCGTAGTGCTGGCCGGCGTGCGACTCGTCGGTGTGGTTCCGCGCGAGCTCGACCCGCTCGAACCCGTAGAACGGCCCGCGGAACTCGCGCCAGAAGTCCAGATCGTGGAGCTTCGGGTACGCTTCGAGCGACGGGAACTCATCGGTACCCAGAAGCGGCTGAAAGTGCGCCTTGCCCACGAGCGCCGTGCGGAAGCCGCCTTCCTGGAAATACTCACCGACGGTCTTCCGGTCCTCCATCAGCTTCGTGCCGAGGCTGTACGCCCCGTGCTGGCTCGGGTAGGTGCCGGTGATCCAGCTCGCCCGCGTGGGCGTGCAGGTCGGGTTTACCGTGTAGGCGCGGTGGAAGCTCGTGCCCTGCTCGACGAGACGGTCGAGGTTGGGCGTGCGAACCTCGGGATTCCGATAGCCCATGGCCATGTAGTGCTGCTGGTCGGTCGTGATGAAGAGAACGTTCGGCATACAGGAAGCCTACCATGGGCAGCGAACGGAGGCAAAGCCGATGTCGCTCGCGCGGCCCGGCGCGCCGAAAGCTGCCGTCACCGTGGCGAAGGCGCAGCGGCACGCTTTGGCCGGCGCTTTGATTGCGGTATGATCTGTGTGCACGGAACCCAGAGCGACACCAGGAGCGGACATGACGATGTCACCGACGACACCAGGAATCAGCGACGACAGCGGGCTGCTCGAGGCCGTCCTGCGCGCGAATCAGGAGCTTCCCGGCTCCGGCGGCGACCCGCAGACCGTCGCAGGCGTGATCGAGCTCGTCGGTCGGGCGGCGAGAGTCGACCGCGTCTACATCTTTCAGTTTCGCTCCGACGAGAGCAGCACGATCGTTGCGAACCAGCGGTTCGAGTGGAGCGCCGCAGACGTAACACCGCAGATCGACAACCCCGATCTGCAGGATGTCCCGATGCGCGAGGCGGGCTACGGGCGCTGGCTCGATCGCTTCGCAGCGTACCTGCCGGTCGCCGGGCGCATCGCGGCCTTTCCCGACGGCGAACGGCACATGCTGGAGAAGCAGGGGATTCGCTCGCTCGTGGTGCTCCCTATCTACGCCGATGCGCTGCTGTGGGGCTTCGTCGGCTTCGACGACTGCACGACCGACCGCCTCTGGACCGATGCCGAGCTCAACCTGCTGCTCTCGCTCGCGATCTCACTGGGCGCAGCGCTCGTTTCCGCCCCGGAACAGGCCGCGGACACGTCGGACCGGGCGAGGACCAACTCGCGCATATCGGGCTACGCTGCAATCGCCGGCGGGTTGGTTCTCTCGGACGCCGAATCCGACGACGCGGCATCGTCCGCAGCCTTCTCGCGCCGCGCGGTCGAAGCCCGAATTCGAGCGCTGGTACGCACGCATCAGTACCTCAAGACGCGGGCCGGGGACGATCACGAGCCGCTCGTCGACTACCTCGTCGCGCTCCAGGATCACTTCCACCTCATCACGAGGGACGACGGCGTGCGAACCGCCGTACTCGCGCCCCGTGCGCACGACGTTCACGTTCGATCGGAGACGCTGCCGGCGATCGGGCTGTTGGTCACCGAGCGGCTCGCGACGGTCCATGAGGCCGACGCGAGCGCCGGGACGCTCGACCATCTGGTCGTGACCGTGCTCGTCGACGGCTCCCGGGCGACGATCTCGATCGCGGGGTTCGACGAGAACGGCCACCACGTCGATCTCACCGTCTCGACCACGGCTTCCGGAATGCTCTTCGAGCGGCGGCTGCAGAGTTACCTGGGCGGTCAGGTCACGGGACCGCGGACCGGAGCGAGCAGCAGCGTCGCGACATTTCCGGTCGTGCGGTGAATCGTCGAGAACGTGGCGTAGGGCGCTCGCGGGTGGTATCTTGAGGTATATGGTAAGGTCTCCCGTTCGCCGGCGGGCGTTCATCCGCATCGCGTTCCTCGCAACCGCCGTCGTGACGGTGGCGGGGTGCGGCTGGTTCCCCGTCAACCTCGATCCGGACAGCTACTCCGAGAGCGA
>CAZVEF010000134.1:0-6755 GCA_964625715.1 uncultured Spirochaetaceae bacterium | reverse complement strand
ATCTCGCCGTGGTCTGCGGTGAACACGACGATCGTTTCCTCTTCCTGCCCCATCGCGCGGACCGTGTCGATAATTCGGCACCAATATCAAAGGATTCCACTGCCGAGAATCTCCGTGGCCATCGGCTGCGCCCGGCGGCTCACGTGTCATCGACGCGCGGCTTGTGCGGTCGGCACCGGTGGACTACTATGCGAAGCATGAACGCCACCGCGCTGCGGAGGTACCGGTCACTATGACGCTTCATCGGTGGCTCGACGATCCTGCCGCGGTGCTCGTGTCGCGCACGCCGGTCCCCACGAGCCCCACGGGACAAGACTTCGCGCGCGCCGCTCGGGCGGCACTCACGGCGATGGAGCTCGAGCTCGACCACGAGCGGGTGGTGGTCAAGCCGAACGTGACGAGCGGTGAGCTGTTCGCCGACCCCGACAGCGGAATCACCACGCACCCCCAGTTCGTACACGGCTTGCTCGACTACCTGCTCGACCACGGAGCGACCGCCGATCAGACCTCGATCGTGGAGGATCCCCGCGACACCGACGATGACGAGCCCCGTCACTGGCGCGGGACCGGATACCTGGACGTAGCCGGATCGACCGGCGTCGGGCTCCGCTCTCCCACGACCGCGTCGTGCGTCTCGCGGCCGGTACCCGATCCGTTCGTCTTCCACGAGCTCGCGGTGGACCGCGAGACGACCGACCCGCAGACGGTGCTCATCAACGCCCCGAAGCTGAAGACACACAACCTCGCGATCACCACACTCGCTATGAAGAACCTCATGGGGATCGTGTACACGCCGGACCGCCACTACTGCCGGCAGGCCTGGCTCGAAATTGCGGAGGCCGATCGCACGGTCCCCTCCTCGCCCGACGCGCCCTTCGACACGACTCTCCACGAGCGGTGGCAGACCGGGCTCGCGCGCCGGCTCGCCGATACCGCAAAGGTCGCGGTGCCGCGGCTCAACGTTGTGGAAGGCGTGGTGGGGCGCGACGGCACCGGCTTCCGCAACGGGCGGAACTACGCGCTCGGACTGGTCGTCGCCGGCACCAACGTCGTCGCGGTAGACGCGGTCGCGAGTTATCTGATGGGTTTCGACCCGTTTTCGCTCATCTATCTCCGCATCGCGGCGGAGGCGGACCTTGGCACGCATGACCTGGAGGCGATTCGCGTCTTCGAGGTCGACGGCGGCCGGCTCGTCCGCTGCGACGAACCCGCCCGGCTTCGCGGCGAGCCGTTCCGCGTCATCTCGCGGCTGCCGAGCAACAACACCGCCTGGATGTGACGACGCGGCTCCGGCTCGTCCGCAGGCAGCCGCGCCAACCGACGCGCGGCGGCCCGGGAGCCTCACTGGTTCACCCGAGTACGAGCGGGAACACGATCACGGCGGCAACGACGAACGCGAGCACCCACCACCACGCGCGGCTCCATCGCCAGACCTGGTGGCCCGCCGTGCCCCACAGAGGGAAGAACGGCAACACGTCGACGACAAGGTGCGCCGTAGCCACCGAGACGAAGATCTCGACCAGGAGACCGACAGAGCCGCCGGGCCGGGCGAGCAGAACCACCGCACGTGCGCCGATCAGCGCGGCCAGCGGTCCGGCAAGCGCCGCGAGCGACGCAGGCCCGAGCGTCGGCAGCGCGTCGGTGTAGCGGTACGGCTCTTCCGCCGGATAGTGCGAGCCGGGTAGCGGCAGGTACCCGCCGAACGCACCCGCGATAGCGAGCGCCAGCGGCGATCCGCCCTCCCACGCGCGGAAGCGCGTCCGGATGCCGCGCAGCGAAGCAATGAGCACGAACATCGCCGAGCGGCTCCCGAGAAGGATCATCGGCACGGCGATCACGACGAGCAGGATCCGCGCGGGCGGCGCCTGAACCCCCAGACGCACCATGAGGATCCAGATCACGAATGCGTTGAAGAGCACGCTGCCGAGCCAGCCGAGGACGGACCGCAGCGCCGGGCTCGCGGGCGAGGTGCCCGGCTTGCCCGCCGGCACCTCGTCCGCCGGCCGATACCAGAGAAAATGCCCGACCGACACCACGAAGGAGCTCTTCAGCCACACAAGCGGCAGACTACGACCGAAGACGCGCAGCTGATCGACCGGTCGCAGCCGCCGGTACCCGCGGCCCGCGAAGATCTTCGAGCTGCTCTGGTTGTAGCCCTCGATGAGCGCAAGCGTCGCGTCCATGCCACGCTCTGCGAACCACTCGTGCGCGAGATCGATCAGGTGCGACGCGATCCCGAGACCACGCGCGTCCGGCGAGACCATCACCCACTCGGTGAGACCGTACCGCCGACCGCCTGCACGAAAGGTCGTGAGCACGGTCGCGCCGACGATGGTTCCGTCGCGCTCGGCGACGTGACCGCCCTCCTTGAGCGAGACCATGAAGCCGGCGGCGACGCCGAACGCACGTGCGGCGAGCGCTGCGACCGCGCGCCTGTCGTCACGAGTCACCGGCCGGTAGGCTACGTCCATACGCTCACCGCCGTACCATCCATTCGATCGACGCTCGAAGCATCTCGCGGATCTGGTCGAGAGGACGCGGAGTCTCGTCGCGCTTCGTGGTACCACCGGGTTTGCGGGCGAGCCTGACCGGCGCTTCGATCGAGTAGACCGGTCGTGGATCGAGCGCGTCGCAGTGGCGGAGGATCCCCTCGTAGTCGATGACACCCGCGCCAACCGCGCAGTAGCGCAGCCACTCGCCTTCCGGCGCGACGTCCTTCACGTGAAGCGACACGAGCC
Organism: uncultured Spirochaetaceae bacterium; assembly: GCA_964625715.1. GTDB lineage: Bacteria > Spirochaetota > Spirochaetia > DSM-27196 > SLST01 > SLST01. The sequence continues at coordinate 4,017 of CAZVEF010000134.1, read as the reverse complement.
CCGGGCCGAACGCACGCACATCTTCCGCCGCGTTCGTGTCGGGTCGGTGCGTCAGCAGGTTGCCCGGGTCGTAGTTGATGCCGATCCAGGGCGACCCGATCGACCGGACGAGCCGAGCGGCGGCGGCCGCGTCGTCGATCACGTTCGGCGCGCCGTCTCCGGGATTCTCGAGCGCGATCACCACACCGCTGCGCTCGGCCTCACGCGCGAGCGGCTCGATCGCCGCCAGAAACGACTCCCGGTAGCCCTCCTTCGCAGCGTTCGTCGCGAGTCGCTTCGCGCCGAGCGCACCGGCGAAGCGCAGACGACGGAACGCCTGCTCGACCCCACCTGGAGCGCCTATGTCGATATGCGCCGAGAACGCGTCGCAGCCGAGTCCCGCGTCCTCCACCGTGCTCCTCATCGCCTGCGCGTGCTCGTCGCTGAACGCGGACTCGTCGAAGGGATCGGTATAGCCCGCGATCATCGCCGGTTCGACCGATTTCACCCCGAGCGCGGCGACGACGTCCACAGCCGTTTCGAGCGGATACCCGTCGAATGCGACGAGGCTGACCGTGATGTCTTCTATCGATAGCATGCGTCCTCGCTTCCACAACCGGTGTCGTGGGGCTCTGTCCCCTCACCCATTGTGCACGCGAAGCGCCGGTTTGCCGAGTACGTGGCCGGAAGCCGCGTGCCCGGCATCCGGGCAGACCGGACGCGCTACGCGACTCCCACCCGGCGCTCGGATGCGGCGCGCCCGGCGGCACGCTCCTCCCACGCGTCGAACCCGCCGACGAGGTTGCTGTGGTTCGTGAAGCCGAGCCGCTCGAGCGTGGAACTCGCGATGATCGAACGGTAACCGCTCTGGCAGTGGACGACCACCGGACGATCGGCGGGAACACGGCCGTCGGCGAGGCGCGAAAGCCGCCCGGCGTGGATGTTGATCGCGCCGTCCAGGTGACCTTCGTCGTACTCGGACTCCGCCCGCACGTCGAGGACCGTGACCTCGTCGAACGACGAGGCGAGCTCGGCGGCGTCTACCTGGTCGGTCCGCGCGGTCTCGTAGCCGGCGTCTGCCCACGGCGCGAGCGAATCGGTGTACCCGGCGACCCGGTCGAGCCCCACGCGCACCAGCATCGTCGCCACCTCCTCCACACGGTCGTCGTCCGCGACGAGTACGATGGGCCGGTCGTAGTCGAGCGTCCAGCCCGCCCAGGTGCTCAGGCCGCCGTCGAAGGGGATGGCCACGCTGCCGCGGACGTGCTCGGCGGCGTAGTCGTCGGCGTCGCGCGTGTCGACGATCTGGACGTCGCCGAGCCGCGAGAGCGCATCGGCATCGAGCTTCCCGAGCTGCGGCAGACCACCGAGAATCGGAGCGCCGTCGCGATTGCCGCGCTTCATCTGCGCGAAGTAGTAGGGAGGCTCGGGCTGGCCGGCGATGAGCTCGTCCACGAAGGCAGCCTCGTCGTGGATCTGGAAGGCCCAGTTGGTCGCGAGCTCGTAACCGACGCTGCTCGACGGCACGGCGCCGAGCGCCTTCCCGCACGCCGAACCGGCGCCGTGGCCGGGCCACACCTGGACGTACTGCGGAAGCTCGCGGAACTTCCCGAGACTCCGGAACATCTGCTTCGCACCGGCGATCTTGGTATCGCGGATGCCGGCGGCCTCCTCGAGGAGATCGGGTCGGCCCACGTCGCCCACGAAGACGAAGTCGCCGGTGAAGACCATCATGGGCTCCGGGCCGGCCGGCAGATCGTAGAGCACGAACGAGACGTGCTCGGGCGTGTGGCCGGGGGTGTGCATGACGTCGAGCCGCAGGTTGCCCACGCGGATCGAGTCGCCGTCGCGCAGACCCTCGTGGTCGAAGCCGTACTGCCAGTCGGGGCCGCCTTCGTCGCTCAGGTAGAGCGTTGCACCGGTTGCGGCTGCGAGCTCGCGGCTGCCGCTCAGGTAGTCGGCGTGGATGTGTGTTTCGCTGATGTGCGTGATGCGCAGATCGTTTGCCGCCGCGGTCGCGAGGTAGTCCTCTACGTCGCGGCGCGGGTCGATCACGATCGCCTCGCCGGTCGCCTGGCAACCGATGAGATAGCTGTTCTGCGCGAGTCCGGGTTCGAAAAAGTGCTTGAAGTACATACGTTCCTCCCTACTCGATGTCGCCTTCCCAGCTGATGATCCCGTGCTGCAGGTTGCGGACGCGCTCGAAGCCCATCTGCACGAGCGCCTGCGCGACGGTATAGCTCCGATTGCCGCTGCGGCAGTAGACGAACACCGGCCGGGAGCGGTCGAGCTTCTCGGCCTCCTCGAGGAAGGTGGGCTGATAGACGTCCAGATTCACCGCGCCGGGGATGTGCCCCTCCTCGAACTCGAAGGCGGTGCGAACGTCGAGCAGGAGCGCGTCGGGCGTTGCCTCGAGCTCCTGCTCGAACGCGGCGGTATCCAGGTCGAAATCCGTTGCTGCCTTGCTCAAACCAAACATGTCTCTCTCCTCTTATCCAAGGGTGGTCGTAACGAGAACTTCCTGTATCGTGATGAGTGCTCCCATGCCGAGCACGAACCATCCAAACACGGGTCGCAGGCGCGCGCTCTCCACGCGCCGCGTCGCGATCATGCCGGCGATGATGCCCAGTGCGGTCATCGCGGTAAACGGCAGGAGGAACGCCCAGTCGATCGAAGTCGCCGCACCCACGTCGCCCAGGAAGCCAATGAGCGACTTCACGGTGATGATGACGAGCGAAGTGCCGACGGCTTCCTTCATATCCAGCCTGCCGATCAGTACGAGCGCCGGGATGATGAGAAACCCGCCGCCGGCACCCACGAGCCCGGTAATCGTCCCCACGACGAGCCCCTCGAGCGCGACCGCCGGCAGCGACAGCCGGTGCTCGCGCGGTCGGGCGTCGGCCCCGTCGTCCGAGGTGGCCGGCTCCGTACGGCAGCTCAGGCAGCCACGGATCATCGACAGGGCGGCGAGCAGCATCGTAACGGCGAAGATCGTCATGATGAGCGCGTCCTTCCCTACGGCCGTCGAACCGAGCGAGAACACCGGGTCGGGGATCGCCGGGACGACGAACCGACGGGTGAGGAAGACGGCGACGAGCGAAGGCGCGGCAAAGATCGCCGCCACCCGAATGCTGACGTGCCCGGCGCGGATGTACCCGACCGCGCCCACCGCGGCGCTCAGGCCCACGACGAAGAGGCTGTAGGCGGTGGCCTGGACCGCCGGCAGGCCGACCACGTAGACGAGAACCGGGACCGTGAGAATGGATCCTCCGCCTCCGAGCGTGCCCAGCAGCATCCCGATGACGACCGCCGCTATCATGCCTGTCACAACCATCGTCCGCTCCTATATCGTCCTTTTTGAATATATTATTGATTAGGTAAATGGTCAAGTATTGTGCGTAGGTCGGGTGTTTTGCGGAAATTGAGGGGGAACGGTGGGGAGTCGGTCGAGGTGCGCTCCGGGAGTCAGGCGCCGATCAGCACCCGACGAACGGGCGTGATGGACAACGCACGCGCCGCGTCCTTCGGGCGCCCGGCGGCCGGCGTCGACGCCGGGTGCTCCGCCATCGGCCCTCTATTCTTCCATGATCAGAACGAGCGGTCTGCGCGTCCCGCCGAGGAAGGTGTTCACGATCGCCATCCGATAGTCGCGGCTCCACGCCGGATGCGGATCGACGCGAAGGACGCTGTCGGTCTTCTGGTGCGGGGTGGCGGTGGGGATCCAGAGCAGGTGCTCCTCGGTGCCCTCCTCCACGTCGAGCCAGCGGATGGGGTTGTGGTCTTCCGGGACAGATGCGGGACGCAGATGGGGGAGCTCGTTGACGTAGGTGTCGGTGAGGATGTTCCGGCCGTTCGGGTGGAGCGTGGGGTGGCCCGAGCCGGGCACCGTCTCGGTGATGGGTCGGTAGCCGCTCCCGTCGTAGCGCACGCGCATGAGGACCATCCCGGTCCCTTGCCCGTGGTAGGCGACGTTCATCGAAAGGTGGGCACCGTCGGGCGTGAAGGTCGTGTGGTGGCCGCCCTTCTTCCACTCGGTCC
>CAZVEF010000133.1:1278-6778 GCA_964625715.1 uncultured Spirochaetaceae bacterium | reverse complement strand
CCGTCGAGCCGGAAGGGGAACCGGTCGCGGTGCGGGCCGCGGGTGGAGGTGCGCAGGTCGAGGTCGCGATCGCGGCCGCGCGCGAGCTGATCGCGGATCGAGCGCTCGTAGGCCGGGCTGTCCGCGGGTAGCGCCTGGGGCGGCTGGTCCGGATCGGCTGAGATCACATCGGCCTCCGAGAAGCCTTCCGGATCGTTCCAGCTCGGTCGGTAGGAGAGCTCGAGCTTCAGGTCATCGCCGAAGACGCGCGCGAAGATGTCCGCGAGTGCTTCGTTGAAGCGGCGCGCGAGGTCGGCGCGTCGGAGCTGGAGCGGCAGGCCTGCTTCGACGAGTTGGTGATCGAGGACCTCGAGGAGGTCGGCCCGCGCGTTCTTGAGCGCGGCGTTGCGCGCCTTGAGCACGCGGCTGTAACGACGGAGCTCGGCGATGTACGACGGCTCGATGAGCGACTGCGTCTGATTCATGAACCAGCGCTGCATGTCCGGGCCGCCGGTCACGAAGGCGATGTCGTCGTGGCAGAAGACGATGCAGGGGATGTTGCTGACGATCTCCTTGCGGTCGGAGACGGAGGCGCCGTCGAGCTCGATCTGCTTCGTGCGTCCGACCTGTTTGACGAGAACCGTGCGGGGCTCGCCGTCGGTCTCGAATCGGCCTTCGACGGCCATCTCCTGCTCGCCGTTTCGTCGCATCACCTCGTCGCGGCGCGTGCGAAAGCTGGAACCGTAGCATACGAAGTAGACCGCTTCGAGGAAGTTGGTCTTCCCCTGCCCGTTCTCGCCCACGAGGAAGACCTCGCGCGCGTCGGTCGAGATCGACGTGTCGGCGAGGTTGCGGAAGTGGTAGAGCCGGATGGACGTGAACGCCACGGGCGCCCCGGCGGCAGCGCGGCCGCCGCGCTAGTCGAGCTGCATGGGCATCACGATGTGGAAGTAATCGGCCTCGGGCTCCGGGTTGATCGTGATCGCCTTGTTGCTTTCGGTGAAGTTCAGCGTGATCTCTTCGCTGTCGATCACGCGCAGCGGGTCCATGAGATAGGTGAAGTTCAGCGCGAGCGTCGTCTCCGGGCCGTCGTACCCGCAGGAGATCTCTTCGCTCGCCGCGCCGATGTCGCTCTCCTCGCTCTTGAGCGTCAGGCTGTCCGCGGCCACCGTGATGTAGATGCGGCGCGACTTCTCCACGAGGAGGCTCACGCGCTTGAGCGCCTCCGCGAGCTCGTCGCGCTTGACGAGCAGCCGGTGCTCCTGTCTCTCCGGGATAACCCGGCGGTAGTTCGGGAACTGGCCCTCGATGAGCGCCGAGCTGACCCGCTGGTTGTCGAACTGGATGAAGACGTGTTTCTCGGCGACCGCGAGCTGGACCGAGCCCTCGCCGGAGGCGAGCTTACGGATGAGGTTGAGGACCTTCGGCGGGACGATGACGCCGGAGAACTCCGGGATCGAGCTGCCCGGAGTCTGCGAGATGTAGCTCAGTCGCCGGCCGTCGGTGGCGACCATGACGAGGTTTCCGTCGAGGTTCTCGAGGTAGACGCCGTTCATGAAGTAGCGCGTCTCGTCGTCGGAGACGGCGAAGATCGTCTGCGTGATCATCGTGATGAGATCGGCCTGCGGGAACTCGAAGTACGACTCCGGCGGGGTGAACTGAACCTCCGGGTACTTGTCGCTGGAGATGCTCTTGAGCCTGAAATCGATCTTCTTGAAGAGCGGACGGATGACGAAACGCTCGCTGTCCTCCTGCTCGAACTCGACTTCGCCGGAGGGCAGGCTCCGGAGGATTCCCAGGAACTTGTCGCAGAAGACCGTCGTGCTGCCCGGCTCGGCGACCTCCACGGGGAGCTTGGTCTCGAAGCCCACCTTCAGGTCGGTCGCGCGGATCATGAGCTCGTTTTCGCCCGCCTCGATGTAGACGTTCGACAGGATCGACAGGGCGTTGCGCGAGGATATGATCTCGGCGGCTACCGAGATTTCCTTCATAATGACGTCTCGCTCGCACGTGAACTTCATGGAGATCTCCTCTTCTCGTTCTCCCGAACTATACAGAAAAGACGCGCGCGGTAGAAGCGGGCAGGAGGGGCGTCGCGGACCGTGACACAACCGACGACGTATACGCGCGAAAGGTGAACGAGTTCTCCATGCCACTTCCGTTTGACAGATCGTGGAACGTGGCGCAGACTGTAGTTGTACTAAACTATTAGTACAAGGAAAGAACAAGGAGGCCCCCGCATGGTAGAAGTCAAACACCTGCATCACTCCTACAGCCGCGACGGAGACTACGCGGTCAACGACGTGAGCTTCTCGATCGATAAGGGAGAGATCTTCGGCTTCCTCGGGCCCAGCGGTGCGGGCAAGTCCACCACGCAGGGCGTCGTGACGGGTCTCCTGCCGCTGCAGGAAGGCCTCATCATGATCGACGGGGTGGCGCGCAACGGACAGCCGGACAAGGAGTTCTTCAACCGGATCGGCGTCGGTTTCGAGATCCCGAACGTCTACAAGAAGCTCTCCGGGCTCGACAACCTGCGCTTCCACGCGGGGCTCTACGATCGACAGACCGCCGATCCTCGCGAGATCCTCGAGATGGTCGGCCTCGGGGCCGAGGCGAAGAAGCCCGCCGGCGCCTACTCGAAGGGCATGATGCAGCGTCTTGGATTCGCGCGGTCGATGATCAACAACCCGGACATCTGGTTCCTCGACGAGCCCACGATGGGGCTCGACCCGACGACCTCGAACAGTATCAAGGCAATCATCCGGCGCAGGCAGGAGCAGGGCACGACCATATTCCTCACCACGCACAACATGTTCGTCGCCGACGAGCTGTGCGACCGGGTGGCGTTCATCGTGGACGGCGCGATCGTCGCCACGGATACGCCCAAGAATCTCAAGCTCACCTACGGCAAGCCGAGCGTCGTTGTCGAGTACCGCGAGGACGGCGCGCTGCGCGAGGCGAGCTTCGACCTCGAAGGTCCCGGCAAGGCGGCGCTCCAGCGGTTCATCGGCGAGCACGAGATCGCGACGATCCATTCGGGCGAACCCACGCTTGAGGAGATCTTCATCGAGGTCACCGGCCGCGGGCTCGAGTAGGAGGTGTCATGAGACGCATTGGCTCACTCCTGAAGAAGGACCTGATCCTTGGTGTGAAGGACGTGTTCGTGATTCTCGAAGTCGTGTTCGCGGTTCTGCTCGTCGTTCTTCTGCGGTTCGTCGTACCCGAGGATATCGCGAACGACGAACACGTCTTCGTCTACGACGAGACCGGTGTGATCGAGAGCCGGATCTCGTCGCTCGAGGTCGACGCGGATGTGCCGACCGGAGAGTTCTTCGTCGACGGTCGCGACGACGTGGTAGACGGACTCGTGGACAATCCGGCCGCGCTTGGTCTGGTGATCCGTTCCGCGGCGGACGCCTCCGGCGCGCTCTACGACGTCGAGCTCCTCACGCAGCCGTACACGCAGCAGGCGATGATCGACTACATCCGTGTCGAACTGGAGGACGTGCTGTCGATCATCACGCCTCCCGCCGGTCGCTACCCGGCCGACGTCTACGACGCGCTGCGGGTGGAGGCGCTGCAGACGGGACTCCGTGACGAGATCCCGTTCAACAAGCGGCTCATGCCGCTCGTCCTGATGGTTATGGTCGGGATTCTCGGGCTGTTCATCATGGTCTCGCTGCTCGGTCAGGAACGCGGCGACCAGACGATCCGCGCGTTCCGGGTCTCGCCCGGCGGTATCTGGACCTTCATGGCGAGCAAGCACCTCATGGTGCTGCTCACCGGGCTCACGACGTTCAGTATCCTCTACCTGCCGATGATGGGGTTCGCCGGCTATCTCCCGTCGCTCGTGATCATCCTCCTCACGATCGTGCTCGGCTCGTCGATGGGAGCCATCCTCGCCGCCTACTTCGACAACCCGATGGCGTCGATCGGCTGGGTCCTGCTCCTGATGCTCGTCTTCAACCTGCCGACGATCTCGCTCTTCGCGCCGGTTTTCTCGCCCGTATGGCTCCGTGCGATTCCCACCTACCACACGCTCTTCGGGCTCGACGCGGCGATGTTTCCGGACAACAATGCGCACATCGTGCGGCGCAGCGCGGGCATTCTCGCCGGTCTCTCCGCGGCGCTTTGCCTTGTCTCCGGCCTCATCTTCACCGGCCGTATCCGGAAGGAGAACTGATATGAGACAGACCCTGCAGATGTTCTGGATCGATGTCCGACTGAGCTTCAAGGGCTACATGGGCGTCTTCATGCTGGTCGTTCCCCTCCTCATCCTGCTCGTCCTCCGGTTCTTCCTGCCGTCGGTCGAGAACGCCGGTGTCACCTTCGCCGTCGTCACCGCCGGTCCCAACGCCGTCGAGGCGTCGCTCGTCGAGGAGCTCGAGCGCTACGGCACGGTCTGGGAGTACGAGACGGTGGAAGCGATGGAGCAACGACTCCGTGGCGCCGGCGAGGCGGAGGGGCTCTACCGCGACCCTGCCCGGGACCAGTACGTTTCGGTCCTCGAGCGCTCGCTTGAATCGAACACCGTCTTCTCCGCCGCGTCACGCATCGTCAGACAGGCCTGTCTCGCGGAGAACTACCCCTCGGCCGAACCGATCATCCGCTTCCGTTCGAACGTTCCGGATGAGCTCGCCGATCGGACGCTGAATCCGCCGGTCGCGACCGTGGGCGGAGCGATCTACATCGTCTACCTGACGATTCTGACCGCGTTCATGATCGGGCTCGGCGTCGTGAACGACAAGGAATACGGTACCGACCGTGCCTACCGCGTTTCGCCGGTCAGCCGCACCGACTACTTCGTCGGCAAGAGCCTCTTTCCCTTTATCGTGCTGCTGGCCTACTCGGGAGTGGCGGTGCTCGTGCTCGGTCTCACCGACACGAACGTCGCACAGGTCTACCTGGGCGTCGTGCTCTCGTTCGGCGTGAGCCTGCTGATCGCGCTCTTCGTCGGAGCGCTCACGAAGAACGAGAACGAGGCGATCGGCGTGATCAAGATGCTCGGGATGGTGATGGGTCTGGGTATCCTCGCGGGGACGCTGCTTCCCGACTCGTGGCAATGGGTCGCGTGGTGGATTCCCTTCTACTGGCTCTACACGCTGCTCGAGGGAGTCTTCACGCTCTCAGAGACGTGGGTCTCGGTCGGGTGGAAGTCTGCGGTTATCGCGGGGTCCACCCTGGTCTACTTCATGCTGGCCCGCCGCAGGATCGTCGAAGGCCTGTCGTGATCGTCGGCATTGCCCATGGATTCTTCGTTGGATTGCTCGGCAGCAGGGGTAGTTACGCTTGAGATGGCTCGGTCTGATTGATGAGGCTGAAGTGCCGATCGTGGTGCTCCAATCGAACGTCGTGCCGCTTCGCGCACGCGGCGACGAGAACGTCTGTAGCCGAAACGGTGACCCCGTGTTCGCGGCTCGTTCGTGCCATAACGTTCGCTGTAGACCACACATCGCGATCGATGTCGAGACTCACCAGGATGTCAGCCATCTGCCGGATCACGGCGATCTCTCGATCCCCG
>CAZVEF010000133.1:0-1178 GCA_964625715.1 uncultured Spirochaetaceae bacterium | reverse complement strand
GCGCTCGGCAAGGTCGCGCATCTTCGCGGGGGTGAGCGTGCGCGGGTACCAGCAGTTGAACTCGAGATGACGGTATCCGGCCTCGTTCACCTTGGCGAACGTATGGACGAAGTCTTCGTCGCCGAACCCGTCGAACGACAGTGACGCGCACGAAAGCCTGATCATGACGCTCCTCCTTCTTCCGGCGTTATCCGGCCGCTCAACGCCGACCAGAGCGGGGGGTAGGGCCGGTTCATGTTGTCACGGTGAGTCTCCGGAAACTGCTGCATGTAGGAATAGAGCGCGTCGAGCATGGGAACCGGAAAGCCCTCGGAACGAGCGAAATCAAGGAAGTACGCGTGCTCGGCATACTTCACGTCGTTGCCATCGCCGTCGCCTGAGGCAATCCGCGAAGCTATCCTCGACAGGTGGGCCCGCCAGCCGGACTCTCCGCCGACGGCCTTCTCGAGCACGTCCGCCGGCACTCCGCCGTTGACGCCGAAGGCGACCGCTTCGATGAACGCCGCGTCCACGAGCCCCATCCCGAGCTGATTCACCGCCTTGGTGATCTGGCCGCACCCCGATTCCCCGCACCACGTGAGACGACCGCCGCCGAGCGCCTCGAGAAGCGGCCATCTCGATTCGGCGACGGATTTCTCGCCTCCGACGAAAACGAAGAGCTCGCCCTTTGCCGCACCCACGGTCCCGCCGCTCACCGGCGCGTCGAGGAGCGTGACGCCGCGCGCCCTGAACGCCGTCGCCAGCCTGCGCGTCTCTCGGACGAGCGTCGTCCCCATGTCGATCACGACGGTGTCCTCGCGCGCAGCCGGCAGAATCTGCTGGTCCATCACCTCCACCGCGACGTGCGAGCTCGGAAGACTCAGCACGACCGTGTCGCACCGCTTGCATACTTCGGCGACATCGCCGGCAGCCGTCGCGCCGGCTTCGGTGAGCGGTTTCGCACGCTCCGCGGCGACATCGAAGACCATGAGCTCGAAATCGTTGCGAAGCAGGGTTCCGCCGATTCCGCTTCCCATGCCGCCCAAGCCGATTACGCCTGTCATCGTTGTTGTCACAGCTCCTCCGTGTAGTCCGGCACGTTCACCCGTTCACCGCCGGCGAGCGCCGATTCGTGAGCGCAGATCCCGACCGAAGTCCAGTTTGCCGCGGTGGGGGCGTTCGGATAGGGCTCTCGATCC
>CAZVEF010000132.1:0-6796 GCA_964625715.1 uncultured Spirochaetaceae bacterium | reverse complement strand
TGTGTCCTCCTCCGGTCCGATCAGAGTAGCATCGCGCGCGAGGGGGCTCAAGCAGGCGTCCGGCGAGGGCAAGAAACCATTGACAGCACCACAGGTCCGTGCGATACTGCGGTTACGTTACCGGTAGCGTTATCGACAACGAAACCGGTAACGATACCGATCGAAGGAGGCATGTATGAAGAGGCTTGGAACAGCGTGCCTGTTGCTGCTCATCGTGAGCGGCCTGGCGCTGGCTACAGGGACCGCCGAGACGGCCGCCGCGGAAGAAGGCCAGCAGTACCCCGAAACGGTCGATCCGTTCGGACGATACGAAACCCCTGTTACGGTCACGATCGCGAAGGAGACCAACGCCGCCATCGACCACCCGGAGGGTTGGTCGTACACGGAGAACGTGTGGTACGAAGCGATCGAAGAGGAGTTGGGGATTACCCTCGTGAACAAGTTCGAGGCGGAAGGTGGAGACGACTACAACACCCGCATGAACCTCGCCATCGCGAGCAACGATCTCCCGGACATCCTCACCCTGCCCCAGTACAACATGTACAGCAGACTCCTGAGCTCCGGAAAGCTCACGAATATGACCGAAGAGTACGAGAAGTTCGCCTATCCGAAGTTCAAGGAGTTCTACGAGAGCGACGGTGGAGTCATGAAGAGCTGGGGCACCGTCGACGGGCAGATCTACGGCTTCGCCCGACAAGGGCTCAGCTACCAGTCGCCGAGAATCGTCTACATCCGGCAGGACTGGCGCGAAGAGCTGGGTCTCGAGCCGCCGGAGACGATGGACGACGTCATCGAAATCGCAGAGGCGTTCAAGGCCGAGGACCCGGAGAATCGGTACGGCATTCTGCTGAACAACGAGATCTCAACGAGCGGGTTCGCCGACATGACCGGGATTGCCAATTCGATGGGCGTCTACCCGCGGAAATGGGTCCTCAACGAGGACGGTGAGATCACCTACGGGTCGATTCAGCCGGGGATGAGAGACGTCATCGCGCTCTACCGGGACTTCTACGAGCAGGGGCTCGTCCATCCCGAGTTCGCGACGATCGACGGTTCGGCAACCGCGCCGCACCTGCTGAACAACCAGGTGGGAGTTGCCGTGGCAGCGCCCTGGGTAATCACGTGGCCCCTGCCGCAGCTCTGGCAGACGGATGGGGTGGACTGGGAGGTCTATCCGATCCTACCCATGGAAGGCTACGTGGACGAAGCGCTCGTGCAGCTGGACAACGTGGAGCGCCAGATGTACGCGGTGCGCGACGGCTTCGAGTTCCCGGAGACGTTCGTCAAGATCATGAATCTCCAGATCGCCAAGCTCAACGACCCGGAGCAAGCAGAGACGGAGATCTATCACAGCGACGACGACTACACGTATCACCAGTACCAGCCGTTCTACTCGGCGTACGCCCCGACGTTCCTGAACCTGGATACGCAGGTGAACATCACGGCTGCGATCGACAACGGCTTCGACGAGTCGTACCTCGAGACGCCGCATGACCGCAGCCAGTACCCGCCGGTCGTCGAGTACCTGGAGGCGACTGAGGCCGACGAGGAGCCGACGAACACCCAGTGGGTCCGGTACAATCAGTGGTACGGCGACCGGTCGGTCTTCGGGGCGCTGAACCACTATCGGTTCAACGACCTGTACATGATCAGCCCGGCCGAAGGAGTGGTCACGACGGAAATGAGCCGGCTGATCGGAGCGTTGCAGCAGGTCGAGGACGAATACATCATTCAGATGGTCACAGGCAATCGACCGTTGGACGACTTCGACGACTTCGTGGAGCGCTGGCACGAGCTGGGTGGCCGGCAGATTCTCGAGGAACTGAACGCCTGGTACGACGAGCGTTGAGCCGGCCTGAAGCCCTGGCACGACGAGGGGTCGCCTCGGCGGCCTCTCGCCACGTGCCCCGAATCGAGGAAGACTAATGACGGAGAACGCCCTTACCCGATCCGCTATCACGCGCGGGCGCCGACGACGCCTTCGGGTCCAACGTTCGCTGCTGGTAATGTTGATTCCCGGCGCGCTCCTGGTGCTCGTCTACCATTACGGTCCGCTGTTCGGACTCTCCATCGCGTTCCAGCGCTACGACGTCGCTCGCGGTTTCCTTGATCAGCAGTGGATCGGCTTCGATAACTTCAGATACATCTTCAACTATCCCAATTTCTGGCGGGTGATCTGGAACACACTCTACATCTCGGTGATGAAATGGCTCGCGGGCATGATCGTCCCTATCGCCATTTCCATCCTTCTCAACGAGATGACCTCGGACAAGCCGAAACGCCTGATCCAGACGCTCGTCTACCTCCCGCACTTCATCTCGTGGGTCGTCATCAGCGGCGTTTTCGTAGATCTCCTTTCCCCGTCCAACGGCGCGATCAACAGCATCATCGAATCGTTCGGCGGTGAGGCGGTGTACTTCCTCGGCAGGCCCGACCTCTTCCCGTACGTCCTCGTCGTGACCGACGTGTGGAAGAGCTTCGGCTTCGGAACGATCATCTACCTCGCAGCGCTCAGCGGAGTCAACCCAAACCTCTACGAGGCGGCGAACATTGACGGAGCGAGCCGTTTCCAGAGGATTCGGTACATCACCTTTCCGAGTCTCGTTCCCATCATCGTGCTCGTAGCGATCCTCAACCTGGGAAACATCCTCAACGCGGGCTTCGAGCAGGTGTTCAACATGTACAACCCGCTCGTCTACTCCACTGGAGACATCATCGATACGCTCACCTACCGGATGGGGATCATCGAAGCGCAGTACGACCTGGCGACGACGATCGGGCTGTTCAAGTCCGGCATATCGCTCGTGATGGTATCCGTCTCATATTACATGGCGTACCGATTCGCCGGCTACCGGATCTTCTAGGGGGCGGCATGAAGCTGACTACCGGCGACAAGGTATTCCACTCGATCAACTACGTCATTCTCTCCGTTGCGGCGGTCAGCTGCGTCCTGCCGTTCGTGCACGTGATGGCGCTGAGCTTGAGCTCAGGCCCGGCAGCGGACGCCGGTCGGGTCGGCCTCTGGCCCATCGACTTCACGCTCTCGGCCTTCGAGTACACGTTTCAGCGCCAGGAGTTCCTCATCACGCTCTGGAACACGGTGCAGCGGCTCGTGCTCGGGCTGATCGTTCAGATGACGATCATCACGCTCACCGCCTACCCGCTCTCCAAGTCCAACGAGCAGATTCCGGGGAGGACCATCTACGCGTGGTTCTTCGTGATCACGATGCTCGTTCACGGCGGTCTCATCCCTACGTACCTCGTCGTGATAAAGACCGGCTTGCGCAACAGCATCTGGGCGCTGATCCTGCCTGTAGCGACGAACGCCTTTCACGTCACCATCCTGCTCAATTTCTTCCGACAGATCCCGCGAGACCTGGAGGACTCCGCCTTCATGGACGGCGCCGGACCGTGGCGGACCCTCTTCTCCATCTACGTTCCGCTGTCGAAGGCCGCGCTCGCGACGTTGATCATCTTCAATGCCGTCTTCCACTGGAACGAGTGGCTCATGGGCCTGATCTACATGGACTCCGTGGACAAGTATCCGCTGCAGACGTATCTGCGCAACGTCATCGTTCAACCCGACTTCGACCTCATGGATACCGACCAACTCGAGCTGATGCTGAATCTGAGCCGGCGGACGTTCAACGCAGCGCAGATACTGATTGCGACGATCCCGATAGTCCTCGTCTATCCGTTCCTGCAGCGACATTTTGTGAAGGGTATGTACCTCGGGAGCCTGAAGGGATGAGCACACGACCGAACGTACTGTTTCTCATGAGCGACGAGCACCGATGGAACGTCTCCGGGTTCGCCGGAGACAGGGTCGTCCGAACTCCGACGCTCGACTGGCTGGCTCGAGACGGGGTGGTGTTCGAGAATGCCTACACGCCATCACCCATCTGCGTACCGGCTCGACAGGCGATGGCGGCCGGACTCTACCCGTCCTCGTGCGGAGTGAAACGGTACGGCGAGGATCTTCCGCCGGGCAGCATGACCTTTGCCCGTCGCTTCGCCGAGTATGCGTACTATGCCGTCGCCTGCGGCAAGCTCCACCACGCCGGCCAGGACCAGATGCAGGGCTGGATCAGACGCATCACCATGGAGGACCAGATCGACGCGCCCCGCTACGTGGCCGGCGCGGTCGGTTCGGAGTTCGATCGCTACCGCCGCGAGAACGAGGACGTTCGCGGGAATCTGGGCGGCACGAAGTGGACGATGCGGAAAGAGATCAAGCGGGCCGGACCCGGTGTGTCGCCGTACACGAACTGGGATGAGCTCGCGACGCAGGGGATGGAGTACCTCATCGACGAGCAGATCGTGAGCCCCTACTACGACAAGCCGCAGAGCGCGCCGCTGCTGCTCTACCTGGGCTTCGCGAACCCACACTACCCCATGATCGCCCCACCGGACCTGTTCGCCTGCTATCTCAACAGAGTATCGCCGACCTCCAACCGGCGGCCGCCATCCAACCCGTGGCACACCCGCGCAGACAACTACTGGCGCGGACCATACTCGGTGGGCAGCGACGGAGACGTGACCGAGCGCGAGGAACGTCGCGCGTTGGCCGGTTACTACGCCAACGTGGAGGCCATGGACGCGCGGTACGGTCGCGTGCTCAGCGCGCTGCAAGAGTCGGGAGAGGATCTCGACGATTGGATCATCGTCTATACCTCGGACCACGGAGAGATGCTCGGCGAGCACGGTTTCTGGGAGAAACACTCGTTTTTCGAGGGCAGCGCGAAGGTACCCCTGGTCGTTCGGTGGCCCCGCCGGTTTGCCGGCGGCCGGCGAGTACTCGAAAATGTCAATCTCTGCGACTTGTTCGCGACGCTCTGCGAGCTCGCAGACCTCCCGACCCCCGGAAATCTGGATAGCCGCAGCCTGGTTCCGCTGCTCGAGGGCAGGGATACCGACTGGGACGACGTCACGTTCAGCGAGATCGACGGAAGCGCGATCATGGTCAAGTCGAAGAACTTGAAGTACGCCTGGTACGGGCCCGACTACCCGGAGGAGCTCTTCGACCTATCCGCAGACCCGACGGAGACCGAGGACCTTCGGCACGACAGCTCGATGAAAACCGAGCTGGAGCGCATGAGGGAGCTGCGTGACGAGTTCAGGACCCGATGCGAACGCCGATTCGGCGAGTTTCAGGGGGAATTGCCGTGACCGCACCCTCGTCCGCCGGCGCCGGGACACGCTCGAGTGCGCCCTCTTCGGTGGGCGACGATCGGCACAGCAGTCCAATACCAGATAGCGAAGGAGACAGGCTCAATGTCCATCTCAATCAAGGAGCTCGCACGTATCGCCGGTGTTTCTGTGACGACAATAGCGCGTGCCTTGAACGGCAAACCGGACGTCAGTGATGAGACTCGTGAGCGGATCCTGGAGCTCGCGAAGCTCCACAACTACCGGCCCAACGTCCTCGCGAGGGGGTTAGTTACCAACCGAACCTACACAATCGGCATCGTCGTGCCGGACATCACGAACCCCTTCTTCCCGGCGATGATCAAGGGAACCGAAGCCGCCCTGTGGCGGGAGGGCTACAACGCCATTCTCGCCGACGCGGACTATGACTCCGACAAGGAGCTCCAGATCATCCACGACATGATTTCCCGTCGCGTTGACGGAATCGTGATCAGCCCCACGAACACCGTCGGCAGTCCGGAATGGCTGAGTACGCTCCAGCAGGGAGGGGTTCCAACGGTCTCGGTAACGCGCCTCGAACGCGGGTCGGTGGACACCGTTACAGCAGCAGACCGCAGCGGCGCGGAGGAAGCGACGCATCACCTGCTGGCGAACGGGCGGCGTCGGATTGTCTACCTCGGCAACGAGTCCGCCACCTGGGCCGACCGTGAGCGCGCCGAAGGCTACACGGCGGCACTGCAGCGGGTACTGAAGGACGACGCTCAGCCGATCATCGAGCGCGTCAACCAGGGTAGCTCGGATGAGGCCCAGGCGGCCGTCCACAGCCTGATCGAACGCGGCGTGACATTCGACAGCATCCTTGCGTTCGACGACCTCATGGCACTCGGAGCCCGGCTTGCACTGGTGGAGGCGAACCTTCGGGTCCCGCAAGACGTTGCCCTCGTCGGCTTCGACAACATCGAGCTCTCGCGGCTGCCCGAAGTGGCGTTGACGACAGTCGATATACCCAAGTACGAGATCGGCCGTGTCGCGGCGGACCGGGTCCTGAACCGCATCGAACAGGCGCACGCGACCAGGAAGGACCGGCAGCCGCTCACAGAACCGACGGAGATCGTCCTGCAGACCAGGCTGGTCGTGCGAAGAACCTGCGGCGCGCAGCAGATCGGCCCGGCCTCCGAGTCCGCCAGGATGAAGACACAGACGCCATGACCAGGACCGAACAGTTCACGAGCAGCGAATACCTGCACATCGCGTCGGATCGCCTCACGCTCGCGTTCCGCCGGGACCGCCTCACGCCGGGGTTCTTCGGCATCGAATCCGGCGCCAGACGCCGGGCGCACACCGAGAAGAACCTCCTGCGCCCGGGAACGGGCGGAGTTCTGCCCAGAAGCGGGCGGGCGGCGGTGCCCCACTCGCTCGTGGGCGGACCGTATCCTGCTCAGGATGCTCGATGCGTTCGAGCGGGAGTCCACGCACTCCGGACTGCAAGCGGGGTTCGAAATCGGAAAGAGCCGGGACTGAAGAACCCGCGACGGTTGCCTTCCGGATACAACTGTGCTGCCGACAACCGCCTCTTCCTCCTCGCCGCGGTCGAGGGACATTTCGGATTCGAGCTCCCCACGCCCACGTACACCGCGCCCGGCTCCTG
>CAZVEF010000131.1:5462-6811 GCA_964625715.1 uncultured Spirochaetaceae bacterium | reverse complement strand
CCACCCGGCGCAGTAGCCGCTGAACATAGACAGGTCGTGGATGTGCATGTCGGCGCTGCGATGCGCCTCGGCGATCGCCTCCGGATAGATGTTCCGCAACCAGTAGTTCGCGGTGATCGTACCGGAGTTGTGGAGAATCAGACCGCCGAGCGAGAAGTTGACGTTGGCGTTCTCGTTCACGCGCCAGTCCGACTGCGAGAGATACCCGTCCATCGTGGTGTTGATGTCGAGCAGCAGCTTCTGCGTGTCGCGCATCGCCTCGTGGCGCGCGCGGTAGAGGATGTACGCCTTCGCAACCGCTGTCTCGCGCGATTCGACGAGCACGGTCTCGACGATGTCCTGGATCTCTTCGATCGCAGGCGCCGAGTTGGGGTGCCGCGACGCCATGAACGCCGCGAGCTTCTCCTCCACGGATAGAAGGAGCTGTTCGAGCCGATCCGCCTGCGCAGTCGCGTCGACCGCTTCGAACGCAGCGCCCATGGCCGCGCGTATCTTCTCCCTGTTGTAGCTCTCCGTGCTGCCGTCGCGCTTGACGACCTGCCGGACAACCTGGTTCGGTTGCCCGGGTCGCACGCCGTGCGAGCTCCCTCGCACCAGCTCGGTCCAGTCGGATGTCAGTATCGTATTGCTCACGAGAACCCTCCCCGATCTCGTTCGGCGACGCGCCGCCTACTCGTTTGCCGACGAGCCCGGCGCCTCATTCTGTTCGCCGAGTCGTTCGATCTCTTCGATGAACTCGTCGACGTTTTCGAAGTTGCGGTAGACCGACGCGAAGCGGACGTAGGCGACGCGGTCGAGCTCGTAGAGCTTCTCGAGGACCATTTCGCCCAGCCGGTGCGAGCCGATCTCATGATTGGTCTTGCCGAGCAGCATCGACTCGTCCTCGATCTCGTTGAGGATCTCCTCGACCTGATCCTGGCTGACCGGACGCTTGCGGATCGCCTGGCGAATGCCGCGCTCGAGCTTCGAGCGGTCGAACGGCTCGCGCCCGCCGCGGGACTTCACGACCATGAGCGGTCGCTCTTCCACGCGCTCGTACGAGGTGTAGCGGTAACCGCATCGCGTGCATTCGCGCCGTCGTCGGATGCTCGTCCCGTCGGCGAGCGTGCGCGATTCGATCACTCTGTCTTCCATGCCCAAACATCGCGGACAACGCATAGGTTTCTCCTGACTGAACAGGTCAGGCTCCAGATATAGGGTCTGCAACGCCGCTCACGCAGCAACTCCACTATATATTGAGTTTCGGACGGATGCAAGACCAAGCTGAGCGATCGGGCCGATTTCGTCACGCGGACCCGCGTATCCTACGACGAGGCGCGCTGCGAACGACGGCCGCTCCTTCCGAGGCG
>CAZVEF010000131.1:0-5362 GCA_964625715.1 uncultured Spirochaetaceae bacterium | reverse complement strand
GCAGCGCCGCACCGCCTTGCAGCGGTGCCGCGGTTGCCCAAGGGGGCGGCATCGATCATACTGCCGCCGCATGAAGCCGCGCGTTGCCTGCCGAATCCGGGTGCACCTGCTACTCGCCGTCCTGCTCGTCCTCGCTACCGTGTCGGGGGCCGAGGAGGCCCCGCGGCTGCTGAGTCCGGCGTGGGGCGGCGTGGATGACGTCGTCCCGGCGCCCGAGCTCCGCGCGCGCGCGGCGTTGCTCGTCGAGGTCGACTCGCGCACCGTGCTCTACGCGAAGAACCCGGATCTCGTCATCGCGCCGGCGAGCCTGACGAAGGTGGTCGCGATCGACGCGGCGCTCGTCGCGCTGGACCGCGGGCAGGTCGCGCTGTCGGACACCTTCGTTCCGCCGGAGGCCTCGTGGGCCGAGAACCAGCCGCCCGGCTCGTCGCTCATGTTCCTCGGACCCGATCAGCGCCTCGCGTGGCGCGACCTGCTGCTCGGCGTGTCGGTTTCCTCCGGGAACGACGCGGCGGTTGCGCTCGCGCACCTGCTCGACGGCGGCGTGTCGGCCTTCGTCGACCGGATGAACCGACGCGTGCGCGAGCTCGGGCTCGTGGACCTCTCTTTCGTCGAGCCGAGCGGACTGAGCCCGCAGAACACGATCACCGCCTCCGGTTTCACCCGGTTCCTGCTCGCGCATCTGGAGCGGTTTCCCGAAGTGCTCGACGAGCTCTACGCCGTGCGGACGTTCACCTACCCCGACAGACGCCATCGGGTTGGCGCTGGCGCCCGGCCGCCGATCACGCAGAGCAATCGCAATACGCTCCTCTGGGAGTATCCCGGCGCAGACGGATTGAAGACCGGGTTCATCGACGAGTCGGGCTACCATCTCGCGGCGACCGCCGAGCGCGACGGGCGCAGATTGGTGGCGCTCGTCCTGGGAATCGAGGCCGACTCGCACGCGGTCGGTGGGGCGCTTCGGGCCGCCGACGCTGCGGCGCTGCTCGACTACGGCTTCGAGCGCTTCCGGCGGCTCGAGTTCGGCTATCCGCGGCCGGAACCGGTGCGCGTGTACGGCGGTGCGGTCCGCGAGATCGTTCCGGAAGGTCCCGAGAGCCTCGTGATCACGGTGCCGGCCGGAAGCGGTGCGCGCGTGCGTGGCGTGCTCGAGCAGGAGCGCGAGGTTCGAGCTCCCTTTCCGCGGGTGGAGGCAGGGCGAGTGGCGATCGAGCTCGACGGCGTGGAGCTCGCCGGCGAGCCGCTCGTGTTGCCGGCGGTAGAGCGCGGGGGATTGTTCCGCAGGATGTGGGCGGGCATCGTCGCGTTGTTCAGATCGCTGGCAGCGTTGTTCGGCGGCGAGGCGCCTCCGCTTCCCGGAGACGAGCTCGTACCGGTGCCGGGCTGAGCGCGACGGGTTCGACCGGCCGGGCCGCGGCTTACGAGACGCCGGTGAGCGCCTTGATGTACTGCAGGCGCTCGTACGCCTCCGGCGCGTCGCTTCCGGCCTGGCTGAGGCGCCCGCGAAACTCGTCGACCGCCGTGAACCCGTGGCGCTGCATCCACGATTCGAGCGTCGCGTTCATCTCGGCTATTCGCTCGTAGCCGTTGCGATAGACCGTCGAGCAGACCTGGACCCCGGTGGCACCGGCGAGCAGCATCTTCACCACGTCGTCTCCGGTGAGAACCCCGGTCGAACCGGCGAGCTCGAGCGGCGTATCGCCGCTGAGGATGCTGATCCAGCGCAACGGAGTGTAGATCTCTTCGGGCGCCGACAGCTGGTACCCGCCGGCAAGCTCGAGGTTCTCGGTGTCGATGTCGAGCTGATAGAAGCGGTTGAAGAGGACCGCCGCCGTCGCACCGGCACGGTGGAAGCGCTCGAGAAGCGGTTGCAGGCTCGTGAAGTAGGGACCGATCTTGACCGCGATGGGCAGGCTGACCCGGTCGCGGACGCGCTTGACGATGTCGGCGTACGCGTCTTCCACCGACGCAGCGTCCTCGCGCTCGCGCGGCATGATCGCGATGTTGAGCTCGAGCGCGTCGGCCCCGGCGCTCTCGATCTGGCGCCCGTAGTCGCCCCACCAGCGCGACGTGACGCAGTTGACGCTCGCGATGATCGGGACGTCGACGCTGCTCTTCGCCTCCGCGATGAGCTTCAGGTAGCGGTCGGGACCGAGGTGCTTGCCCATCTGGCGGACGTATTCCTCGGCTTCCGGATGGATCGAGTAGTCGACCTCGTCGCTACTCTGCGCGGAGTCCGCCTCTATCTGTTCCTCGAACAGAGACTTCAGGACGACCGCCCCGACCCCGGCGTCGGCCGCGCGACGGATGCCGTTCATCGTGCTGGTCAATTTCGAGCTTGAGAGGATGATCGGGCTCTTCATCCGGAGCCCGAGGTAGCGCGTGGAGGTGCTTGGCATGTTCTCCTGCCTTGATCGGTAGAAAGTCGACACGAATTCTTGTATTGTAGACGCAGTATACTCGACGACGCTGAGCGCGAGCAAGCGAGGTTGTGCCCGTATGGATAGTTGGGACATCGTAATAGTAGGGGCGGGCATTGCCGGGGTTTCTGCGGTTCGGACGGTCGTGTCCGAAGGCGGATCGCGACGCGTGCTGCTTGTCAACGGTGAACGCAGCGCGCCCTACAAGCGGACGAAGATCAGCAAGAATATCGCCAAGGGGTTCGCTCCCGAGGATTTCATGCTCGAGTCCGAGGCGTGGTATCGCGAGAAGAACGTCGAGCTTCGCACCGGCGTCACCGTCGACGGGATCCGTCGCGACGACCGGGTCGTGAAGCTCTCCGACGGAAGCGAGCATCGCTACGAGGCGCTCATCCTCGCGACCGGTGCGGCTCCGCTGTACCCGAAGACGGTTCGGCCGCACGAGGCCGAATCGTTCTTCGTAGTCCGATCGGAGGCGGACATCGATCGGTTGCGGCGCACGGCGTCCCGCGCGAAGCGCATCCTGATCGACGGCATGGGCGTGCTCGCCGTCGAGGTTGCCGCCGAATTGCGCGCGATGAAGAAGCAGACGACGATGGTCGGTGCGACCGGGCAGGTCATGCCTCGTCATCTCAACGTGCGCGCCGGGGAGATCATGGAGGAGCTTCTGACGTCCAATGGGGTGAAGCTCCGTTTTCAGGAGGAGATCCTCTCGTTCGAGCCGCGCAAGAAGGGCGGATTCTCGGTCTCCATGATCAGGGAATCCGGCACATACGACATGATCGTCTTCTGCATCGGCGTTTCGCCGAGAACCGAGATCGCCGAGGCCGCAGGCCTCGAGGTAGGCGAAGGGATCATCGTGGACGAGCACCTGCGCACGAGCGATCCGGCGATCTACGCCGCCGGGGACTGCGCCGAGCACGTGAACGGCCACATCACCGATCTCTGGCACGCGGCCGAATACCAGGGCGAGGTGGCGGCGAAGAACGCGATGGGCCGAGCGCTCGAGTTCGACGATCCTCCGTTCCGGCTGAAGTGCGAAGTCTTCGGCTCGTACTTCTTCAGCATCAACAAGCCGCGCCAACCGCTGCAGCACGAGATCGAGGAGCACGAGTCCGACTCGCGTTATCAGTGTTTCTACTTCGACGACGACCGACTCTTCGGCGCGATCATGGTCAACGACCGCGATCGCGCGAAGGAGTACGAGGGAGCGGTCCGCGAGGGCTGGGACCGCGACCGCGTCGTGGAGACCTTCATCGAGAAGTGACCGGGAGGAATCAGTGTCTCATCAATTTCTGACTCGCCTCAGACGAGGAATCATACTGGCGCTCGCGATGGGCATGCTGCTCGCCGCGGGGACGATTTCCGCGCAGGATGTCTACCGGATCGGCGTGCTTCGCGGCCCCACGGGGGTCGCGTTCGCGCCGATGATCGACGATCCGGCAACGCTTGACGACGGCCGGACGGTGGAGGTGGTGACCTTTCCCACCCCGCCCGAGCTCATCGCCGCCTACCTGGGCGGTGAGATCGACGCGGCGACGTTGCCGAGCAACGCCGCCGCCCAGCTCGCCGGTCGCGGCGCTCCCGTGCAGGTCGCATCGACCTTCATCTGGGGCGTGCTCTACGTAGTCGGCCCCGCCGGCGACGCGCTCGAGGACCTGGACGGTGAGGTGTACTCGATCGGACGGGGGGCGAGCCCGGACGTCGTGTTTCGGTACGTCCTCGAGCAGGAAGGGCTCGCGGGGCAGGTCGAGGTCGCCTACGGGTACGCGCAGGTGGAGCTCTCGCAGCTGCTGATCGCGGGAAGGGTGCAGGCGGGAGTCCTCCCCGAGCCGTTCGTGACGCGTGTGCTCGCCGAGAACGCGGAGCTCGGAATCGTCGCGGACCTCCAGGAGCGCTTCGCCGAGCACGCGGAGAGCGGACTGCCGCAAACCACGCTCGTGGTGCGCCCGACCGACGAGGTCGGCGACGAGCTGGTGGCGTTGCTCGACGAGAGCGTAGCGGAGGTGCTCGCCGACCCGGAGGCGGCCGCGACGCTGGTCGCCGGTCTGGATCTGGGGCTCGACGAAGACACGGTTCGCGCGAGCCTTCCGCGGCTGAAGCTCCGCGTGGAGACCGCGGATGAGAGTCGAGGCGCGCTCGAACGGTACCTGTCTATCCTGTACGAGTTCGAACCGGAGTCGGTGGGTGGCTCGTTGCCGGGTGACGCCTTCTACGGCGGGTCAGACTGAAACGCGGCCCGGCCTGCGGCCGGGCCGTGCGAGGCTCATTGCACCTCGACGCGCTGCTGGGCTTCCCAGAGCCCGTGGATGTTGCAGTAGCTCGTCGCGTAGAGCGTACCCGACTCCTTGAGCTTGACGGTCGTCTGACAGAGCGGTTCGGTGTACGCGGCGCCTTCGTTCGCGCCCTTGGCCGATTCGCCGTGCGCGGTGAATCGGTTGACCGAAAGCTGGTGAGCGAACTTCTCGCTGTCGGGCTTGAAGTAGAGCTCGATCCACATGATGTGGTGCTCGGTCGTGTTCGGGTGCGCAATCTCCTTGCCCACCGACGCGCCGACCGTCACCGCCTCGTCGGCCTTCACCGATGCGGGCGCCTCGATGACCGGAGCGTGCTTCTCGCTCTTGAAGTCGGCCTGCTGAAGCAAATCACCAAAATTACCCATAGTCCCTCCTGAACGTACACCGCGCGAGACCTTATCTCTTGCGTTGACACATCATCGTACCATAGCGCTCGACTATTGTACAAGTAATAAGTTTAAAGTAACACAGATCACATTAAATCGCGCTCATCGACCGCGTGGCGGATCCTGTTGGCACGCGCAGGGAGTTGGCACCGGCCACAAATATGAGTAAGTTTGTCATGCAAGGAGGAAGCTATGGCATTCACAACACCCGATCTTCCCTACGGGTACGCGGCGCTCGAGCCGCACATAGACGAGCAGA
>CAZVEF010000130.1:0-6817 GCA_964625715.1 uncultured Spirochaetaceae bacterium | reverse complement strand
CGCTTCAAAGAGATACGCGCGGATATGAAGGACGGGTTCGCCGCCGCCCGTAGTCACACGAGCCACTGGATGATCGGTATGACCGTCGTGCTCGGCGTCATCGGCGCAGCGCTCGCTTTCGCCACGGTGCTCGTGGGGTGATCGGAAGGCGCGATGTTGCCCATGTCGATCGCGGCCCGCTCGTACCCGGCTTCGACAGCGGCTTCGAACTCGGGCAGCGCCTTGTCGTAGACGCCGTAGCGGGCGCAAGAGGACGCCCAGTCGGTTGCGCTGCCGTCCTGTTCCCCCGTCCGGGCCGAAGGTGCCGCGGATGCGCTGTGCCTTCGGTTTCACCTCGCGCTCGACCACGAGGGTTACGAGGTTCGTGAGTGCGCGGATGACCTCATCGGCATCGGGTCTCCAGGGGTCCTCTCGATGCCGGGCACACCCGCCGACGGGTACGAGGAGCTGCGGCGAGGTCTGGAGGCGCAACTCCTCCGCCGTCCACCCCGGGTGCCTCGAGCAGCCGACTGTGGTATCTTGAGGCCGTGCCTGGACGTTCCGCCGTCGACCGTGCCGTCGTCGATTCGACGCTGCTCGAGACCTTCGGATTCTCCTCGTTCCGTCCCCACCAACGCGAGATCGTCGAAGCGGTCCTTTCCGGGCGCGACGTCTTCGCGGCGCTTCCCACCGGCGGCGGGAAGTCGCTGTGCTACCAGCTTCCCGCGCTGCTCCTCCCGGGCCTCACCGTCGTCGTGAGCCCGCTCATCGCGCTCATGGAGGACCAGGTCCAGGGGGCGTTGCTGAACGGTCTCCCGGCCGCCTGTCTCAACAGCTCGCTCGATGCCGATGCCGCTCGCGCGGCCTGGCGCGCCGTGCACTCCGGTGAGGTCCGCATCCTCTACGTCGCACCCGAGCGCCTCTCGCTCGACAGCTTCCGAAGCCGGCTGCGCGAGCTCGACCTCGCCCTCCTTGCCGTCGACGAGGCGCACTGCATCTCCGAGTGGGGCCACGAGTTCCGCCCGGACTACCGCACGCTCGCGGTGCTGCGCGACGAGTTCCCGGACGTTCCCATCGCCGCGTTCACGGCCACAGCCACGCGCCACGTCCAGGACGACGTGATCCGGCTGCTCGGGCTGCGCGACCCGCTCGTCGTGCGCGGCGACTTCGACCGGAAGGAGATCTTCTACGCGGTCGAGCGCAAGGACAAGCCGACCGACCAGATCCGCCGCTTCGTCGTCGCGCACCGCGGCGAACCCGGGATCGTCTACCGCGCGACGCGCAAGTCGGTCGAGCAGACCGCGCAGACGCTCCGGCGTGCCCGCATCCGCGCGGTCGCCTACCACGCCGGCCTCTCCGACGAGGAGCGCCGCGAGAACCAGGCGGCCTTCGTGCGCGACGAGGTCGAGGTGGTCGTGGCGACCATCGCCTTCGGCATGGGGATCGACAAGTCGAACGTGCGCTGGGTCGTCCACGGCGACCTGCCGAAGAGCCTCGAGGCGTACTATCAGGAGACCGGCCGCGCTGGACGCGACGGCGAGCCCGCGGAGGCGTTCCTGCTCTACGGCCCTCAGGACCTCGCGACGATCGAGTACCACATAGACCGCATGGAGGTCGATCAGGAACGTGAGCGCGCGCGGGAGAGCCTGCGCGGGATGACGCGCTACGTCAACGCGGGCGTCTGCCGCCGGATCGGGCTCCTGGCGCACTTCGATCAGGAACACGCCGGCGATTGCGGCGGGTGCGACGTCTGTACGAGCGAGTCGGCTTACGTCGACCGCACGGTGGACGCGCAGAAGGCGATGTCGGCGATGGTGCGCACCGGCGAGCGCTTCGGAACGCACCACGTCGTGGACATCGTCGCCGGCGTGGAGACCGATCGCGTGCGCGGCTTCGGGCACGACCGACTGCCCACCTTCGGCGTGGGCGCCGACCGCTCGCGCGAGTGGTGGCTCGCGCTCGTCGGCGACCTGGAGGCGGGCGGTCTCGTCCGGCGACGCGACGGAGCGAAGAGCGGGCTCTGCCTCACGCAGAAGGGCCGTTCGGTGCTGAAGGGAAAGGAGACCTTCCTCGCCGTCGAGCGGGCGACGCCGCCGCCCGGGGCGCGTCGCTCCGCAGGGGCGGGCGTGGGCTCGCGTGCCCGCCGTACGGATGCGGGGCGGCACGGCAGGGCGGGCGTGGGCCGCGCGGCGGCCGATTCGACCGACGCGGGTGCGGTGAGCGCCGGTCCGGCGGCCGACACCGCGCGGATGGCGGCCCCGGAGACCCACGCCGGCACGCTTCCGGCCGGCGAGGCCGAATCGCTCTTCGTCTGCCTGCGCGCGCTGCGCAGCCGCCTCGCCCGCAAGCAGGGTGTGCCGCCGTACATGGTCTTCAGCGACAAGTCGCTTCGCTCCATGGTGGAGCTTCTCCCGGTCGACGAGGCGGCCTTTCTCGACGTCAACGGGGTCGGGGGGCACAAGGCTGAACTGTACTGCGATGCGTTCACCGCGGCGATCCGGAGCTTCCTCGCGAGCGGCGAGTGCGCCGAGGGGTAGTGCCGAGCAGCGCGGTTCGGTTACATTGAGCGGCATGGCACGTCCGCGCTCGGCGCTACGGCCTTTGCTCCCCACGGGGGCCGCGATCGGCCTCCTCCTGGTGACCTCGTGCACCACGAGCTCGTTGCCGCCGGTCGACCTCCCCCCGCCGAACGACGAGGCACGCGGGATCGTCGTGATGGCGCACGGCGTGGAGGGTCGCGCCGAGAGCTGGCCCGCCGCCTTCGAGCGGTACTTCGAGCAGGTCGCGCCCGATTCGTCGCTGTGGCAGTTCTACCGACTCGACTGGTACGAGGCGAGTCTGGTTCGCCTCGCCGCGCCGCGGCGCGCGTACGAGCTCGGGCGGCGAATCGGGGAGGAGCTCCTCGCGCCCGGACGCAGCTACGAGGTCGCGCACCTCATCGGGCACAGCGCCGGCGCTCACGTCGTGGAAGGTGTCGCCGATGTCCTCGTTCGCCTTGAGCCGGCCGAGCGTCCCGCGATCCACGCCACCTTCCTCGACCCCTTCGTCGCGCGCTCGGTGGTGCGGCTCTTCTACGGCGTACGGGTATTCGGCGCGAACGCCGACTTCGCGATGAGCTACGTGACTCGCGACGATCCGGTCCCGTTCACGAACTCGTACCTCGAGCACGCGCATACGATCGACCTCACGGAGACGGTTCCCGATCGCGACGGCGCGCCGGACAACTTCGAGCATCTGTGGCCCATCGAGTACTACCGCGGCGGCGACGATCCGGACGGTGCCGGAATCGGCCTCTCGCCGGTGATGACGCTGGGTACGACCGTTACCCGCGAGCAGGCGCTGGACGCGCTCGCGCGTCTCGGTGAGCGTTTCCCGCGCGGCGCGACGGCGGTCCGTGGGGAACGGTAGCCCGAACGGGCTATTCGACGCGCGCGGGGGCGACGGTAGATTGCTGCCACGGAGGTAGTCATGTTGTCACGGATTCGCGGTGAATGGTGGCTCGTCGCGCTGCGCGGCCTCGTCGCCGTCGTCTTCGGGTTGATCGCGCTCAGCCGTCCGTCGGACACCGCGGCTGCCGTCGTGATCTTCGTAGCGCTGTTCGTTCTCATAGACGGAGTGCTCTCGCTCGTCGCAGCGATTCGCACCCGCCGGCCGAGCTGGGCGTTCCCCATGTTCGAGGGCATCGTGGGAGTCGTCGTAGGCATCCTCGCGCTCGCCATGCCGCGGATCACCGCCGTGGTCTTCGCCGTGCTCATAGGCATCTGGGCGCTCGTCACCGGCATCGCCGAGCTTGTGATGGCGTTCCGCCTCCGCAGCGGACTCCCGTCCGAATGGGTGCTCGGCGCGGCCGGCGGGCTCTCGGTGATCTTCGGGGTCGCCTTCATCGTCGCACCGAGCGCGGGCGTGGTCGCCTTGACCGTCATCGTGGGGATCTACGCGCTGCTGTTCGGCATCGCGCTGATCGTCTACGGCCTTCGACTGCGTCGCCGCCCCCCGCCCCCGCCGGCGGGGTAGTCGGGGTCCGCTCCCGTGAGCATCGCCTGCAGCCGCTCGAGGTCCGCTCGGATCGCCCTCGTCGCCGCGAGCGTGAGCTCGTCGCGCGGGGCGCCTTCCACCGAACCCGGCGTGCCCGCGAGCTCGCGCCCGGCCACCTCGTACTCGAGGTGCAGCGCGGCCGGTCCGTCGTAGCCTGCACGCTCGAGCCGATCGAAAAGCCACGGGAAGTCGACCACACCATCGCCGAGCGGAACCGATACCGGGACCGCGCCGGGCGAAGGATCGATCCCGCGGCGCGGACCACCGGCCGCCGAGTGCGAGCCGGCGGTCGTGCGATCGGCGGGCTGCCACACGAAGTCCTTCACGAGGACCATCGCCACCCAAGGAAGCAACAGCTCGAACGCGGGTTGCCACGTGTACCACCCTTCGATCATCGCGTGACGCAGGTCGAATTCGAGGCCGATGTGCTCGGGCGGCAGATCGCGGACGAGGTCCCAGAGCTGCCATGGGGAGGCGCCCAGGAAGGCGCCCGCGTGGTTCTCGTAGCAGGCGAGCACACCGAACTCGCGGGTGATCTCCGCGAAACCCGCCAGCCCGGCGCGCGCCCGGTCGATCTCCACGCGAAGCCTCTCGGCCTCCGCACCCGGTGGGACGCGGTACCAGCCGGTCCGGTACATCGGGATCCCGGCATCCGCGATCGCGCCGACAACCCGGCGGGTGAGCTCGTCGGCAGGGTCGGTGAACGCGGTGACCACCGACGGAACCTCGATCCCGGCGAGCCGCAGCGTTCGCACCGCGCGCGGCAGGTCGCTCGCCGCGCGCTCGGGCTCGACGTGTCCGCCGGGTCTGACGGAGAGCTGGACCGCCTTGAGGCCTATCTCGGAGGCGACCGGACCGAGCTGATCGATCGTCAACCACCCAAGGTGTTTCGAGAAGAGCGCGACAGGTTCCATCGGTCTCACTCTACCGCTCCCGCGGCCCGGATGCCAGCATAAACCGGTGGATCATCCGGACCAAAATGCGTATTCTTAGCTCAGCATTCCGGCGAAGAGGTGTGCATATGAAACGATGGATCGTCCTGATCGCGATTGCTCTCCTGTTTGTCGCCGGAGTATCCGCGCAGGATCTCGACGGGCTCGGGCGTGACTTCGAGCGTATGATCGACGAGATAGGAGCGGAGCTCCTTCCCGACCTCGAACAATCGGCGATCTGGGGACAGTATCCGGGCGTCGCGTCCTACGCTGCGGAGAGCAACTTCTTCATGTCGCTCTCGCTCGGAGCTCTGCTGACCGACGGGTTGATCGGCTTCGTGGACGAGACCGAGTTCGAGGTTCTCAACGTATCCAATCTTCTCGGGGAGATCGTCGAGGCGAGCGGGAGCGCGACCGCCGCAAACCTCGTTGACGGTCTGAAGGGGTTCTTCCCGGTTCCCGTTGCACGCCTCGCGCTCGGCTTCACGCTTCCTCGCGAGGTGGAGGCGATGGTCGAGGTCGGCGGCTTTCCCGGCTTCATCACCGGCTGGATCGGCGGGGCCGCGGGCCTCGACAGTCTGGAGCTGGGCATGTACCACGCCGGTGCGAAGATCCGCAAAGGTCTGCTCGCGGACGTCGGGCCGTTCCCGGCGATCTCGCTGGGAGGCGGGTACGCGTTTACCGGGTTCAACTCCGCCTACGATCTGGCGACGATCGGCGACAAGGATAACGAGTACGGCCAGGTTTCGGTCGGACTGGGCGAGCTGAACGTGCAGGGCGTGCTGGACGTGCGCAGCCGGATTCACACCTTCGGTGTAGATCTCCAGGCGTCGAAAGCGTTCGGGTTCTTCGTCCCGTTCATCGGCGTCTCGCCCTACTACCACCTCGCGTCGTTCTCCGGTGGGGTGGGTACCGACGAGACGTTCAATGCCTACGTGGACTACCTCGACGGAGGCGACGCTGAGGACGTCACCTATGACGGTGATGCGCCGGGAACAGTGTGGCTCGACCACGACCTGTCCTTCGTGCTCTTCGGCGGCTTCGACATGGTCTTCGGCGACTTCGTGCTGCAGGCGAACAGCTCGTGGAGCGTCGCGAAAGGCTCACCGGGGGTCACCCTGACCGCGCGCTGGCAGTAGGACCGCGCTTTTGACGTTGTTCTACGACGCGGTGCTCCTCGACGCGGACGATACGCTCTTCGACTTCTACCGCGCGGAGACGTACGCGCTCGAGGCGACGCTCAACGCGTTCGGCTACGGCGCGCCCGTCGGCGACTATATGGAGCGCTTCCGCGCGATCAACGCGCAGGTGTGGCGCGAGTACGAGACCGGAACGTCCACCTCCGCGCAGATCCGGGTGAAGCGCTTCGTGCTGCTGCTCGACGAGCTCGGACAGAGCTTCGACCCCGAAGAGATGAGCGCCACCTACGTCGAGCACCTGGGCGAGGCGACCTTCCTCGTTTCCGGCGCGCGGCAGCTTCTGGACGCGCTTCACCTGCAGGTACCGCTCGGGCTCGTCACGAACGGCATCAGCGCGGTACAGCGTTCGCGCCTCGCGCGCTCAGGGCTCGGCGACTACTTCGACACGATCGTCATCAGCGACGAGCTGGGAATTCAGAAGCCCGATCCCGGGATCTTCCGCGTCGCGCTCGATCGCGTGGGTGTGACGACGACCGACCGCGTCATCATGGTCGGCGACGGCCTGTACTCGGACATCCGGGGCGCGATCAACGCCGGGATAGACTCGTGCTGGCTCAACCTGCGCGGCAAGCCCGCCGATCCGGAGATCGCGCCGACGTACACGGTGGCGTCGATTCCGGAGGTCCATTCGATTCTCGGCGTGGCCGAATCGTGATCAGTTGGTCGGCCCGC
>CAZVEF010000129.1:0-6871 GCA_964625715.1 uncultured Spirochaetaceae bacterium | reverse complement strand
CGATCCGCTCGCGCTCGAGGTAGAGGTCGGTGAGCGTGTTCTCGAACCCGCGCAATGCGTGCAGACGCTCGAAGAGGAGCATGAAGATCGATGTCTTTCGGTAGAGGCCGTCGGTTCCCTCGAGCCTTCGCTCCATCCCCTCGTAGCGCGCCGGATCGTCCGGATCGGGCCAGCGGAAGCCGTCGAGCGCGCTCCAGTCGGCCAGCGGGTGCCCCTTCACCTGGCCCATGTTGGTCTGCTCGGACCGTTCCCAGACGCAACCCCATTCGTCTACGGTGCTGCGGAGGGTCTTGTCGCCGGTGCCGATCTGGTTCCAGCCGATCGACGCGGTGTCGGACACGCCGAGCGAGTCGAACTCCAGCGGCAGGCGGTCGGGTCGGTCGAAGTGGACTGCCCGGCGCACGACTTCGTATGAGCTCTGCATCGCTGCTCCTTGTCCTCAAGCCTATCCTCGTCCGCGCGCGCGTCGCAAGTGCGCATGCGGACCCGGGTGTGCACCGGGCCGCCGGTTGTGATAGGCTGCACGAGCGGCGCCGGCCGCCGTGAATCGGCCCGACCTGAGAAGAAGGAGTCCTCTGTGGGCGAATACCGAGCACGCGTCGGACTGGCGCGCGAGAACGATCGGCGCGCGAACGTGTTCACGGCGCTCGAGCTTGTACGCGACGACGTGATCCCGAAGCTGGCCGATCGAGTGATGCTCAAGCCGAACTTCTTCTCGAGCGCGAGCCAGATCACCTCGACCCACGTCGACGCGGCCTGGGGCGTCATCGACTTCCTGCAGACGGTACCGAATCCACCGTCGGAAATCATCGTCGCCGAGGGTGGAAACGAAGCGTACTCCGGAGAAGCGTTCGATAACTACGGGTATGGATCTCTCGTCACCGACGCACCGTTCGCCGTACGCTTCGTCGACCTGAACCAGGAGGAGCACTGGCGGAAGGCCGAGATTCTCCTCGCCGACGGCAGCTCGTACACCGTTCGGATGCCTCGCACGGTCCTCGACTGCCCGTGCACGATCTCGCTCGCCGTCGCGAAGACGCACGATGTGTGCGTGGCGACTCTGGCGTTCAAGAACATGATCATGGGGACCATACACCGCGCGGATCGCGTCATGATGCACGGCTTCCACAGTCATGACCGACGCGAGCTTCCGCGAGAGGCACAGGTGCTGAACGTCAACCTGATGCGAGTCGCCCGCCACTTGAGCCCGGACATCGGCGTGATCGACGGGACCGTCGGTCTCGAGGGCAACGGTCCAGGCGGTACCGAGAGCGTATCCTGGGGCGTCGCCGCCGCAAGCGCCGACACGTTCGCCGCGGACGCCGTCATGGCGAAGGCGATGGGCTTTGAGCCGCTCGACCTCGGTTGGCTTGCCTACGCCCACCAGCTCGGCTACGGTGTCGCCGACCTGGATGAGATCGAGGTCATCGGCACAAGCATCGGTGCGGTCTCGACTCGGTTCAAGCCGCACGAGACGACCGATCTCCAGCTGCAGTGGCGTTCGCCCGAGTTCGCGGCACATCTGCCGGAGTGAAGGGGGCGTGAGGGCATTCATGGATCGGCTCACGGCATGCCGACGACCGCTGAAGGACTCATCCGGATCATCGACCGACTGTATCTTTCCGGTGCGACGGAGAGGACGTAGGTCCGCATGCTCTTCATCCTGAGGAACTCGACACGGTCGATCGGGTAGGCGGGGAGCGCGAAAGGGATTCCACCGTTGCGCAGGCCTCGCTCCGGCGGTGGCCGCAATGGGATCCTTCCGGAGCACTGCATGACGCAGCAACCGAATCTGGTTCTTCGATCCGGCGAGGTGTCGATCGAGATCGCCCGGCCGGGCTCGAGAGAGGAGCACCTGGCGACGCGGTTCAGCGCTCTCCGGGCGACGCGCGAGCAGGTTTCCCGGAGATGAACGTGACGCTCACAGTCGCCGGTGACGCGACGCCAGCGGGTGCTTCAGCAGGCCCCAGCGGCGATCGTGCAGGGCTGCTCGCTTGCGGGGAGCCGCGGGGGGCCACGTCACCTTCTACGGAGTTCCGGGCTACGATGAGGTGAATGGGGAGCTCTTCTTCGCCGCGGCGTTCGAGCGGGACGGCCTGCGCGGGAACGAGGTCACGATCGAGCAATCGGAGTACACGGGAAGGACCGTCACGATCTCGCTCGATCCCGAGGGCGAACTGACATCGCCCCGGCTGCTGGTCGACAATCGGGAAGAGATGGTCGAGATTCCCTGACGGGGGCCGACCGAGACTCGAGTGCCCGGCGAGAGACGCTTTTCCACGCGGTGCGCTATACTCCCCCGATGAACCCTTTTCGCGGTCTCCTCGAGCTCGCCCGCCGGCGGAGCTCCCGGGACGAACGTTCTTCCGATTCCCACCGCGTCACCGCAGAGTTCGCGAGTGAACACGGCGGCGACACATCGGCCCGTGTCCGCACGCTCGGCACCTTCGGCGGCGTCTTCACGCCGAGCTTCCTCACGATCATCGGCGTCATCATGTATCTCCGGTTCAGCTGGGTCGTCGCGAACGCCGGACTCGTTCAGACGCTGCTGATCGTCGTACTCGCCAGCTCGATCACCGCGATCACGGCGCTCTCCGTGGCGAGTATCGGGTCGAACGAACGGATGGAGACCGGAGGGGCGTACTTCATGGTCTCGCGCGTGCTCGGCTTCCAGGCAGGAGGGAGCATCGGCATCCCGCTCTACCTCAGCCAGGCCCTCTCGATCGCGCTCTACGTGCTCGGTTTCGCGGAGGCGCTCACCGCGCTCGTGCCCGGGTGGTCGGCGCGGCTGGTCGCGCTCGTGACGATGGTCGTGCTTGCCGGGCTCGGTCTTGTTGGCGCGGGCGCGATGGTCAGGATCCAGTACGCGATCCTGGCGGCTATCGTCGCGAGCTTGGTATCCATCGGCGCGGGCTTCGAGCCGCGGGTCGCGGTCCTCGGGCCCGGGTATCTGGACGGGCTGAGTTTCTGGGCGGTCTTTGCGGTCTTCTTCCCGGCCGTCACGGGCATCCTTGCCGGGGTGTCGATGTCGGGCGATCTGCGCGATCCGGCGAAGAGCATTCCGCGCGGGACGCTGCTGGCGGTCGCTGCCGGTTTCGTCGTCTACGTCCTGGTTCCGGTGATGCTCGCCTTCACCGTGCCGCGCGACGAGCTCTACCTGTCGACGGCGCTGCGCGATGCCTCTCGCTGGCCGCTCCTCGTGACGATCGGCGTCATGGGGGCTACGCTGAGCTCGGCGATCGGGTCGCTGCTCGCGGCGCCTCGAACGCTCCAGGCGCTCGCATCCGACCGGATCGCGCCGGCGCTGCTTGCGTCAGGGGTCGGCCCCACGAAGGAGCCGGCGCTTGCACTGCTCTTCTCCATGGGCGTTGCGACGCTCGCGATTCTCGCCGGCAACCTGAACGCGGTCGCCGAGGTGCTGACGATGTTCTTCCTCACGACCTACGGCGTGCTGAACCTCTCCGCCGGCATGGAGTACGTGGTGGGTAACCCTTCATTCCGCCCGTCGATTCGCGTCCCGGGATGGGTGAGCCTGCTTGGCGCCGCCGGTTGCTTCGCGGTCATGATCCTGATCAGCCCGGTCTCGAGCGCGATCGCGGTCGCCGCGATCGTTGCGGTTTTCATCGCCCTGGCGTTCCGACGACGCGCGCTCGGCGGTGCGGTCAGCGGTGGGGTGTGGGAGGGTTTCTGGACCGAGCGGCTGCTTTCGATCTCGCACCGGCTCGGGCGCGACGAGGAACGGTCAGGGAAGAACTGGCGTCCGATCGTGCAGCTCTTCGCCGGTGATCCGCTCGCTCATCGCGAGCTCATGTCGACGGCGGCGATGCTCGCGCAGAAGGGCGGGGCGCTCGCGATCTACGCGATGGTCGACCGGAGGAAGCAGACCGACCCGGCACGCCGGGAGGATTTCGAGGAGTCGCTGCGGCGGACCGCCCGCGAGCTTCCGCTCGAAAAGGCCACCGCTCAGCTGGTCGAGACCGCCGGGTTCCACGAGGGCGTGCTCGTCGCCGCCCAGGCGGCCGCGTTTGCGGGCCGATCGTACAACACGGTGATGCTCGGGCTGCCGCGCGAGAGCCGGCGCGACGCCGAGTACGCGCGCATGCTCGTAACGCTCTCGCGCTACCGCCGCAACGTCGTGCTCTTCCGGCGCGGTGATTCGCCGTGGCTCGAGCGCCCCGGGCCGATCGTCGTCTGGTGGGGCGGCAGGCAGAACAATGCCCGTCTGATGATCATCCTCGCGCATCTCCTCGACCTGGCTCGTGGCCGGCGGATGGGAATCCGCGTGGCGACGATCGTTCGCGACGAGGCGCAGCGCAATGAGGCCGCCGCCCGGCTCGGCGAGATCGTGCGCGACCTGCGGCTCGAGGCGAAGGTCGCCGTGATCGCAAACCCCACCGGTGCACCAATTGCCGAAGTCCTCGCCGCCGGCTCGCAGGACGCGGCGCTCGTGGTGCTCGGGATCGCCTCAATGGCCGAGGATGCGCTCGAGCGGGGCACGCTCGCCGGCTACCTCGCCGGGCTGCGGTCAACGACCGCCGGACTCGGTGCGGTACTGCTCGTCCAGTGCAACGAGCCGGGCATCGAGTACGTGTAGGAAGCGCCGCTGCGTCGAGTGGTCGGGCTCCAACGTGCGGCTCGTCGTTATCCCTTGAGTCCCGTCGCGACGACGCCCTGGATGATGTAGCGCTGCGCGAGGATGAAGACGATCATCACGGGAACGATCGCGATGAGGCTCGCAGCCATCTGCGGGCCGTACCAGGTGAAGTACTCGGTCGCGAAATCGGAGAGCCCCAGCGGCAGCGTCTTCTTCTCCGGGCTGATGAGATAGATCAGCGGCGCGAAGAAGTCGTTCCAGAAGAACCGAAACGAGAAGATCATGACCGTCGCCATCACCGGCTTTGAGAGCGGGAGCATGATCTTCGAGAAGATCGTGAGCTCTCTCGCGCCATCCATGCGGGCCGACTCGACGAGCGAATCCGGAATCGTCATGAAGTACTGCTTCACCATGAACGTTCCGAACGCCGTGAACACGCTCACGATCGTGCCGCACCGTCTCCGCGTCGAGTCTGTTGCCGAGGAGCCGGACCGAGTAGTTGATCTCCGAGAAAACCGAGCCGCCCGGCGGCTCGTCCTGGCTCTGAACAGCCGAGAGGTACGGCACGAGCGATTCGAGCGGCCGGTAGAGACCCCACGCGACTCGGTATGTCACCCCGAGCGCGGGCCCCAGGATTGCGAGAATGGCGGCGAGCATACCGATATCCCGGCCGTCGACCGAGTAGGCCGAGGCGGCGAGATCGCACTGCATGACGAGCCACCAGTCGAGATCGGTATTCCGATGCCATGCGACGGCGACACGTCTTCCTTCCGCCCGGACGATCACCGAGCCGCGGGGCGTGAACACGCCCTCGGGCAGGCGGACCCCGCTGTCCTGGCCACGCTGGAGGAGGAGGTCACCGTCCGAGTCGAGGCAGATGAGTGGCTCGATGGGGGCGGCGGTCGGCGCCTCAGGCGAGCCGCCGCGAGCGCCGGGACGCGGCGATCGCACCGGTGACGCCGCCGCGGTTACCGCCCTTGAAGACCTGGTCGATCATCGACTTCCAGATGCCGCGCACTCCTAGCCCCAGAATAAGCGAGTTTGTCTGTCTGCCCGAGTTCTTCACTGATCTCCGGAGTTCGCGGATCGTTACGGGCTGTCTATCCGCCGAATTGCAGGCGAGACGCCGTAGTGAACGTGTTTTCACCCACGTTATCTCCGCTTGGACGTGGATTTCCCGGTGTCCAAGTACCTGTGCGCACACACCACGACCGTCTGAGTTCCCGCGATTGGAGCTCCAGGTGGTCTTTTTCGTTGCGCGTAAGCTGCTTCGGTCGTCTGTCTATCGGAAGCTGATGCGCTCGATCGTCTGCCACGCGCTGAACAGTCGGTCGAGCGTGGGCTGATAGCCGATGAGTCTGATAACGATCGTGCGGGCCCTTCGTGCGATGCGACAGGGAATCAAGATGATGCTGTGCAGGAACCGGCGGAACTCCATCGCGATGTACCGTTGCCGCTGCTGCTTGAGGTGCATCATCATCGCGAACCACGACTTGATGTTCCACGCCAGGGCGGCGATGACCATGTAGGCCCAGTTGCTTACCAGGTCGTAGAGGGGCAATCGGAGCTTGGCGCGTGGTGATGTAGAGGAAGGAGCGGATCTCGTCGAACAACACCGCCTCACCCTTCATCTTGCTGATGTTCTTGCGCAGTGCCACCACCCGGTAGCCTTGTCACGCTTGCCCGGACGATAGGCGAACTCGGCGACATCTTCGTGGTTGAGCCTGAGGTTCACGTACTCTCGCTCCACCACGATGCGCTCCTTCTCGTTGCTCTGATACCGCTCCCGGGTCGCTGCGGTGAGCGTCGCGTACTTCTCTCTACGCTGTAGGGGCCTCCAGGCGCTCTGATTGAGCTGCGCTGCCCGTTTTGCCAATGTCGGATGGGCGTCCATACCGAAGAGGAAGTCCACTTCGCAGGCCCATCGGTCGAAGTTCGCCGTCAGCGAGATGATCAGCGGCGCATACCCCCAGATCCCTTTGCAGGAGATGCGCATCCCTTCCTTCTGCTCACCCCACGTCGGCGCGATCGTGCCGTCGGCGTCGATGTAGGTAATCGGACCCATCAGGTCCTTGCCCCGTCCTCTCCAGAGCTTCGGGCGTACCGAGTTGACGGCACTCCATCAACTCGGTGATCTGCGACTCGTCGAATCGTCGGCACAAGTCACCGGCGGTCGTCGGATCGGGAGATCGGCTCCCAGCGCATTCATGTAGGCGCTGTCGTGACGAAGCCGTTCGATATCCTCGAGTCGCGTGCCGCCGCACAATACGTTGTAGG
>CAZVEF010000128.1:0-7015 GCA_964625715.1 uncultured Spirochaetaceae bacterium | reverse complement strand
GGTTCAATGTCTATCTCGTGTCGTCGGCCGTTGACGGTGAGCGTGATCGTCATGCAGGACCTCCTTCGCCGTCGCTTTCGCTACCCACGCGCCCGAGAGCGACCCGCACCGCGCGCACGAGCAGGACGCCCGCCATCGCGCGACGGTAGCGCTCGCCGGCGCGGACGTCGCTGATCGGCCGCACCGATTCGACCGCCGCCCGCGCGGCGCGGTCGAGATCGCCGTCGGAAAAGGGGAGCGGGTTCCCGGCGCCCGATTCCGTATCGCGCCCGGCGTCACCGCGGTCGCGCGACGCGACGCCGGGCGCCTCGGCCCGCGGCCACCCCACCGCGAGCTCGTCTTCGACCGCCGCGTTCCGCTCGATCACCGGTCCCGCGGCGCCGAACGCCACGCGCGGCGGCTCGCCTTCGGGCAGCACCACGGCGGCCGAGATCAGCGCGAGGTCGACCGAGGTCCGCCGCGTGAGCCGCAGGTAGGCCGACGCCGATCGCGGCGCGGTCGGGATCTCGATCGCGGTGATGATCTCGGCGGGGGCGAGCGTCGTGCGTCCGGGCCCCGCGAGGAGCGACGCCACCGGGGCGCTCCGGCGGCCGGCGGGGCCCGCGATGCGGGCGACCGCGCCGAGCGCGACGAGCACCGGCACCGTGTCGGCCGCCGGGGAGGCGTTGGCGATGTTGCCGCCGAGGCTCGCGCGGTGGCGGATCTGGACCGAGCCGACGACCCGGATCGCGTCGGCGAGCGCGGGGAAGGATGTCGTCACGCGCGGGTCGGCGAGGAGGTCGGCCATCGGTCTCGCCGCGCCGATCACGATCGTCTCGTCGCCGAGCTCGATCCCGCGCAGCTCGTCGACGAGCGAGAGGTCGACGATCGTCCCGGGCTCACATCGGCCCTCCTTGACCCGGACCATGAGGTCGGTGCCCCCGGCGTGGGGCATGCCGGTTGGGCCGGCGTGGGCGAGGGCGGCGACGGCGTGGTCGATCGTGCGCGGGCGCACGACGCTCCACGCGCGCGCGGTGGCGGCGATCATCCGGCCGCCGCTCCCTCGCGCTCCTCGAGCGAGAGCAGGAGCGCGTTCATGCCGCGCAGGACGTGCGCGCCGGTCTGCTCCTTCGCGCGGGCCACGTCGCCCGACGCGCAGGCGGCGAAGATGTCGCGGTGATCGCCGCTGATCTCCGGGAGGTGGCTCACGAAGGGGTGCGACATGACGATGTAGGCGGCGACCTTGTTCCGAAGTCGGCGGATCTCGTCGACGAGGTAGGCCCAGCCGGAAGCGTCGTAGATCGCGAGGTGGAAGCGCAGGTTCGCCTTCGAGAAGCGCTCGAGGTCGTCGCCGGTCGCCTCGATTTCCGCGAGGAGCGATTCGATCTCGCCGAGCCGGTCGGGCGTCATCCGCGCTACCGCGCGCTCAGCGGCGAGCGCCTCGAGCGCCGCGCGCATGTGGTAGATCTCGACGATCTCCTCGCGCGTGAGCTCGCGCACGCGGACGCGGCGTCGGTACGGCTTGCGGACCAGGCCTTCCGATTCGAGGATCGTCATCGCCTGACGTACGGGCATTCGGCTGAGGTTGAGGTAGCCGGCGATCGCGTCTTCGTCGATCTCATCACCGGGGCCGAGCACGCCGGAGGTGATCGCCTGCCGGATCGAGGCGACGGCGATCTCGTCGGCACGTCGGTGACTGTAGGGCAGCGATCGGAGGTAGGCGCTGAGCCGTTCGTCCGTGTTCTGTCCGTCGCTCATGGCAGACTCCCTTGCATCGATCGATCCCGTGATCTATGATCATATGATCTGTGATCATAGATCACAAGCTGGCCGTATCGTAGCAGCGCCCGCGCGGGAGGTCAACCGACTCTCCCGGCGGGCCGCACACCGTCGGCCCCGGCCGGCGGCGACGGTCCACCACGGCACCGGGAGGAGCCCCATGTACACGCTGAAGAACCTCGAAATCGCGAGCTATCCGACCACGACCCGGATGCCGTTCCGCTACGGCATCGCCGAGCTGACCGCGATGCCGCACATCTTCGTGCGGGCGACCGTGGAGGTTTCCGGTGCGGCGGGCGCGCGTGACGCGGGGCTCGCGCGTGCCGCGGGGCTCGCGCGTGCCGCGACGGGCGCGCGTGCCGTCCACGGCGTCGCCGCCGAAGGACTGCTGCCGCGCTGGTTCGAGAAGGACCCGAACGCCCCCTTCCAGCGCGATCTCGACCGGCTCTGGGAGGTGATCCAGCGTGCCGGCCGTCAGGCGCTCGCCTACGGAGAGTTCGAAGAGCCCTTCCACCTCTGGCGCGACCTCTACGACGACCAGATCGGCTGGGGCGAGGCGAACGGCTTCGCGCCGCTGCTCGCGCACTTCGGGCTCACGCTCGTCGAGCGGTGCGTGATCGACGCGGTCTGCCGCGCGCACGGGCGGCCGCTCGCGGCGCTGCTCGCCGACGGGACGATCGCGGTCGACCGCGACCGGGTGGATGACGCGCCGTCCCCTGCGGCGCTGCAGCGAGTCGTGCAGGCGTCGCCGCTCGGCAACGTGCACGCGCGCCACACCGTCGGCATGGCCGACCCGCTCACCCGGGCGGACGTCGCAGAGCCGCTCGGCGACGGGCTGCCGGAGTCGCTCGAGGAGGACATCGACTACTACGGCCTGACGCACTTCAAGATCAAGGTGCGCGGCGACGTGGAGGCGGACATAGAGCGGCTCGAGGCGATCCGGTCGATTATCGGCGCGAAGGTCGACGGCGACTTCGCCTTCACGCTCGACGGGAACGAGACGTTTCTTGACGTCGAAACCTTCCGCGCCTTCTGGGACGGGGTCCGCTCGTCGCCGGGCCTCACCGACTTCTTCCGCCACCTCATCTTCGTCGAGCAGCCGTTCAAACGCGAGATCGCGCTCTCCGACGAGGTCGGCCGCGCGCTTGCCTCGTGGGACGACGCCCCGCCGATGATCATCGACGAGTCGGACGGCAGCCTCGCCTCGCTCCCGCAGGCGCTCGCCCTCGGCTTTCAGGGCACGAGCCACAAGAACTGCAAGGGCGTCTTCAAGGGCATCATCAACCGCGCGCGCATCGCCGACCGCCAGGCCGCCTCCCCCGACGCCGGCTACGTGATGAGCGCGGAGGACCTCGTGAACATCGGGCCGGTCGCGCTCCTGCAGGATCTCGCCCTCGTCGCCAAGCTCGGCATCGGTCACGTGGAGCGCAACGGCCACCACTACTACCGCGGCCTCTCGATGTTCCCGCAGGCGGTCGGCCGCCGCACGCAGGAGGCGCACCCCGACCTCTACCGCACGCACCGCGACGGCTACCCGGAGCTCCGCGTCGAGAGCGGCCTCATCTCCACGCAGTCGATCAACGCCGCACCCTTCGGCGTCGGCTTCGTGCCGGAGGGCGACTACGTGCCGCTCGCCGAGTGGGCGAAGCCGGTCGCGCCGGGGAGCGGGTCGTGACGGCCCACGAGTCGATGGTCTGCAAGCGCGTCGCCGGCCCGGAGAGCGAAATCGCTTGACAGTGGCTCAGCCACGGCGTACCGTGGAGCGTTACCGGTGGAGGCGTATGGCCGCGCAGGATCGAACCGACCGCATCGAGAAGCAGCACCAGAAGGGCAAGCTCACCGCGCGCGAGCGCATCGATCTCCTCGTGGACCCCGGCTCTTTCGTGGAGACCGAGCGCCACGTTATGGGGCGCACCGACGCGTTCGGCCTGGAAGCGAAGCTCGAGGAGGGCGACGGCGTCGTGACCGGGAGCGCGCTCGTCGGCGGACGGCAGGTCTGGATCGCGGCGCAGGATTTCACCGTGCTCGGCGGCTCGCTCGGCGAGATGCACGCGAAGCGGATCGCGCACGCCGAAGAGATGGCGATCCGCACCGGCACCCCCTTCATCCAGATCAACGACTCGGGCGGCGCGCGGATACAGGAGGGGATCCTCTCGCTGCACGGCTACGGCGAGATCTTCCGCGCGAACACCCACGCCTCCGGCGTCATCCCGCAGATCTCGGTGATCCTCGGCCCCTGCGCCGGCGGCGCGGTCTACTCGCCGGCGATCACCGACTTCGTCCTCATGGTCGACGGCGTGAGCAACATGTACATCACCGGCCCCGATGTCATCCGACAGGTGACCGGCGAGGAGATCAGCCACGAGGAGCTCGGCGGGGCCGCGGCGCACGCGACCAGGAGCGGGGTTGCGCACGCGAGCTTCGAGAGCGAGGCGGCCTGCTTCGCCTGGCTCAAACGGCTGCTCGGCTGTCTGCCGTCGAGCAATGCCGATGTGGCTCCAATCGCCCCGACCGACGACTCGGCCGATCGGCTCACGCCGGAGATCGGCTCGATCGTGTCCGAGGATCAGCACGCCGGCTACGACGTGCGTGAGGTGATCGCCGAGCTCTTCGACGATCGGTCGTTCCTCGAGATCCACGCGGGCTGGGCGAGGAACGTCGTCGTAGGCTTCGCGCGGCTCGCCGGACGATCGGTCGGCGTGATGGCGAGCCAGCCGTCGCACCTCGCCGGTGCGCTCGACATCAACGCCTCCGACAAGGCCGGGCGCTTCGTTCGCTTCTGCGACTCCTTCAACGTGCCGGTGATCTCGCTCGTCGACGTGCCCGGGTTCCTGCCCGGCGTCGCGCAGGAGCACGGCGGGATCATCCGCCACGGCGCGAAGATGCTCTACGCGATCGCCGAGGCGACGGTGCCGAAGATCGCGCTCATCCTGCGCAAGGCGTACGGCGGCGCCTTCATCTCGATGGCGTCGAAGGGCCTCGGGTACGACCGGGTTCTCGCGCTGCCGCGCGCGCAGGTCGCGGTGATGGGCCCGGAGGGCGCTGCGAGCATCATCTTCCGGCGCGAGATCGCCGCGGCCGAAGACCCGGACGCCGAGCGCGCGAAGAGGATCGCCGAGTTCGCCGAGACGGTGACCGACCCGAAGGTCGCGGCGTCGTACGGACACATCGATCTGACGATCGAACCGGAGGACACGCGCCGGGAGCTCGTCCGCTCGCTCGAGATGCTCGCGGCGAAGCGCGAAGAGCGTCCGGCGCGAAAGCACGGCAATTTCCCGGCGTAGCGAGGAGGTGCGACATCGAAAGCTTTACCTTCGTCCTCTCGACATCGGTGATCGGGATCTCGATCGTTTTTCTCTTCCTCGCGCTGCTCAGCCTGCTCATGGTGCTCATCCGCGGCGTAGACCGATTCGAGGTCGGCCGCAACGATCCCGGCGTCGCCCCGTCGGCGGCGACCGGCCCCACCGGCGCGACGGCAGGCGGAGATCCCGGTCGCCGGGAACTGCCGACGCCGCCCGTCTGGGCCGTTGCCGCGGTCGCCGCCTATCTGGACACCGAGCGCGACGTCGGCAACAGCTCGGCGACCGCGTGGGCCTCGCGGGCGGCGCGATGAA
The DNA here is from genome assembly GCA_964625715.1 of uncultured Spirochaetaceae bacterium. GTDB lineage: Bacteria > Spirochaetota > Spirochaetia > DSM-27196 > SLST01 > SLST01. The sequence continues at coordinate 1,643 of CAZVEF010000128.1, read as the reverse complement.
GCGCGAGCTGACCCTCATCGTCGACGGCGTAGAGATGACGGTCACCGTCGAGCGGACGGGCGACCGCATCGTCGTCGAGCACGACGGCGAGCGTCACGAGATCGTCGTCGCCGGCGACCGGTACGCCGCATCGACCGGGACCGTCTCGTCGAGCACCCCTGGTGCCGCCCCCGCGCCGGCCGGCGCCGCTCCCACGACCGGCGCGGCGGCGACGCAGGCAGGCGGCCCCGTTCCAAAGACCGGCGGCGCCGGCGAGGTGGTCGCTCCCATGGTCGGGGTCGTGCGCGAGATTCACGTCCGCGCCGGGGCTTCGGTTGCAGCCGGCGATCTCCTCGTCACGATGGAAGCGATGAAGATGGATATCTACGTGAACGCTCCGGTCGCCGGCCTGGTGGGCGCGGTTCTCTGCAGCATCGGTGACACCGTGACCGAAGGCGCCGTGCTCGCGACGATCGGGGCGGATGCCGAGCCGGCCGCCGGCCCCACGGGGGCCGACGCCCCGTGATCGCCGACTTCCTCTCCTCCACCGGGATCGTCGCTATCTCCTGGCAGGAGATCATGATGATCGCCGTCGGCTGCCTGCTCCTCTACCTCGGCATCGTCCGCAAGTACGAGCCGCTGCTGCTCATCCCCATCGGATTCGGGGCGATCCTCGTGAACCTACCGCTGACCGGCCTGATCGCCGACGGCGGGCTGCTGAACTACTTCTACTTCGGCATTGAAAGCGGGATCTTCCCGCCGCTCATCTTTCTCGGCATTGGCGCGATGACCGACTTTGGACCGCTGCTTGCGCAGCCGCGCACCTTCCTCCTCGGCGCGGCGGCGCAGTTCGGTATCTTCGCGACGCTGATCGGCGCTCGAGCGCTCGGCTTCGATTTCGCCGAGTCGGCCTCCGTCGCGATCATCGGTGGCGCCGACGGCCCCACGGCGATTTACCTCACCTCGCAGCTCGCCGATCATCTCCTCGGTCCCATCGCGGTCGCAGCCTACTCGTACATGGCGCTCGTACCGATCATCCAGCCGCCGATCATCAGACTGCTCACCACGCGGGCGGAGCGACGGGTCGCGATGACTGCGGTGAAGCCCGTCTCGCGCCGCGTGAAGATCGTCTTTCCCGTCGCGACGACGATCGTGGCCGGGCTCGTCGTCCCGGCGAGCGTTCCGCTCGTAGGGATGCTGATGCTCGGGAACCTCCTGCGCGAATCGGGGGTCGTGAACCGGCTCGCCGACACCGCGCAGAACGAACTCATCAATATCGTGACCATCTTCCTTGCGACCGCGATCGGCTCGAAGATGAGCGCCGGCGAGTTCCTCACGCTCGACACGATCATGATCATCGCCCTCGGCCTCGTCGCCTTCGGCATAGGTACGGCAAGCGGCGTGCTCCTCGGCAAGCTGATGTACGTCTTGTCGGGCGGGAAAGTGAACCCGATGATCGGCGCCGCAGGGGTCTCAGCGGTGCCGATGGCGGCGCGGGTAGTGCAGAAGGTGGGGCAGGAGGAGAATCCTCGGAGCGTCCTGCTCATGCACGCGATGGGACCCAATGTCGCGGGTGTGATCGGCTCCGCCGTCGCCGCCGGCGTCCTGCTGGCGCTGGGCCGGTAGGCCGAGGATACTGGTGCCGAAATTGTTGTTTGAGTACC
>CAZVEF010000127.1:0-7078 GCA_964625715.1 uncultured Spirochaetaceae bacterium | reverse complement strand
AATCTGTATTTCAATTGCCTGTGTTGCCCGGACGAGAGTACTCGTCCCGAAGGAATCGCTTCGCGATTCTTCACGAGCGGAGCAATGCTTCGCCGGGTGCTGCAGGAACTGTGAATGTGTATTTCAATTGCCTGGTGACCAGAGCGGAGGGGTCCCACCCGTTCCCATTCCGAACACGGAAGTTAAGCCCTCCTGCGCCGATGGTACTGCGGCACACAGCCGTGGGAGAGTAGGACGTCGCCAGGCTTTTCTTTTGCCCTAAGGGCAATAGAAAAGCCTGGCGCCACGCCGAAGCCGAGCTTCGGCGCTGAAGCCTTGCTTCAGCGCGGCGCCCAGGCTTTTTCTTTGTCCGCGCATGCGGACAAAGAAAAAGCCAAGACGAAGCGGGAGCCTCGTCACGGCTTCTTTGTGTGCCTGGCGTAAGAGAAGTGACCCCAACGCACGACCTCTGTCCGTCGTGTGACCCGTGACTCCATCTCCAGCCCGAACGCCTGGAAGGGCCGCCGAGCAAATCGCGAAACGTGATAACGCCGGCGGTGTCGAACACCGGCGTCCCACGTATCGAGTACTCCCGCGAGGAGGCCGGCCTCACCACGGCCACTCCTGTCCCTTCTCGTCTCGCAGCACGAGCGGTTCCTCGGGCACGGTGTCGTCGAGGAAGTAGCCGAGCGCGAGCTCGGCGGCCTGGTCGGGGGTCAGGTCTGCGCGAGGATCGGGCTGCCCCTTCATGTACGTCTGCATCCAGCCGGGGTGGTAGATGCGGAACGAATACCCTTCAGGGTGCAGGTCGGTGTAGAGTGTGGCTACTCCCATGTTCAGCGCGCTCTTTGACATCTGGTACGCGTACCAGAATGGCCGATGCGCGCGTGTCACGCTTCCTGCCTCCGACGAGACGAAGCACAAGCGCCTGATGCCCGACCGGGCGATGGCAGGCAGGAGCTCCTGCACGACGCGCAGCGGGCCGAGCGCGTTGACCGAAATCGTAGTGAGGATCGTATCGTAGTCGAGTCCGTCGTGGATGCGGTTCTCAAGCCCACGGAGCCCGAGCACGGCCGCGTTGTTGATGACGAGGTCGATCGCGTCGTGCTCGGCCATCGCGGCAGTCGCGGCCGTCCGGACCGAGTCGAGGTCGGACACGTCGAGCGGAACGACCTGCAGATCTGCGTCGTGCCGGGAAGCGAGCTCGTCGAGACGATGCTCGCCGGGAGCGTAGCGGCCTGCGACGACACGCCAGCCGTTTGCGAGCAGCCTCGTGGCGAGGGCGAGCCCAAGACCGTGATCGGCTCCGGTGACGAATGCGGTTCGCGAATCCATTGATGTTCTCCTCTTCCCGCAGAGCGTATCAGAGGCGGCCGCCTGACGCGAGCCCGCGACCGGCTCTCACCAACGGTTGACGAAGCGGTTGCCGCGCGATATGGTATGAGAAGGATGTCAACGAGCGACACGAAGCGCCAATTCGCGCCGGAGCACGACGAGATCCTCACGCTCGGCGAAGCCGCGGCGTATCTCAAGCTCGGCGAACGCACGATCCAGCGGATGATCCAACGCAGCGAGATCCCCTGTGCCCGCGTGGGCGGCCAGTGGCGTTTCCTGCGGTCGGTGCTCGACGACTGGCTGCTTTCGCGCATGCAGGTGCTGCCGCGCAACGAGCTCGCGCCGTTGCTCGACGGAACGAGCGGAATCGTGCGCGTGTCGCCGCTGATCGATCGAGAGGCGGTGGTCGACCGGATCGAGCCGGGCTCCCCCGGTGAGGTCCTGCGGCAGCTCGTCGCGCCGCTCGTGCGCCGCCGGATCGTGTCCGACGCCGATCAGTACGTTCGGCTGCTGCTCGCGCGCGAGCAGCTCTCATCGACGGCGCTCGGACACGGCGTTGCAGTGCCGCACGTTCGCCGGCCCGCGGAGAACCCGGAGGGCGCGCCGGCGGTGCTGCTCGGACTGTGTCGCGAGGGCACCGACTTCGGCGCGTTCGACGGGCGGCCGGTGCATCTGTTCTTCCTGCTCGGGGCGACGAGCGAGGTCGTTCACCTGCGTCTGCTGAAGCGCATCATGCTCGTGTTCCGCGACGCGGACGTGTTCGACTCGCTGCTTGCGTGCGAATCGGCTGAGGAGCTCGTGGATGCCTTCTCGCTCGCCGAAGATCGATTGTTTCCGGAAGAATGAGGTGCGGATGCTCAGAGCAATAGAGGACGTACTCGACGCCGAGCAGGAGGCAGAGCGAATCGTCGAGGAGGCGCGGCAGGAAGCCTCGCGGTTGCGCGCGGAGTGCTCCGAGGAGGAGAACCGGTCGCTGCGCGAGGCGCAGGGGGAGGCCGACCGGCGCGTACGCGAGCGTATCGCCGAAATCCGCGAGGAGCAGAACCGGCGCATAGACGCTGCGCGCGAGCGGCTGCGCGCCGAGCGCCGCAGCTTCGCTCCGCAAGCTGTGCCCGGCTTTGACCGGGCGGTGGCCCGACTGGTCGCGGTCGTGACCACCGGGCCGCAGGGCGTCGATGGGGGCGCGCCGGTCGGCATCGACGGGGAGGACGGCTGAGTGGCGACCGCGCTGTCCACCTACGCGTACATCAACGCCAAGCTCCGCGGTCGGATCGGCAAGCTTCTCGACGAGGAGTCCTTCCGTCGGATCGCGAGCGCGCGGTCGTTCCCGGAGGCGATGGCGATGCTCGCCGGGACGCCCTATGAGGCCGCCGTCGAGGCATACACTCGAACGGGTGACGTCAAGATGAGCGAGCTCGAGCTCGTGCGAACCGAGTGGGCGCTTCTCGCCTCGCTCGACCATGCGGTTCCCGATGCGGTCAGGCCGTTCACCGACGCGGTGCTTCGCCGGTTCGAGGTCGCGAGCGTGAAACAGGCGCTGCGGCTCTGGTTCGAGCACGCGGTGCGTGGCAGACCGATCGACGAGAAGGTCGCCTACCTCGTGCGCGACGAGCGCGTGCACGACGCACCGGTGGACGCGTGTATCAACGCGTCCGGCGCGGACGATGTCGTCGCCGCGCTTGCGGGCCGACCGTACGCCGATGAGCTCGCCGGGCCGCTCGGCCGCGTCGAGCAGTCGGGTTCGCTCTTCGAGGTCGAGGTCGCGCTCGACCGGTGGTACTACCGGCGCCTCGTCGAGGAGGCTCGCGCGCTCGGCGGTCGCGACGCGCCGATCGCCCTGCGCCTTCTGGGACTCCAGATCGACATGCTGAACGTCAACTGGATCGTACGGATGCATCGGGCGTACGGGAGCGAGCACGGCGACCTTCTCGAGGCGGTGCTGCCCGGCGGGACGCTCATCGGGCCGGCAGACGCGCGCGCCGCCTACCGCGCCGATCGTCCCATCGATGAGCTGCTCGGCGTGCTGGGCGGTCGCCACGCGATCGTCGCGTCGCAGCGGTCGGACGAGGGTACGGGCGGCCCGAGACGACTCGTGCTGCTCGAGGAGCTTCTGCGCGAGGTCCTGTTCTCCGAAGTCCACCGAACGCTGGGCGGCTATCCGTTTACGATCGGCACGGTGCTCGCCTACGTCCTTCTGGTGGGAAACGAAGTGCGTCTGTTGATCTCGGTTCTCAACGCGAAGTACTACGATCTGCCGCCTGATCGGATCGAGGATCTTCTATGATGTTCACTACAGAGATGATTCATCTCACCGCCGTCGTCATGAGGGACCGCAGCGAGCTCGTCGCGAAGAGCCTCCTCGACCTTGGTGTGGTGCAGTTCCACAGGCTCGCGGACTTCGAGCCCGAGGTCAGCTCCCGGCTTCGCGAAGCTTCGGTCGATGAGCGTCGGACAGCGGTTGCCGAGACGCGGACTCGCGTGGAGTATCTGCTGCGGATGGGAGGCCTCGAACCCCCGCGAACCATCGCCGGCGTGGGTACCGCGAGCGCCCGGGCAACGAGCAGGCGGAGAACCGGTTCGGACCGGGATGCTTCGCGCGACGCGTCAGAGGAACAGACGCCGGTCGCCGACATCGAGCTCCACGACGTGAACGCGCGGCTCGATCGGCTCGCGAAGGAGGTGGAGCGGTATCGCGCGCGGCAGGCCGAGTTGCAGCGGCAGATCAACCGCCTCAGCGACGTGCGGCGCGCGCTCGCCGCCGCCGGCGAGACCGGTGTGATGGCCGGGCTCGGCCGCCTGGGAGAGGAACAGCACCGCTTCCTCGACGTGCGCTACGGGCGGGTGCCCTCCGATCGGTTGGAGCGTGCCGACCGTGAGGTGAGCAGGCTTTCGGGTCTCGTGCTGTCCGTCGGGACGGTCGGAGGCGAGGAGCGCGTGGTCGTCGTTGCGATGAAGCGCAACGCCTCCGAAGTCAGCGACGCGCTCGAGGCCGCGGGCTTCCGCCGGGAGGAACTGCCCGCGGCGCCGGAGCTGGACGACGTGAACGCGCTCGAAGAGGCGGACGCCCGGATCGCCAGGCTCGAGACCGAGCAGTCCGAGCAATCGGACCGAATCGTCACGACCATCGCCGGGCGCCGCGACGCGCTCGAGGGGGAGTGGCACGATCTGCGCGTCGTCGAGCTGCTTCTGTCGATTCGGCGCGAGTCGAGCGAGAGTAGCCATGCGGCAGTCTACTCCGGATGGGTCCCGGCGCGCTCGCGCGAGCGCGCCGAGGAGGCGGTCCGCAGCGCGGCAGACGGCGCGTGCTACCTCGAGTGGCACACGGCCGCGGAGGTGCGGGCCGCTGCCGGCTCACGCATGCAGGTGCCGGTCGAGCTGCGTAACCCGCGGTTTCTCAAACCGTTCCAGATGCTCGTGACGAACTACGGGGTGCCCGAGTACGGCACCGTCGACCCCACACCGTTCGTCGCGGTCGCCTACCTCCTGATGTTCGGACTCATGTTCGGCGACGCCGGGCACGGGCTCGTCCTCGTCGTGCTCGGTCTCGTCGGGTCACGGCTGCTTTCGACCCCCGGTCTGCGCGAGTTGTCGAAGCTGCTGACCTGGTGCGGCGGCGCGTCGATCGCCACGGGTGTGCTCTTCGGCGCGTACTTCGGCTACGCGCTGCTTCCTCCGCTGTGGTTCGACTACCACGGCGTGGTGGCCGGTCACCCGGGCGGCGGCGCGGTGAACAACCTCCTCGACATCCTCACGATGACCGTGTACTTCGGCGTGGCGGTCATCGGTGCCGGGCTGGTGCTCAACTGGGTCAACCGGATTCGTCGCCGCGACTGGTTCAAGCTCGTGTTCTCCAAGGAAGGCGTCCTTGGCGGCATCATCTACGCAGCCGGCGTGTGGGTCGCCGCGGGATTCGCGCGAACCGGGTTCGAAACGCTGCCGGATCTGGGCGTCGCGGGGGCCGTCATCCTGGTCGCCGCCGTCGCGCTTTTCCTCCGGTTCCCGATCGAGGCGGCTCACGCGCGCGAAGCCGGTCTGCGTCCGGTATCGCCTGCCATGTGGGTGATGGGCTGGGTGATCGAGCTGCTCGAGGTCTTCTCCGGCTACCTTGCGAACACGCTCTCGTTCATGCGAGTCGCCGGGCTCGGGATCGCGCACGTCATGCTGATGGTCGCGTTCTTCCAGATCGCGCGCATGATCTCGCCGTCGGGCGCATCCATCGCGTCGGTCGCTGTGCTCGTCGCGGGCAATGCGCTCGTGATCGCGCTCGAGGGCCTGTCGGCCGGAATCCAGTCGCTCAGGCTCAACTACTACGAGTTCTTCTCCAGGTACTTCGCGCCCGCCGGTTCGGAGTATCGGCCCATATCGCTTCACACAGGCTCACAAGGAGGATGACATGGAAGGTCATCGAGAACAGTTCAGGCGCAAGGTCGTATCGAGCATCATCTTCACGCTGAGTATCGTGCTGATGCTCGCCGCCATTCCGGTCGCAGGCGCTTTCGCGCAGGAGACCACGGAGACCGCTCCGCCAACCGCGGAGGAGGCCGATATGGCCAAGTGGGGCTTCATGGCCGCCGCGCTCGCCTTCGGGTTCGGTGCGCTCGGGGCGGGTATCGGCATCGCGAACGTCGGTGCCGCCGCGATGGGCGCGGTCAGCGAAAAGCCGGAGATCGCCGGGCAGGCGCTCATCTTCATCGCGCTCGCCGAGGGGCTCGTGGTCTTCGGGTTCATCACGGCGCTGATCATCCTGGGGCGCATCTAGGTGGAGTACTTCGTACTCGGCGACGAGGATACCGTGCTCGGCTTCTCGCTCGTGGGCGTCGCCGGGCGCGTGGTGGCCGACGCGGAGGAGGCGCGGGCGGCGTTTCGCAACGTCATCGGCGGCGGGAGGACCGGTATCATCGTGATTACCGAGCCGGTGGCCGACCTCATTCGCGAGACGGTGGACGCCTACCTCTTCACATCGGACTTTCCGCTGATCCTCGAGATTCCCGACCGCCACGGCCGCGATCCCGCCCGACCGGGGCTGCGGGAGGTTGTCAACGAAGCCATAGGGGTACGCGTGTGATGAACGACGAGGCGAGACCGACGAGCGAGCTCGTCGAGCGCATCCTCGAGGATGCGCGCGGCGAGGCGCAGCAGATCCGCAACGATGCGAAGCGCTCGGTCGACGAGCGCCGGAAGACCCTCGAGCGCAGGCTCGCGCAGATCCATTCGGAGGCGGACGAGCGCATCGCCTTCGAAGAAGAGCGCCTCGAGAAGCAGGCCGATTCGGCCATCGCGCTCGCCGAGAGTCGCGCGCGTCTCGAGACCGAGGACCGCGTCTACCGCGCCGCGTACTCGGCCACCCGCGAGCGGTTGCGCGAGATGCGTTCGCAGGACGACTACGGTGAGACCCTCCGCGCGTGGATCGTCGAGGCGGCGTTGGGCGTGGGGTCCGACCGGGCGATCGTTTCGGCGCCCGAGGCCGATCGAGCGATCGTCGCGAGCGTGCTGCCCGAGGCCGAGCGCCGTGTACGCCAACAGACCGGGCGTGAGGTCTCGCTCGAGCTCGACGTGACGAGCGATCCCGGCGGGCAGGGTGTCGTGCTCCGCGACGAGGCCGGCCGCCTCGCGTTCAGCAACCTCGTCGACGACCGCCTGAGGCGCCTGCACGGCGAAGCGCAGCGGATCGTCTACGAGGATGCGGTGCGTGGGCTCGAGTCGGCCGCAGGTGAGGCGGACGCCGGCGAGGCGAGCGCCGCAGACCCCCGGACAGCAGGGAGCG
>CAZVEF010000126.1:0-7303 GCA_964625715.1 uncultured Spirochaetaceae bacterium | reverse complement strand
AATCGCCGTTCGTTTCGTCGTGGCCCCCGCGTCCCATTCAGATCGTCGGCTGCGACGCGATCGTAGAACCCGGCGCTTCTTTACAATTTGGGAATTCGAATCCCTGATTGTAAGAATCTGATTGACCGGAGGCTCGAGCGGACGTAGGATCAGCCATGGTCCCTCGTACGCTCGCGACCGCCCTTGAGACGGCAGTCCACTCGTTTCCGGTCGTGACAGTCACCGGTCCGCGGCAGTCGGGCAAGACCACGCTGCTCCGCGCCGCCTTCCCGGACTACCACTACGTGAATCTTGAGGCGATTGACCAGCGCAGGATGGCGGAGGAGGACCCTCGGGGTCTGATCGGGCGGCACATCGAGCGCGGAATCGTCATCGACGAGGCGCAGCGCGTCCCCGACCTCTTCTCCTACGTGCAGACCATCGTGGATGGACGCCGGACGATCGGAAAGGTCATCCTGAGCGGGTCCCAGCACTTTCTGCTCGACGGAATCCTGCCCGCCTACGGGCTCTCGTCGCTGACCGACGGACAGCGGAACGAGATGAACCGTTTCTGGCACCGGCTCGACCCGTGGCCGGATGCGCGGAGCGGGCTCGCGAGGCTCAAGGAGCGCTACACGATCGCGACGCTCTCGAATGGGAACGTCGCGCTTCTCACGAACATGGCGAGGCACGCGGATCTGCCATGGGACTGCATCCTGTCGGCCGAGCTCTTCGGGCACTACAAGCCCGACGCCGAGGTCTACCTCGGCGCCGCACGCCTGCTCGGTCTGGAGCCCTCGATGGTCATGATGGTCGCGGCGCACACCGGCGATCTGCGCGCCGCCGCGGAGTGCGGGTTCAGGACCGCCTTCGTCCCGCGGCCGGAGGAGTACGGGGACCGGGGCGACCAAGCGCCCGCCGCCGAACCGTGGATCGATCTCGTCGCCCCGGACTTTCCCGCGCTCGCGGATACGCTCGGGGCGTGATCAGGCGCTCGACATCGGCGTCATCCTTCCGGCCAGACGAACGGCGACGGACCCATGTTGAAGAGGTGAAGCGGGAGGAACCGGTTCCGGATCCCGTGATGGGTGTCCGCGATCTGGCGAGAAAGGACGAGAGGGTCGTCGTATTTCTGCAGTTGCTTCATGTCCTTGGATCGTACCTGACCTGTCCACTTCACCTCGACCGGATGAAACCTGCCGCCCGACACGTAGGCGATGTCCACTTCGCCTTCGGCTTTGATGTAGAAGGTAGGATAGCGCCGACTGTAGTGGACGTCTGCGCACAACTCCGCGAGCCGACCGACCGACTCGGAGTCGGCCATCACCGGGATGACGCGATCCCGGAACGGATCGTCGGTCGGTCCGAGCCAGCTTTGCACCGCGTGGTAGATGAAGGGATCGGCAAAGACGACCTTGCGGGCCTTCTTCGGGGCGCCGGAAAGCCGGTGTTCGGCGAGGGCAGGGATAACGATGAGCACGTCCATGCGCGCGAGCAGATCGATGTATTCGGCGATAGTGGCCGGGTGATCTATTGAAAGGTCTCCGGCCAGTCCGTTCCAGGTGACCTGGGATCCCATGCGCCTGCTGACTGCCGCGAGCACCTCGCGCAGGTACCGCTCCCGCTTGCCCCGCTTGGCGACATCGCCGCGAATCCAGTCGCAGTAGACCGCGTAGGTGGCCGGAGAAACCGTACCGCCGGCCTGGAGCTCGTTTATCGCACGCAGGTAGCCACCTGAAATGAGGTAGCGGTCGAATGCCAGAGCCAGCGCATCCAGAACAGCCGGTGTCGGACGTGCACCGTGCTCCAGGCCACCGAGCTCTTCTGCGCTCGGCGTCTCCGTCAGCCGGACGAAGTCGCACAGCGAGAGCGGAAACAGATGGAAGTCCTGAACCGATGCCCCTCCCCGGCGCCCGGGCAATCTCATCCGTGCCTCGCGTATCAGAACAGAGTCGGAACCGGTGAGCAGCAGAGTCACGCCCTCGAGGAAACCAGCGTCGGCCAGGTACTTGATTCCCCGATCCCACTCCTTGATGTACGTCACTTCGTCGATACAGAGGTGGCGAACCGACCCGTCGCCGCGATCGTTGAAGAGTCGGGTTACCGCCGTCACGAGCGAGTGATGGTCGTCCAAGAGCTCGCCGGTAAGGTAGACGATGCTGCGAGGGTCGGGCTCATCGCTGAGTAGCTCGAGCATCCACTGCTTCACGAGCGTGGTCTTCCCGAGTTGCCGTCCACCGGTGACGGAATAGATGCCCGGTGCGTGCCGGGGCAGCGCGTCGAGGAGCGCAAACCGGTGGACCAGCGGGTGTCTCCTCAAAACCGAGAGCTGCGGATCCCGATCGGCGAACTCCTGTGGCCAGCGATGATGCGAGTTATGCGGTAGGAATCGCGGATCGAGCTCAAATTGATTGAATTTATTCATCGTCTACTGACTAAATTTATACAATGGCACCAGCGCCTCCGTCAACGGCAAGATCCGGAAGTGTCGCCGAGGGTGCAGATGGAGTGCATACGGTCGTGGCGACATCGGCCTCCATCCGTTTGACTGCACCGATCTCCCCTCGGTATCCTGACTCGATCCGAGAAAGAGAGGCGTCTGTGGCGCGGAAAACGGGGATTTCACCGACACGAACAGAGGACTTCGCCGAGTGGTACCAGGAGGTCGTGCGATCGGCGCGGATGGCCGAGAACAGCGACGTCCGCGGCTGCATGGTGATCCTGCCGTGGGGCTACGAGTTGTGGGAGAACATGAAATCGGTCCTCGACGGCACGTTCAAGGAGACCGGTCACGAGAACGCCTACTTCCCGCTCTTCATCCCGCTGAGCTACCTCGAGAAGGAAGCGGCGCACGTCGAGGGCTTCGCCAAGGAGTGCGCCGTCGTCACGCACCACCGCCTCGAGCAGGGCCCCGACGGCGGGCTCGTGCCCGCGGGCGAGCTGCAGGAACCGCTGATCGTCAGGCCCACCAGTGAGACGATCATCGGCGCTACCTTCGCGAAGTGGGTCCAGAGCTACCGCGACCTGCCGCTTCTGATCAACCAGTGGGCGAACGTCGTCCGCTGGGAGATGCGCACGCGGCTCTTCCTGCGCACCGCCGAGTTTCTCTGGCAGGAGGGGCACACGGCGCACGAGACGAAGGAGCAGGCGCTCGAGGAGACGATGTCGATCCTCGACCTCTACACGAGCTTCGCGCACGAGTACATGGCGATGCCGGTGATCGCCGGTGAGAAGAGCGAGAGCGAGCGTTTCCCCGGCGCGGTGAGCACCTTCTCCATCGAGGCGATGATGCAGGACCGCAAGGCGCTGCAGGCGGGCACGAGCCACTTCCTGGGGCAGAACTTCGCGCGCGCCGCGGAGATCCAGTACCAGAGCCGGGAGGGCCGGCGCGAGTACGTCTGGACGACGAGCTGGGGCGTCTCGACGCGGCTGGTGGGCGCGCTCATCATGACGCACGGCGACGACGACGGCATGGTGATGCCGCCGCGGCTTGCCCCGTCGCACATCGGTCTGCTCCCGATCATCCGCAGCGAAGACGACCGCGCCCAGGTCATGCGTTATGCAGACTCGCTCGCCGACGAGCTCCGCGGACAGGTCTACGACGGCAGACCGGTCCGCGTGACCGTCGACGACCGCGACATGAACGCCGGCGAACGCTCGTGGGACTGGGTCCGCAAGGGCATTCCGCTGCGCGCGGAGATAGGCCCCCGCGACATCGAGAAGGACGCGGTCTTCCTCGCCCGGCGCGACAGGCGGCCGAAGGAGAAGACGAGCGTCGGCAGAGCGGAGCTCGTCGGTACCATCGGATCGATCCTCACGGAGATCCAGGAGTCGCTCTACCGGCGCGCGCTCGCGTTCCGGGACGAGAACACCGCGCGCATCGAGAGCAAGGCCGATTTCTACGACTTCTTCCAAGGCGCCGGCGGCTTCGCCGTCGCGCACTGGAACGGAAGCCGCGAGGTGGAGGAGCAGCTCAAGGCCGATCTCGCCGTCACGGTCCGCGCGATGCCGACCGGCCCCGAGTACGAGGAGGCGGGGACCTGCCCGTTCTCCGGCGAACCGAGCTCGCGGCGGGTCGTCTTCGCGAAGAGCTACTGAGGCGAGGCGTGACCGGCCGGCGGCATCCGCTCAGGCCCCGGATTCCGGCCAAACGACCAGGCGCCGGTCGTTACGTTGCGATGCGCGAAGCTCACCATCGCCAGCGCGAGCCCGACGACCGCGACGGCCAGGAGCACCGCCGCGTCGCCTGCCTGCGGGCCCTCGGTGATCGCCGTCGCGCTCGAGTCGTAGTACGCGAAGAGCGAGAACGGCTTGACGGGCTCGAGCGACGGGACCATGCCGGAGATGTTCTCGCCGAAGTAGCTCGCGACGAAGATGACCGCGGCGGCGAGCGAAGCGGGTCGTCGCCTCGGAAGCAGCGCGGCGAGGAAGAGCGCGATCATCGCCGTGGCGAACACGACCGGCCACGCCGCGAGGAGCGCGCGGAAGAGCTGACCGCCGGTCATCTCGGTCTCGAAGCCGCGCTTCACGAGCGCGAGGACGAGCGCGTTGCCGGCGCCGGCGAAAGCAAGGATAAGGAAGAGCACGACCGCGAGCGCGACCGCCTTGGCGAGGACGAGCTCGACGCGTGAGACCGGCTTCGCGAGCAGGAGCTCGAGCGTGCCCCCCTCCTCCTCGCCGGCAAGCGTCGCGGTCGCGTTCGAGATCGCGTAGATGCCGAGTAGAAGGGGAATGAAGAGCAGGACGACGGAGCCGACGTACGCGGCAAACGACTGGAGCTCGATCCCCATCGCCGCGTAGAGCGCAAGGTCGGCGAGGTCGGCCATCTCCGCCTCGACCTGGGGAAAGACCGATATGTAGACCATCCCGAAGAAGGTCAGGCCGATGCCCCACCCGATCACCGCCCGCCAGCGCGAGCCCAACTCGTAGCGAAGCAGACTACCCATGGTTGGCACCTCCATTCGCGCGGCCGTAGAAGGCGAGAAACGCCTCTTCGAGCGTAACCGGTTCGGTCTCCAGGTCCTCGATCCCGAACTCGAGCGCCGTGCGAATCGCTTGCTCGAGGTCGCCGCGAACCTCGAGGTGAACTCGTGATCCGTCCCGCGCGAGCACGTCGACGTGCTCTCCCGCGAACGCGTCCACCGGCGCAGGCGTTCGGAGCGTGAGCCGGAGTCGTGTGAACTGACGCCGTGTGAGCGCATCGACCGATTCGGTCTTCACGAGCGCGCCGTCCCGGATGATACCGACCCGGTCGCAGACGACCTGCACCTCCTGCAGGATGTGCGAGGAGAAGAAGACCGTTCTCCCCTCGCGCTTCGCCTCGCGAACGAGCTCGATGACCGTCTGCTGCACGAGGGGGTCGAGCCCCGATGTCGGCTCGTCGAGGATGACGAGCTCGGGCCGGCTCATGAACGCCGTCACGATCCCGACCTTCTGCCGGTTGCCGCGCGAGTACTCCGCGATGCGCCGCGTCGGGTCGAGGTCGAGCCGGTCGCAGAGCTCGTCGCGATACCGCCGGTCGACCGGTCGCCGCTCGAGCGACGCCATGAACGTGAGAAAGTCCCGCGCGCGCATCCGGTCGTAGAGACGCAGGTCGCCGGGCAGATAGCCGATGCGGCTGCGGACGGTGCGCCCGTCGCCTCGCGAGTCGAGACCGAAGACGGAGGCCGAACCGGACGTGGGCCGAATGACGTCGAGCAGAACGCGCTGCGTCGTGGTCTTCCCCGCTCCGTTCGGTCCGAGGAAGCCGAAGACCTCGCCTTCGTGCACGGTGAGGTTCACGTCGCGGATCCCGCGGTGCCGTCCGTAGTTGACGGTGAGATCGCGAGTCTCGATCACGTTGTCGGGCATAGCGCTCGCCTCCAGAAACCGATTGTACTACTACAATAGTACAAATCGAACTCAGCCGCAACCCCTTGCCGCGACGCTGTGCATAGGTATATCTATACGTATATACTATTGTCGATCCGACTCAGCAGCCGTCGCGCGAGGAGACAGATGTCGATTCTGAGATCATTCCGTTTTCCGGAGAAGGACCTTCAGAGGCTGAAGGAAATCGCGGACCAGCACCACGGGGGAAACCAGACGCAGACGCTGATGGAAGCGCTCGAACGGTATCACCGCGAGCTCTCGCCCGTATCGGTGGAAGGATACATCCGGCTCGACCGGGTCGCTGCGGCCGACGACTCTCCCTCATGTCCCGTGTGCGGGGCGTCGCGTGGGGCACGGCCGTGGGTAGCGATCCGGTCGGACGGGACCCTGAAGGGACTGCTCTGCGACGCGTGCGTGAAGGCCGGTCGGAGCTGAAATCAGGGGTTCGGAGGTTCGCCTCGTCGCCGTCACCCGCGATCGGCCCGTCGCCGGAACCGTCGCGTGTAGTACGTGTGACCGTTATGCTTCGTCTCGATGATCTGCTGCTCGGCCACGAGTTGCTCCACGACGTCCCAGTCGGCACCGCACTTGCGAAGCAGGGCGGCGACGGCATCCCGGCGCATCGGATGGACGGCGGTGATGCTCCGCAGGTCGTCTGAAGCGTCTCCGGTGGAGGCGAACGCGTTTCCCTCGTACCCGGTCAGATACTCGACCCTGTCGACGACCCTCGCGAATGCCTGATACGCCGCGGTCACCGAGGCTTCGTCGGGCACGCGCACGTTCGGTTCCGCCGGAGGCCGGGTTGGTATGGAGAGGTACGTTACGGACGGCCTCAGGGTGTCGAGGTAGCCCGCAACGTTCGCAATGCTCTCCTCGGCGTCGTTGGCGCCTGCCACGATCATCGTCTCGGTGGCGAGCGTGCCGCGAAAGGAGCGGCTGAAGAGAACCGCGCCGTCGAGGATGGCGGACAGGTCGAGACTCCGGTGCGGCCGGTTGACCCGCCGCCAGACCGGGGCGTCCACCGCGTCCACCTTCAGCGACACCCAGTCGGCTAACTCGAGGTCGTCCCGAACAGAGTCCTGCCAGATGAGCGAGGTGTTCGTGATGACGGCGACGGGGATGCCAAGCGGCTTCAGGAGCTCGATCGATTCGCCCAGATTGACGTCGAGCGTCGGTTCACCGTCGGGGACGAAGGTGACATAGTCGACCGCGTCTTCCGGCCAGATCGCTTCGAGTCTGCGCTCGACCGCGTCGACGATCTCGCGGGGGCGATAGAACGCCGCGCGATCCACGGTGAGATTCATCGTAGGTCCTACCTGGCAGTACGCACACGAATAGGTGCAGAGCTTGGGCGGGATGTTGTTGACCCCCAGACTCCGTCCGAGCCTCCTCGACGGAACGGGTCCGAAGACGAGATCGGTCACGATTGCCTCCCCTCCGACCGCGGCAATCT
>CAZVEF010000125.1:4919-7356 GCA_964625715.1 uncultured Spirochaetaceae bacterium | reverse complement strand
GCCGCTGGTGGGTCCACCAGTCGATCGTCACGGGTCCCTCGGGTGCCTCGTCCTGGCCGTTCGCAAACGCGAACGCGCCAACAAGCGCCAGAAGGACGACTAGGAATGTTACATGTTTCATTGACATGCACCCCCTTCTCTAATATCTGAACCGGTCAACGACCGGTTGTTCCCTGTGGTTACTCCGCATGGCTTGCTCCCGCCGCGGTGCGGCCACGCAGAATACGCTGCCAGATGTCGTTGTGAGCGGCGAGCCCGACCGGCAGCGTGGGCTCGCTGAAAATCCGCTCGAGCACCATCGCCGCGGCCCCAACCGCGACGATGTCAGAATCGAGGCTCGCGAGCTCGACGCGACAAGCCTTCTCCTCGTCGTACGGCCAGTTGTTGTTGATCGACGACACGAAGGCGCCGAGGATCAGATCCCTGATCGGCGCGACGTCGCCGCCCACGTATACCGCGCCCAGGTCGAGGACGTTCGTCAGCATGCCGACGTGGCCGGCGAGCTCCTCGACGAACCGTGGCAGCACGTCGGGCCTCGTGAGGATATCGTGCGCCTCGCTGTCGGGGATGGCGAACTGGTTCGTGTAGCCCGGATGCCAGAAAACGCTGCGGAACTCGCCTGCGGCACCGGTAGCCCCGTAGTAGACCCGGTGGTCGAGCACGATCCCGAACCCCACGCCAATGTCACCGCCGAACACGGTGCGCTCCGGGGCGCTGCGGAACTCGAGCAGCGCGAACAGGAAATTCGCGGGACGCTCGGGATCGTCCTGGACAAGCTCGCCCCACGCGCCGCAGTTCGCGTCGTTGTCGACCATGACCGGCACATCGAGCTGCCGGGCGATCTGGTCGCCGAAGTCGTAGGGGTCGAGGACGTTGAGCGGAATCGACTTGACGATGATTTTCGCGAGCGGATTGACGATTCCGGACAGCCCCACGCCCACACCGATCAGCGGACGACCGTAGACCCGATCGTCGGACTGAATCCCCTCGACGCTGCGCATGAATGCTTCGCGGATCGTGGTCCGCTCCACGAGCTGACGGTGGTGGTGCGTCGCGATGACGTTGGCGTGCATATCGGTAGCGCACGCCTTGATCCCGTCCGGGCGCAGCTCGATACCGATCGCGTAGCCCCATTCGTCGTCCACGCTGAGCAGCTCGGATCTCCTGCCGGGCCGGGAATTCGACGTGTCGACGTCGAGCACACGCACGAGGCCCTGACGGACGAGCTCGGAGACGATCTGGCTGATCGTCGTCTTGTCGAGCCGGTGAGCCGCGGCGAGCTCGGTACGGCTCACGCCCTTGCTCCGCCAGATCGAGCGGAGGACGCGATAGAAATTGTAGCTCGCGCGTTCACCCGATGGGACTTCCACCTGCCCGTTGTCCTCCTTCCTTGATCGTTCTTAGTTTGATTGTTGATCTCTACTAACAATTACGAGCGTAGACCCGGTCTGCGCCCCTGTCAAGAAAAACTTCTCTGGAAATTCCACCAAATCCGCCCGACGCAGACGCCAGTCCGGCCCGGCGCTCGCCTGCGCGATCGCCGGGGTACCGCGTCAGGCGTCGTCCGGCAGGCGATCAACCGCGCAGCGGGCGTGGCGAAAGCTTGAGCCGGTGTCACGGAGTCGTCACAATTCGGGGTCATACCGGGAACCGGTTTCTGCCGAGCATTGAAGCAGGGGGTTCAATGCGTATTGCCATTCTTTCTGACCTGCACGCCAACCTGCCGTTCGCCGAAGCCGCGATACGCCGCGCCCGTCTCCACGCCTGCGACCGGATCGTACATCTGGGCGACGCGATCGACCTGGGGCCATGGCCCGCGGAGACTCTCGATTTGCTGACGGCCGAGGGCGTCGATCTCGTCCGCGGGAATCACGACGAGTACCCCATCCTCGGCCTCACCCCGGGACTCTCCGGCCGGCTCGATTCGGACATTCGAGTCCACATGGAGTGGACCGCCTCGCAGCTTCGCGCCGACCATCTCGCGCTGCTCGCGGGCCTGCCAGCGCGGGTGGAGGCGCACATCGACGAGTGGCGCCTCCGGTTTCAGCACTACCTGCTCGACGACGATCGGGTGAGCGAACAGTACCTTGGCGAGGCTCCGGACGGGATACTTCGCCGGTTCGACGTTCGCAAAGGCGAGATCGTCTGCTTCGGGCACATCCACGACCGCATCTGGCATTTCACGGGCTCCCGCGGCGTTCTGAATCCCGGTGCGACCGGATTCCACGGCGCCGACGGCGCGTGGTTCGCCGTACTCGTAATCAGAGAGCTGAGCGCGTGGATCGAGTGGCACCCTGTCGAGTGTTCGTCCACCGTCGTAGTGAACGAGCTCGAGCGCCGCGGGGTGCCGGCATGGGAGGCATCGGCTCACTATATGTTTGAAGCTGCAGCAGGATAGCTGCAGCAGGATAGCTGCAGCAGTGCCCACCGGCTCCGC
>CAZVEF010000125.1:0-4819 GCA_964625715.1 uncultured Spirochaetaceae bacterium | reverse complement strand
AGCTGCAGCAGGATAGCTGCAGCAGGATAGCTGCAGCAGTGCCCACCGGCTCCGCTCCGTGCTACGATGAGGGCGCAGAAGGAGCGGAAGCATGAGAGTTCTCTTCATCGGCGGTACCGGAAATATCTCAACGTCGTGCACCCACGATGCGCTCGCCCGCGGGATCGAGCTCTATCACCTGAATCGCGGCAGCGCGAAGGCGCGCGTCCCCGACGAGGTCCAGACGATCATAGGCGACATCCGCAACCCGGCGGAAGTCCGCAGACTCGTCGACGGGATGCGATTCGACGCGGTCGTCGACTGGATCGCGTTCACGACCGATCACATCGAGGCCGATCTGGATCTCTTCAGGGACAAGACCGACCAGTTCGTCTTCATCAGCTCGGCGAGCGTCTACCACAAGCCGGTGCGGCACCACGTGATCACCGAGAGCACCCCCGCGTACAATCCCTACTGGCGGTACTCGCAGAACAAGATCGCGTGTGAGAACCTGCTGTGGAAGGAGTACGAGGATACCGGCTTTCCGATGACAATCGTACGGCCCAGCCATACCTACTCGACCGGCTGGTTCCCCACGACCTTCGGCAAGGACTTCACCTACCCGCGGCGACTGCTCGACGGCAAGCCCATCGTCGTCCACGGCGACGGGAGCTCGCTGTGGACGATCACGCACACCGACGACTTCGCGAAGGGATTCAACGGGCTGCTGGGTAATCCGTTCACGATCGGCGAGACCTTCCACATCACCGGCGACGAAGCGCTTTCGTGGGATGAGATCCACCGCGCGATGGCCGCAGCGCTCGGTGTGGAGGCAAGAATCGTGCACGTCCCGAGCGACGTCATCGCGAGCTACGACGAAGACGTGGGGGCAGGACTCATCGGGGACAAGCAGTACAGCGTCGTCTTCGACAACGCGAAGATCAAGCAATACGTCCCCGGCTACCGGGCAACGATCCCGTTCTGGGAAGGCATGCGGCGCAGCGTTGCCTACGCAGACGCGAATCCGGAGATCAAGCGTGAGATCGATCCGAAGACGGACGAGCTCGTCGACCGGTTGATCGCCGCGATGGAGAAGACCCGGCCGTAGCGCGTGGCCGCGAGAAGGTGCAGACCGCACTCCCGTCCCGAGCATCGAGCTAACCTGATCGTTTTCGTAGTTTGACGCTCGAATCTCGGGAAGCGTACCGTTTCTCCAGGTCTCGGGGCGGGACCAGAGGAGGTTGTCAATGTCGGACAGAAAACCGGGCAAGAGCGTCGTCGTCGTCGGAGCCGGATTCGGCGGGATTTCGGCCGCGGCCTATCTCGCGCAGGCGGGCTACGAGGTCACCGTCTACGAGAAGAACTCGTGGGTCGGCGGCAGGGCGCGGGTACTCGCGCGCGAAGGGTTCCGCTTCGACATGGGACCGAGCTGGTACTGGATGCCCGAAGAGCACGACCGCTGGTTCACCGACATGGGCGTACGGCGCGAGGACTACTACGCGATCCGCCGCGTCGACCCGAGCTACAAGGTGTACTTCGGCGAGAGCCTGCCGGGCGAGTCGAGGAACGAAGTCACCGTTCCCGCGGATTTCGAGGCCGCGAAGGCGCTCTTCGAGTCGTACGAGCCGGGCGCGGGAGCGAGGCTCGAGGCGTTCGTCGAACAGGCGCGGCGTAAGTACGAGTTCGCGATGTCGGGCTTCATCTACCGGAACTTCTACTCGCCGTTCGACATGATCAACGGCGCGTTCATCAGGAACCTGCATCGGCTCAACCTCTTCACGAGCTACCGCGGGTTGATAGAACGCTTCTTCAGCCACCCGTATCTGCGCAAGATTCTGGAGTTCCCCGTCGTCTTCCTGGGCAGCTTCGCGCGCAAGACACCCGCGGTCTACACGCTGATGAACTACATCGACTTCGGCCTGGGAACGTGGTACCCGGAAGGCGGTTTCGGAAAGGTCGTCGAGTCGATGCAGCAGGTCGCCGAGAGCAAGGGCGCGAGGTTCGTGTTCAATACCGAGGTTGTCGGTATCCGCAGCTCCGGCGGCGAGGTGACGAGCGTTCTGCTGCGCAACGAGTGCGATGAGGACGAGATCGCCGCCGACGCGGTCGTGGTCAACGCCGACTATCCCTACGTCGAGGACAAGCTGCTGCAGCACGCCGACCGATCGCTCTCGCTCGAGAAGTGGGGCAACAAGACCTTCGCCCCGGCGGTGCTCAACTACTACGTCGGCTTCAACCGGAAGCTTCCCTTCCTCGCGCACCACACGTTCTTCTTCGACACCGACTGGAACGACCACTTCGACGCGGTCTACGGCAACCGCCGCTGGCCCGCCGACCCGCTGTTCTACCTCCACATCCCGTCGATCACCGACCCGGGATGCGCGCCGGAGGGCCACGAGGCAGTGTTCATCCTCGTGCCGTGCGCGCTCGGGCTCGACGATCCCGACGAGCTTCGCGAGCACTACTTCAACCTCGTGATGGACCGAATCGAGCGGCTGACCGGCGAGCCGTTGCGAGACGCGATCGTCTTCCGGGAGACGATGTCGCTGCGGGAATTCAAGACCGACTACAACGCGCACGAGGGAACGGGGTTCGGTCTGGGGCAGACGCTCTTCCAGACCGCCTACTTCCGCCCCATGAACAAGTCGAAGAAGCTCTCCAACCTCTACTACGCGGGCCACTACACCGTACCCGGAACGGGCACGACGATGAGCATGATCAGCGGCAAGCTCGCCTCGATGCGCGTCTCCAACGAACACCCGAACGTCGGGTCGGGGACACCGGTGGAGCCGGGCCGGCGGTAGTGGCGCGCGGAGCTTGGGGCGGAAACGGCTCCACAGGCGGCCGCGGGTCCGCTCTGCCGCCGGCCGCTACCGGTTCGCGCGCTCCTCGCGCCGACGCGCCTGCTCCTCCAGATCCTCGCGGTAGATCTCGTTCAGGTAGAGCACGTTCGTCTCCTTGAACTCGTGCTCGGGAATCTGCGGGCCCATGACGTTCACCTGGTAGCTGAGGCTGAACACGGGGAAGAACACGTTGTCCGCGCCCAGGTTCGTCACGTTGAGGTACGCGGCCGCGCGCAGGACGAGCGCGTTTACGCGGTAGTTGTACGGCCGTGGGTCCTCGCGGAAGTCGCGGCGCAGACCGGTTTCGTCGAAGAGCACGCGCTCGATATCGAGGAAGACACCGGGGACGAGCACCCCGGTTTCCGGGTCGCCGAAACCGAGCATGAGGTCCGCGCCGACGGTCCAGTTGTTCTCGCCCAGGAACTCCGGGAAGGCACCGGGGAACCGGTAGCCGCCGCCGAGGTGGAGCGGCACCCGATAGCGGTTCAGGACGCTCTCCGGGTTGGGGCTGCCGAAGGGATTGTATCCCATCGCCGTGTAGCCCACGAATCGCTCGGTGTGCACGTAGCGCAGCCACGCGAGCACCCCGGTCAGTCCGAAGCTCCCGCCCACGTAGAGGTCGGTGAGCGGGAACTGCACGTACTCCTTGCGGTTGTCGCTGAAGTGCGGCACCACGAGGCTCTCGCCGAGCGAGACGTAGACGGTGTTGAATTTCACCGCGCCGTACCCGAATGGCACCTCCACGGGCTTTCCGCTGGGAAGCGGGTCTCTGACGGTGCCGGTGCGCGCGAGGAAGACCGCGTCGCGTTGGCGGTTCTCGTACTGCGCGTAGAGGAGGTACGGGGCAGGATCGTCGCGCATCGTGAAGACCGGGCCGTCCTCGCTCGACTCGAGCGCGAGGAGGCCGCTTGCGTCCTCGGGGAACCCGTCGTCGTCGTAGTGGTCGAGCTCCTCGCCCAGGCCGACGGGCCCCGGGCCGGTTCCCTCGACGTCGAGCAGCATCTGCTCGCTGATTGATACGGACTCCTCGCCGCGCGTCTCCTTCGCGCCGGGATCGCTCTGCGCGAATGCCGAGGCAACGACGAAGAACACGAGCACGGGTACACCAACGAGCGTTCGCATGGCATTCCTCCGCCGCACAGCGTATCACGCCCACCGAAAGCTCACCATTGCGTCGAGCTTGGCGCCTGCGTACACTACAGGGATGGCGTACTACCTCTCGCGCGATCCGAGACACACGGTCATCGGCGGCCTGCGGGGGCTTTCCAGGCTGTACTACTTCACGTCCGTGTTCGTCCTGGGAAGCTTCTACGCGCTGGCTGTCCGCGCTCTCCTTCCTATCCGTACCTACCGCCTCATCCGCCCTGCGCTCACGCGAAAGCTGGGCAGGATCCTCATCTACGCGTCCAACATCCGCATCCGTCACGACGGGGCGCGGCCGCCGGAGGGAAGCTTCATCGTCTCGAATCATCTCAGCTGGGCCGATTCGTTCACCTTCCTCGGCGAGCTCGGGTGCCGCTTCATGGCGAACCACCTCTACGGCGAGATCATTGGGTTCCGATCGGTCCTCCAGAGCGTGGGCGTCGAGTTCATCAACCGGATGAGCCTCAAGGCCGTCGGACCGGCGCGCGAGCTGATGGAGAGAATTCTCGCCCGCGGCGAGTCGCTCATGATCTTCCCGGAAGGCCGCACGAGCCGGGGCGCCGCGGTTCGGCCGTTCCGGGCGGCGCTCCTGCAGGTAGCGGTGGACATGGGCATCCCTGTCTCATGGGCGAGTGTCTCGTACGAGACGCCGGCCGGATGGCCACCGGCGAGCGTGGTGATCGGGTGGGAGGAGTGGCCACCGCTCATTACCCACATCTACCGGGCGTTCCACGCACCACGAATCATCTGCCGCATCAGCTACGGCGACCGCAGGATCGAGTCGGAAGACCGCAGGTCGCTCGCACAGAAGCTGCACGACGCGGTCGCCTCCGCGTTCCGGCCGATGCCCCAGC